>CASEHS010000094.1 GCA_949287815.1 uncultured Bacillota bacterium | reverse complement strand
TGTAAAACTATGTTTCATTATTTTTTAGTAAAGAGAGACATTTGGAGAGTATCTGTTGTATCGTTTCTAAATCTCTTATATTTACTTTAAATTTTTTATGAAAAATAGGGATAAGCCGATAAGTTGTTTCCGAAAGCAATTGCTTTTCAGAAAGGGAGAAAGTTTGAAGCGAACCCCAAAGATTGGACAAAAATTTAATTAAATTGTTTGGTGATGAGTTCGGTATTGTACCGGACTCATTCCTTTTAGTTTGAGAGAAATTCTCTCGTTGTTCCAGTAATATATGTATTCATGCAACTTTTGTATGAAGTCTTCCACGCTTGCAAACTTCTCTCCGTAGAACATTTCTACCTTCAATCTTCCAAAGAAACATTCCATCGCGCCATTGTCCATACAGTTGCCCTTGCGCGACATGCTCTGCACAATGTTATGTTCTTTGAGATACCTTTGGTATTCCGCGTGTTGGTATTGCCAGCCTTGGTCGGAGTGTAGTATAGGCGTTGCGCCTTGTGGCAGTTTCCTGCTAAGTCCGTCCAGCATTTCCCTTATCTGTGCAAGGTCGGGGTGAAGGGATACTGAGTATGACATGATCTCATTGTTGTACAAATCCATTATTGGAGAGAGATATATCTTTGTATCTCTGACTTTAAGCTGAGTCACATCCGTAGCGAGTTTTTCAAAAGCTCTTTCCGCAGTGAAATCCCGGTTTAATATATTGTCCGCAACTTTACCTACCTCGCCTTTATACGAATGGTATCTCTCGTTTTTGCGTCTTTTACCGTGAAGACCGAGCATTTTCATTAACCGCAGTACCTTTTTGTGGTTAATCGTCATGCCTTTTGCCTGCAATTCGAGCGTTATGCGCCTGTATCCGTACCTTTGCGCGTTTCCCTCGAATACTTCCTTTATTGCCTGCTTGTCCGCAAAATACTTGTCTGTCTTACTCGCTTTCAAGTGGTAGTAGAACGTGCTGCGCGGCAAAAGCTCAGCAATTATTTTCGCTTCTTCCCGCTCTTTTGCTCTTCCGCATAAACTAAGGCGCTCAGTTTTTTTATGTATTCGTTCTCCGCTTCAAGATATTGTATCCTTTCTTTCAGCCTTTGGTTCTCTGCTATTAAGTCTTCTTCCACAGACTTATCCAATGGCTGTTTCCTCGGTCTGCCCGTGCTTTTTCTTCCGCGACGTTCTGTCATGAACCCTGCCGCTCCTTCTTCCAAGTATATGCGCTCCCACCTGTGCAGAGTTTCCATTGCTCCGCCCATAGAGTTTTTCACAAGTCCATATTTGCGAGCTGTTTCACTGTAACTTAAACGGTTTTCACGTAACTTAAACTCTGGCGAGTACTTTGTGTTGAATCTCTTTTTCCTTGACATAAAAATATGCACCTCCAAAAGCTGTCCAACTTTTGGGGTGCATATCATCTGCAAAGTCCCCGATTTTTCGCAGATCGATCCGGATCGGGAATTTTATTTTGCGGCAAAGACAGACGAGGAATGTTCGCTTGTCTGCCCTGAAGAAGATATTCCCGCGGATACGATCGCCTGCGAAAAAGGCTGGCGCGCCTTCCGCGTCTGCGGTACGCTTGATTTTTCGCTGGTCGGCATCCTTTCAAATATAGCCTCGGCACTGGCGAAAGAGCATATGCACCCTCGACAGGTGTTTTCATTTCCTACCGCTTTCTTTCCATAAAAACGGTGCTATTTTTTAATACGATATGAACGTGTACACCGCATTGCTGACAACGGATAAAACCGTTCAATCCGTTTTCAGCTTGCACGAGCGTCGTTCTGCATTTCGGGCAACAAGCAAACATCCAATCCCATTCATCATTTTTATTATCCGCTTTCGTTTGTCCCTCGTTCATTCGTATCTCTCTTTAATTGATTTTTATAACAACTTCATAATTACATCTCGTACATTAAATTCGAACCTCTTAATATAGCCCGCAACATAATCGGCAATATTGAGCGATTTGTCTTTGATAAGCGGTGTTAGATCCATAGCGTAATTAAGCATGGTATAGGTATCGCAAGCATGGCTTTCGGAAAAGGTCGCGTTGGATAGTCTGCGCCCCTCCGCCGCCAAATCGTACCGCTTGCCGCCGATAATCTGACTGTCGAATACGCTCGAAAGCGCACGCGATAAATTCGGATGCGCGCTGCAATCCAAATACACCT
>CASEHS010000093.1 GCA_949287815.1 uncultured Bacillota bacterium | reverse complement strand
CTTGATGAGATGCCCGTTCGCAAGGTGTACCATTCCTTGCGCGAAGTGATAGGGACAGCTATTCCCTGCAGACATGGACATGGTGATGATGGAATTGCTTTCTAAAATCCTGCGCATAAACATTGCCCCTTGTCCATTTTTCATAAATATTATACAACTTTTTTCATTCTATTGTCTTGCATTTTTGTTTTATTTCCGTTATAATTGTTTTGACTTTGGAGGAATAGGGAATGAAAAACTTGGATTACAATTATCTTTGCACTTTTATAGGCAATATGTCCGGCGTACCGATTCGCTTGTATAAAAATAACCGACAGATATTTTATCATGCCCTTGTAAATTTACCCAAAGACCCAATGGATGCCTTTAAGAAAGATATTTTAGCGATCGATACTCATGTCGGATACTATATCACTCCGTATTTTCACTATTACGGAATCGTTTGTGACGGAGCAAACAAAATCGTTATCGGACCTTCTATTCAGACCGCAAGTAATGAACAGACTTTACGGGAACTTGCCTTCAAGTGCGACGTAAGTCCGGACGACACCGCTGACTTCATCATCGGCATGAAAAGCATCGTATCCATGCCCCTTGACAGTATCCTGCAAATTCTTTGCACAATGAATTACGTCATGAACGAGGAGAAACGGACTTGGAGATATAATCATTTACGATGCAGAGCAGCAGGACCTTAAAGCAAAGTTAGAAGAAGAACGCGCGAAATACAACTTTGATTCGGATTTGGCGGCAATCCGGGATCAGCAAAATGTCCACAACACCCTTGCCCTTGAACAGACAATAGTTAATTTTGTTCGCCGCGGTGATACTGCAGCACTGAAAGAATGGCTCGCAGATGCTCCTGCAGTCCGCGGCGGCATCCTTGCTTCCGATCAATTGCGCCAAATCAAAAATACTTTTATTGTGACCGCTACACTCATATCAAGGGGAGCAATCCGTGGCGGCATGGATGTCGACGATGCCCTTTCCTTAAGCGACGCATATATCCAGAAATGTGAATTGATGAATCATATCGACCGCATAACGAATTTGCAATACCATATGGTTTTCGACTATGCAGAGCGTGTTGAAAAACTCCGCTACGGAAAGCAGCCGTCTAAACTTGTTCAAGATGTAGCAAAATACATCCAACATCACCTGTCGGAACCGATAACTACAGACGATATTGCAAAGGCCTTGTTTTTGAGCCGCTCCAGATTATCTGTCAAATTCAAAGAGGAGGCCAACGAGAATCTCATCGATTTTATATTAAAAGAAAAAATAGAAGAAGCAAAACGCCTCCTCCGTTATACCGATAAAACTTCTGTTGCAATAAGCGCCTACCTCGGCTTTTCTTCTCAAAGTCATTTCTCCCGAACGTTCAAAAAATACACGGGGAGTTTACCGAATGAATACCGCAAACGGCACAATAACTGAATTAACCTTTTTTCAGCTTGTCGCTTTTTCTTTAACCACATTCGTAAACAGATAAAATAATTTCGATAAACTACTTCTGAAAATACTGTTTTGCAACCGTGGCGTGTGCTTGTCTTGATACGAGAGCGACGGCGCTGATGCGCCGCCGCGACAAGCACACGCCACGAAAAGGAAACAACGCGGAAAACCAAACCGAAAGCGCGGCGGCGCGGAGCCGTCCCCGCTGAACCGCTCGGGATCGGCTGCCGCTTTTCCGCCGTGCGATCCTTTCTCCTTATTGGTTTTGCCGTTCCGTTCACCTCTTGAATTGTGCCTCTTTCGGCAGGCTTAGGTTAGCATAGTCCTCGCGTAAGTCAACGGTCGCAAAATCGTCGCTTAAAACACCCATAGAAACCATTCGAGAGTCGAGTAAGGGAAAGTTCCTTGCTCGGCTCTTTTGTCGTTTATAAGCCGTTCTGCGCGCCCTCAACGCAACGATTTTGTCTTTGTCCCGTTGACTTCCGCAGACCGATAGAGAATTTGCTTTCTTTATACCGTCCCATGCTGCCCCGCCTGTTGCCCGAAAAAGGCAATCCAATTCAAGAGGTGAAAGAAAATGGAACAAAAGAAAGTGATAAGAGATTTCAAAGTCCTTACGGAGCAAATATCTCCGGACAATGTAGCGGTAATGGCGGAACTCATAGCCATGCGCGAGACCAAAGCGCTCATAGGATATTATG
>CASEHS010000092.1 GCA_949287815.1 uncultured Bacillota bacterium | reverse complement strand
ACTTCCCGAAAGCGTGGAACGCGACAATAAAATAAAAGGCGCGATGTTTTTGAAACGGATCTTAGAAAGCAATTCGGTCATCACAATGTCCATGTCGGCAGGAATGAGCTTTCCGTAAAATTTTGCGACGGGACTCGTGAACCTGTCTATAACGATACGTTTGTTGCGCCGCTCGGACACGATTACGAGGAAACGGAAGTCGCGAATTATGTTTTAAATAACATCGAGAACGGCGACAATTCGAAATCCATAGACATTTCTTTATTGACGGAGTGGCTTAAAGGTCGAAGCCACGTGTAGCTATTTCGTATGTGATAGCCATAATAGACAGAGATTGAACCCTATATATCTATTCGTAAACGGTGTAGCGGGTTTTATCTTTGCAAGGTAAGGAAAAAGCACAAGGTTAAGCGCCTTGTGCTTTTTTCCTATCTCCCTCCCAAGAATGCCCACCCTTTTGTGTCGCTAAAACGGGCAATCGCCCTCATCGTCAATCGGTATTAAAGTTATCGTCTTTTCTTTTAATTTCCCCGTAAACTTGTTTACGGGGATTTCTTTGCTTTTGTCAAAGTCATATACCGCCGTTATCCGTCGGCAGAACGCCGCCCACGTTTTCGGCTCTGATTGCTGTATATTTGTATATTGTTCTTTCAATGAGAGGTTAGAAACGATATACACGGTATCATAGCAAGCCACGCGGTTATAGTGCCGCCCGCGTATGCGTATAGGCTGCCCGTCCAGATAGTCCAGTATTTCCGAGATTTTGAACGAACTGCGGAACTCGTCCAAAAACAATATCTTTTCGCCGTTGTAATCGTCTATCCAGCCGAACTCGTAATTCGTTGTTCGATACACGTCATCGTAGCCGTGTTTTTGAAACACATAACTTGTCTTTCCGCACCCCGCCGAATTCTAAAAATGCTTGCCTGTATTCCTTTGCCCATTTCGTAACCCTGATAAAGCGGTTGCCGTGTTTTTTGGAAAGGTCGTAAAAACTCATATCGTTTTCAATATCGCGCATTATGTCGGTCAGATCGGTGCGTTCCCCGTCCTCTATGAACTCGCCGCATTCGTAGTAAGTGGGGCTAATGCGTGTTTCCTCGTCCATACAGTATAAGCGGGCTTGTGTTCGTTTTGCTTTGCGTTGTTCTATATGCGCGTCAACGCCGATTTTCTCTTTCGACAGGTACTTTTTAATGGTGGTAAACCATTTCGGTTGCGTAAACTCAAAATATCCCTGATAGTGTTCCGTACCCGTTTCGGGAGCGCGTTCACGCTGAAAGACTGCGTATCGCAAATCAGATACGGTTTTCAGATATTCCAAAAATTCTTGTTCGCTTTGCACGGGATTGTTTATCGTAAAGCACCAGTCGCGGGCTTGTTTGTTCTTTTTAGGTTTTCCGTCCGTTTCGTCCGTAACGGGCAAATCTATCTTAATCTTGCTATTTTCGTCCATATCAAAAACTCCATATAATTGCCGCCAATGCGTTACACTATGACATAGTGGCGTGGTAATACTATACGCCACGCGCGGGCGGCAAGCCGCCCGCGCACGTTGCCGATTTCTTTGCATTTGCAAAATAATCGCTTAATTGCTTTTCATTTCGCTTTATCATTATTTCCGATATGCGGTGCATAACGCTTTCCTGCGATTCCGTCATACCGTTTTTGTTTAATTCCGTAACCTTGACATACAAGGGTACGCTTATCATAGGCGAGCCGTCCTTTTGGCGTAATGCGATATACGCAACGGCTTGATACAGTTCTTTTTCCATAATGCTACGCTCCTAAATGTTTCCGCAAATGCTTATATATTGTTTTCATACGTTGCGATATTGCCGATTTCGATAACCATTTTTCTCTTGCGATAGCGCGAAACGACATTTCCTGAAAGTACGCTTTTCTTATAAGCTCGCGCCGCTTGTCCGTAAGGTAAGACATAGCTTTTCTTACGCTTGCGATATTCTCTTTTCGTATGTATAAATCAAGCGGACTTTCCGAACGCTTGTCCTCGAAGTCTATTCCCATATCGGTAAAGTAGTAAAGCGAGGTATGCCGCCGTGTTTCTTCCCAATGATTGCGTTTTTCGTGTTGTAGTAATTCCAAGTGTATCAAATATATTTCTTCCGTAACCTCGACTTCATTTGTAGTGGCGTCCGCGAATTTATATTTGATTGTCTGCATATATTAACCTCCACCTATAAGCACGGCAACGGCAGAGTGGCAAGGTTTTTTTACATAAAAAAGAATTGAGTACGCTGTTTACTGCTCCCGAAAATAAATTTTGTAGTTTTACTTTCGTACACTCAAGTCTTTGAGCAAATAATAAAAGGACTATTTGAAACCGCGAGAAAAGATTATAATACCATTCCCGAATTTACTATACAGCTAATCGTACTTTCGGGAATATTACAGTGGAATTACCAAGTGCA
>CASEHS010000091.1:1610-2006 GCA_949287815.1 uncultured Bacillota bacterium | reverse complement strand
GCAAGTTTGGCTTCTGTCTGTTTGCGCGTAAAGTAATTCTGAACCTTACCCGAAAAGGCAACGATTGCAAGCGACACAGGCAATACCCACAATACGGCAAGTGCCATTCTCCAATCAAAGACGAACAAACAGATTGCAACGAGCACTGTTGAGATCATAGCACCGAAAAACTCAGGCACCCAATGCGAAAAAGACTGTTCCAGCGTTGTACAATCAGCCATAATTGTCGTAGTAAGATCGGAAAGATCTTTTTTACCGAAGAACGACAGCGGAAGTTTGCGAAGTTTCTCCGCCAAAGAAATACGCCGCACCGAACTTTCTTTATATGTCGCATAATATGTTGCCCCATATACCCATCGATACGAGAACAAAATGAGCAAAACGCCCGCGATCATT
>CASEHS010000091.1:0-1587 GCA_949287815.1 uncultured Bacillota bacterium | reverse complement strand
ATGACTTTGCGGAACTCCGCCCTCATACAAATCGGATACAAGAAAATACAAAAGACTTACGGGCAGCATAAGCATAAGGTTATGTACTACGCAGGAAATTGTAGCGACGATCAGGTCTTTTGCGCCCTGCCGCGAGAGCGCATATTTTTTCATAATATAATTTATCATCTTACACCTCCCACTTTCCAAGTTACGGCGGTTCTGTACTCTTCGTACATTTCGTTATAAATTCCTTTCTTTGCCATTAGTTGTTCATGCGTTCCTTGTTCGGCTATTTTCCCTTCTTTCAATACATAAATCCTGTCGGCATTTTGCACGGTTGTTAGCCTGTGAGCAATCATTACCACCGTTCTGCCTTCGGCAAGTTTTTCAAAAGCCCGCTGCATTGCCGCCTCGTTTTCAGGATCGGCAAATGCCGTCGCTTCATCCAGAACAAGAATCGGCGCGTTTTTCAACATAACGCGGGCAACCGCTATTCTCTGCTGTTCTCCTCCCGAAAGATACACGCCTTTTGCCCCGATCACCGTATCTGCTCCCTGAGGGAACTTTGCAAGTATTTCATCGCACTGCGCATCGTGCAATGCTTCCATGACCTCTTCACGCGATGCCGACGGTCTGCCCATTCGTACATTTTCATAGATAGAAGTTTTCAAAAGCATGCTGTCCTGAAAAACATAAGCAACAATATCGTTTAACTTCTTTTTCGAAATGTCCTTCACGTTCACTCCACCGACTTTTATCTCGCCTGACGTCACATCCCAGAACCTTGCAATCAGTCCTGCGGCAGTTGTTTTCCCTCCGCCGGACGGGCCGACGAGTGCGACCGTTTCTCCCGCCTTTACATTCAACGAGATACCGTCTATGGCGTTGCTCTCGGAGTTGTCGTAGGCAAAGGTTACATCCTCAAAAGCGATTGAGTTATCCTTCGGTTCTACAGGCTTTGAAGTCTCAGGCAGCGGTCTAATCGCTAAAAGTCCGTCTATCCTTTGAATCGCATCGCTTACAATCATATTATTTTCACTCATAAACATGACTCTCATCAACGTGACCGAGATAATAGGCGTGAAAATAATATAAAAGATCAGATTAAGAAGAAACGTCGAGTCTACGCCTCCCGCTGTAAAAGTAATCCCCGCTATAATCAGTGGCACAAATACGCAGTTGATTGCGGTTGTAAACGCGACCATCGGCCACATGAGACTTTTTGTATATGCAACTACCCACTTATGATAACTGTCGATCGAACCTTTGAATCTTTTGAAAGAAAATACCGTCTGTCCGAATGTCTTAACAACGGGAACGCCGCGAACATATTCCACCGCCTCATTGTTCATGGTTTCAAGCGAGCTTTGATATTCTTTCATCTTCTGCGCCATGCCTTTGCCCGTCATTCTGGACATAATGATAAAACCGAGAACAGTCGGAATAAGACTCAACAGTCCCAACCGCCAATCGAAAACAAACAACAAAACAAGCATTCCTACGGGTGTAAGAAATGCCCCGACCATATCGGGGAGCTGATGTGCAAGAAATGTTTCCGTCGCTCCGCTTGACTCGTTGACAATCCGACGCACCCTGCCGCTGCCA
>CASEHS010000090.1 GCA_949287815.1 uncultured Bacillota bacterium | reverse complement strand
GGGGCGTTTGTCGGTCGTACCCGTCAAGGCTCTGTCTATGTATTCGCGGACTATGCGCAAATTGTTGCGTTCGGCAAAGGCGCGGCACTCTGCCAACTGTCCTTCGATGGACTGTTCGTTCTGCGCGTGGGAACTGAAACGGGCATAAATGACTGCGTTTTTCATTGCGGTTTCTCCTTTCGGCGCGGGGTGCGCCTTAATTTAATTTTTGCGGTGCTTTTGTGCTTAACCGCCTTAACCAGACCAGCTCGCCGCCGCAGGGGAATGTCAACGGGACATACTTTCCCGCCCCTGCGGGAAAGAAGTTGTCGGTGGAGATTTTTCGCTTATGACAAGCAGGTTTTTCCTCAAATTCAGATAGCGAAAAATACAACCGCTTGCCCGTTGATCAGAACACAAGGCGGCGAAACAATCTCACAAGGCGGTTAAGCACAAGCAAAAAGCTCTCAAATTGACTATTGGCATTATACCATTATTAGAAAATATTAGCACTAAAAATCTACCTAAAAGCCATAATCGGAAAATTTGTAGAGTGAATATGAACGCAAAAGCCTTTTCTATTGTCTGATTTTATCGTATAATAAAGGTACAAAATTTAATTGAACGGAGGCATAAAATGGATTATAAGAAAATTGGTTTGTTTCTCGCACAGGAGCGAAAAGCAAAAAAGTTAACACAAGCGCAAGTAGCAGAAAAATTATATGTCAGTGAAAAGACAATTTCAAAATGGGAAAATGGGAGAGGCTTGCCTGATACGAGTTTACTAATAAATCTTTGCGCATTATACGACTTATCAATTAACGAACTTTTGAGCGGTGAACGGTTAAACGAACAAAATTATAAAGCAAAAGCCGAAGATAATATGGAAACATTGCTTTCACAAAGAAAAAGTAATAAACAGAAAATGTTTATCTCTATTTTAATATGTGTTTGTACTTTAAGTATTTTATTTGTTTGTGTAGCACTTGCAAGTTTTCTCAATATTCCTATTTGGTTAAGAATATGCCTTATTATCTACGGTTTTATGGTTGCGGTTTGTGGCGTGGGCATTTGTATATTTTTTGATATAAATGTTGGCTCGTTTGAGTGTAAACATTGTGGCAAGAAGTTTGTTCCTACGACGAAGGCTTATATCTTTTCTTATCACAATTTTACTGCGAGAAAATTAAAGTGTCCATTTTGCGGAAAAACAAGTATGTGTAAAAAGCGGTTGCAAAACAAAGATTGACGGTAGTTATTTATGCTTTATTACACCGTTTGCCCCTCTTGTGGGTACAAGTTATTGAAAGCAAGCGACGGCTCAACGATAGAGATACATTGCCCCAAATGCGGGGAGAAAATGACTATCGAAATTAAGGACGGCAAAATTACCATTCAAAAGACAATAGCCGAAAAAGCATAAGGCTAAAAATAACTGTAAAGATAAAGAATTGGGTGTACGAAAGTAAAGCAAAAGTATTTATTTTCGGGGGGGCAGAAATGTCGCACTCAATTCTCCGACAAATTTTCAGGGCTAAATCTCTTGATTTAGTTCAGAAGTTTGTCGGGCTTTTTTAATATGTTTTTGCGCCCGTCAGATCGAGATTTAGTTCTCGGCTGGCGGGCGTTCTTAATTGCGAAATTTGTCCGTTTCAGCCGATTTTCAAAAACAGAAAATCGAGGAACGGACAAACAATGCAAACAATTAAATACCGCTTTGCGGACGGAACGACAAGCGAAATCGAGGTTACGGACGAATTTTACACCCTATATGCCAAACTGGTGCAACAGGAAAAGCGCAACCATTGGAAAGAAACGCGGCGGCATACTTCATTGGACTATCTAAACGAAAACGGGATAGATTTTGAAAGCCCTGCCGCAGATCCTCTTTCCGTTCTGCTACGGAGCGAGGACGAAGAGCGAATACATAAAGCATTGTCCGCGTTGTCGGACAAGCAACGCGTTGTCGGACAAGCAAAAGCGGCTTGTGCAAGCGGTGTTTTACGAGGGCAAGAGCCTGCGGGAAATCGCGCGGCAAGCGGGCATATCTCATCAGGCACTATCAAAGCAACTTGCCACCATTTACAAAAAAATAAAAAAATTTTTCTGAAAAAGGTTGCCACACCCCCGTTTTCGTGCTTATAGGTAGAGGCAAAAAAACTGCCTACTAAAAAAACGGGAGCGTGGGAAATGAAAGTAAAAACAGAACGGTTGCAAGCCTTTATGCAGAAGAACGAACTTTCGGCGGCGATACTGGCGCGGGAAATGGGCGTTGCGGTCGGAGAGGTCGAAAAACTGCTTTGCGGTACGGCGGTAAATGAGGAAACGGCGCGGCGGTTTATCTACTACTTTGGCGCGGACAATGCGGCAGAGTATATCGACTGGGCGGCAATCGGCAAGCAAAACCCGCTTGCGGATAAAGGCAAAGATTAGCCCAACACTTTTGCCGTTCAAAAATCAAAATAATTCGGAGGTAACAATGAACAACGAACTTTTCAATCATCAGAAGTCTGACGCGGTGAAATGGGTGTGTACGCTCCTT
>CASEHS010000089.1 GCA_949287815.1 uncultured Bacillota bacterium | reverse complement strand
TCTCTTGTTGTTCCAGTAAAATATGTATTCATGCAACTTTTGTATAAAATCTTCAACACTTTCAAACTTCTCTCCGTAGAACATTTCTACCTTCAATCTCCCAAAGAAACATTCCATCGCGCCGTTGTCCATGCAGTTGCCTTTCCGCGACATGCTCTGCTCAATGTTGTGTTCTTTCAAATATCTTTGGTATTCAGCATGTTGGTATTGCCAGCCTTGGTCTGAGTGTAGTATAGGCGTTGCGCCTTGGGGCAGTTTCTTGTTAAGTCCGTCCAGCATTTCCCTTATTTGCGCAAGGTCTGGTCTCAGAGATACGGAGTACGCCATTATCTCATTGTTGTACAAATCCATTATTGGAGAGAGATACACTTTTGTGTCTTTCACTTTAAATTGTGAGACATCCGTGGCGAGTTTTTCAAAGGCTCTTTCCGCATTGAAATCTCGGTTTAATATATTGTCCGCAACTTTTCCCACTTCGCCTTTATACGAACGGTATCTCTCGTTTTTGCGTCTTTTTCCTTGAATTCCGAGTATTTTCATTAACCTTAACACCTTTTTGTGGTTAATGAAAATGCCTTTCGCCTGCAATTCAAGCGTTACGCGCCTGTATCCGTACCTTTGTGCGTTTTCCTCGAATACTTCCTTTATTGCCTGCTTGTCCGCAGAGTATTTGTCAATCTTGCCTGCCTTTATGTTGTAGTAAAACGTGCTACGCGGTAAACGGGATATTTTGAGCAACATATTGAGTTTGTATTTGTGCCTTAGTTCTTTTATTGATTGGGTTTTTTCCCGCTCCGTTGCTCTCTCTCCCGAACTAAGGCATCTAATTTTTTTAGGTATGCAAGCTCCGCTTCTAAATATTCGTTGCGTTCTCGCAAACGCTGGTTCTCGGCTATTAAATCTTCTTCCACAGACTTTTCCAATGGCTGTTTTTTCGGTTTGCCCGTGCTTTTCCTTCCGCGACGTTCTGTCATTAGTCCTGCCGCCCCTTCTTCCAAGTATACGCGCTCCCACCTGTGCAGAGTTTTCATCGCTCCGCCCATAGAGTTTTTCACAAGTCCATATTTGCGAGCTGTTTCCCTGTAACTCAAATGGTTTTCTCGCATATCCATTATAACAGCTATCTTGAATTCTGGCGAGTACTTTGTATTAAATTCCTTTCCTCTTCTCATAAATATATGCACCTCCAAAAGTCTGTCCAACTTTTGGGGTGCATATCAATTCGAGGTTTCGTTTTTTTATTGTTTTATTTCCGTTCGTTTTAATTGTTTTATAACATTCGATGTGATATAATCATCAGGAATATCAGCTTAAAAAGAGGTAAGCCTGAAAAATGATTGACGATAAATGTCCCGAGTGCGGTACGAAACTTGTTGCCGACGAAACGCGCGATACTGCGCTGTGCCCTTGTTGCGGCAAAAAGTTTCCTTACAGCTCCATAAAAAAATCCGCCCGTGACGCTATTGAGAGCGAACGCTGGCAAAAAGAAAAGCTTAATAAGCAAGCTTCGGAGAAAAAGAACGTTGCGGCTCTCAAAACAAACATTGTCGCGGCGGCTTGCAGCGGCGGCGTTACTCTTGCGGCGCTGATTGCTTTTTGTATCGCAGGCGACCGTCTTTCGTTTACTTTGGCGGCAATTCCGCTTATAGTGATTTTTTATGTTGTTTTTGCGGCTTTTATTTTGTTTTCCATAGTTCTTGCCGTAAAAATCAAAAAGAATTTATATAACGGTGTTTTGCTGTATGTCACCGCAACGGTGCCGCTTGTCCTGATACTTGCGATTTCCGTTCCCGTTTTTGTCGTTTCCATGCATTATTACGGCTACGGCATGAATAAGGACGGTTACATTTATTCCATAAGTAATGACGGAGTTTCGATTGTCGAGTACCGCGGCGACGTTACTGAGGAGTTTACAGTTCCCGGCGTCATCGAAGGACAAACCGTTGTGTCGGTGGGCGATCGAGTCTTTGAGGGCAATACTTTAATCACCTCGCTTTCGTTGGGGGAGGGAATTAAAACAGTCGGATACCGTGCTTTTTATAACATGGCAAATCTTGAAAATTTAAATGCTG
>CASEHS010000088.1 GCA_949287815.1 uncultured Bacillota bacterium | reverse complement strand
TCAGTTCTTATTTTACACAATCGGAGTTTTTATTTCAAGTTCCATCGCTTAAGCTCTTTCTTACCCGCGGACTATCCGCGGGTTTTACTATACAAAAAGGCACTTAAAGTCTAAATCGCTTTAAGTGCCTTAACTTTATTATTATAAATCAATTACTTTGCGTATTCTACGCTACGAAACTCTCTGATAACATTAACTTTGATCTGACCGGGATATTCCAATTCCTGCTCGATTTTTTTAGCGATATCTTTCGCCAAAAACAAAGTCTGAGAATCATCAATCTGTTCGGGTTTTACAATAACGCGAACTTCTCTTCCCGCCTGAATCGCATAGCTTTTATCAACGCCCTTAAAAGATGTTGCAATTTGTTCAAGCTGTTCAAGACGTTTTACGTAATTTGTACTCGTTTCTCTGCGCGCACCGGGCCGAGCGCCTGAAATAGCATCCGCAGCCTGAACCAATACAGCTTCAACCGTTTTAGGCTCTACATCGCCATGATGAGCCATAATTGCATTGACAACATTATTGCTCTCTTTATATTTCTTAGCAATATCAGCACCGATCTGTATATGCGTTCCTTCCTGTTCATGGTCGACTGCTTTACCTATATCATGAAGCAGTCCCGCACGCTTAGCTAGATTTACATCAAGGCCCAATTCGGACGCCATTACCCCAGCGAGTTGAGCAACTTCTATAGAATGTTTGTAAACATTCTGACCATAGCTCGTACGGTATTTCAATCTACCGAGAAGTTTGATAAGTTCAGGATGCAAACCGAAGATCCCAACCTCAAACATTGCCGCTTCACCGTTTTCTTTGATCTGCTGATCAAGCTCTTTCTTGACTTTTTCAACCGTTTCTTCGATTCTCGCTGGATGAATTCTTCCGTCACTGATCAGTTTTTCCAAGGCGATCCTTGCAACTTCTCTGCGCACAGGATCAAACCCTGATAAAATCACAACCTCTGGCGTATCGTCGATAATAAGTTCAATACCTGTTGCATTTTCCAATGCACGGATATTTCTACCCTCTCTACCGATTATGCGAGCTTTCATATCATCGTTCGGAAGAGGCACAACCGATACGGTAATCTCGGAAGCGTGATCGGAAGCACAGCGCTGTACTGCAAGGCTGATAAGCTTTTTGGCATTCATATCTGCCTCGTCTTTCGCCTGCTGCTCAATATTTCTGACCTGCATTGCGACATCGCGCCGCGTTTCTTCGAGAATATTCTCCGAAAGAAGTTTCTTTGCTTCCTCTTTCGTTAACTGCGCAACCTTTTCCAATTCCTGAATCATCAAATCGTGCTGATGATTCACTTTTTCCTGCATCTTTTTAATCTCGCCTTCCTGTTTTACGAGATTTTTCTGTTGCTGTTCGATCGCTTCTGATTTTTTCAGTAAGGAATCTTCTTTTTTATCAAGAATATCCTCTTTCTGCATCAGACGTTGTTCTGCTTTCTGTAATTCTGCTTTTTTCTCACGCGTTTCGCGCTCAAATTCATTTCTGAGCTTTAAGTCCTGTTCCTTAGCCTCTAAAATAGCTTCTTTCTTTAATGCACGACATTCATTTTCAGCTTCATCACGCATTATTTTGATTTTTTGTTCTACATCGCTGATTTTTCTCGATACCATTTTATTGTATAAATGACGACCGAAGAAAAAGCACGCTGCGCCAACAGCCACAATAGCGACGGCCAGAACGATCGCAACCCAAGTCGGAATCGTCCCCGCCAGAAACAGGGAGCCGTTTGATTGAATCATTTTTAGCCTCCTGTAATTGAAATTTTAATATAAACGAATAAAAAATCATTTTTAATTTTCATCCGATTCATACCTAATTTATTATACCTTATTTTCTTACAAAAGTCAATATTATTTCCAAATTATATACTATTACCAAAAACTTTATTCCTCTACTTGTCGAATGATTGCCTGGCTTCTGTAATACTCATTTAGCTTATTTTGTCAGAACATAAATAAATATCCACCGGCATAGCCGGTGGTTTTTCAGTTTCGGGCTGTTAGCCCTCATATTACCGGCAGCGCGCAAGCCGCGCCTATGACGACCTGG
>CASEHS010000087.1 GCA_949287815.1 uncultured Bacillota bacterium | reverse complement strand
ATTGTTTTTCTTGCATACGGTAGCCAGATCTTATTGACATAGTGCAGTATGCTTTCGCTCGGTTTAGTGTCGTGGTCTCCGTAACATTGCAGTATCTTTTTGTTCTTTACCGAATATTCGAGAGTAACGAGCGGAACGTCGGGATTATTTTTATTACGAACGAAGAAGATAAGCGATTCTTCTCTTACGAATTTCTGGTCGTAATTCATACGTCCAACGCAGTGATGCAGTATCTCTCCTTCTCGGATAAGGTCTGCCGGGCTTTTTGCTATAATGCAGACAAAGGCGCTTTTCTTTGCGTGTTCGAGAGGGGTATACTTTCGTGCGATCTCCGCGAATTTTTCATAAAGTTCTTTACGTTTTTCTTCGTCTTCGAGCGCC
This sequence comes from uncultured Bacillota bacterium, assembly GCA_949287815.1. GTDB lineage: Bacteria > Bacillota > Clostridia > Christensenellales > Borkfalkiaceae > Borkfalkia. Next base: position 1,779 of record CASEHS010000087.1, on the reverse strand, counting down.
TTTTTAGTTGCGTATTCGTCTGTCCTTATATCGTGCCAACGCTTAAAGTCGTGAGGTAGCAAATTCTTTTCCTGCGTAAGATCCAAGCCGAGATGTTTGCAAGCCTTTATGTAATCGCAATAGCTACTTATATTCGTCTTCTGCTTTGCAATATAGTCAAAGAACCTTTCAAGATCTTTACCCTTGAAAAGTTCCTTTATTTCATCTTTATGGCTATCCGTACGGAGTGCTAATTTAGCCTGTCTGTAAGCTTGCAGACTTGCGATATCCTTACCTGTCCGAAATGCTCTTATGATAACGTCGATATAGCAATGCGAATCGAGTATCTGTTCTTTATTGCGTATCAGCCATTTGCAGAAGGTTCTGTCTTTTGCGGTCAGATTTAATATCATTTTGCTTTGAGCAATGCGGGCAAAACCGAGTTTGATAAGAAGTTCGATTTGAGGATATTGTCTGTAAAGACGTAAATACTTGAGAATATTACAGCCTTGATACAGTTTATATGCGCTGTATCTGAACTCCGGCAAGCGGTCTATAAAACAGAGATTGACAATCTCCGCATACGGGTCATAGTATTTATCGTCTGCCCAGCACCAACCGCGTTCGTACCAGTTTTCGTATTTTTGCAAACCTTCTTCATACCAGCCGAAACGAAAGCCCATACCGGCGCAATAGCAGTATTCCATATCTTTAACAAAGCATTTTTCAGAATTTAGTCCGTGTACGGCAACTTGCTTGCAGTACCATTTTTTGTATCTGTGTTTTACGGCAACCGTAACTTTCACAAGCTCGTTTTTCCAAGTGGTCAAGTAGGCATAGCAGCGAACGTGACCGTCGGGACTCGGACAGTTTTTGTTATCTGCTTTTCTGATTTTGTTCAATATGTATTTCGGAATAGGTCTGATGTCTGTCAATTTCATATTTTCACCTCACTATAAAGCAATCGCCGAGAATATCCCTCAGCTTTCTTATTATTTCGTCTTGCGGATCAGAGATTATCTCACCGGTTTCAACGTCAATTACTTCTTGCGTACTGCTTAACTTTTCGTCTTCAGCGAGCTCTGCAAGCATTTCGTTGATTTCTTCCTGTGTCGGCGGTTCTTCTTCGACTTCCGCTTCCTCGTTCTGATCTTCTTGCTCATTTTTATTCTCTTGTTCTTTCTTTTCCTCGAAGTCGAACATAGAGATCTGAGCGGAGTTCTTCTTCTGTTGTACAGGTTTTACTACAGGCTTATCCGTAACCTTAGGCGCAGGCTTGTATTCGCTTCCGTCTTCGTTATACAGCGTGCCTTCTATTGAGTCTTCTTCAAAGTAATGCACAGCCCAGCCGTACACGACTTTATCTTCAACGCAAGCCGAATTTGCGCCCTTGGAGGCAAGTTTCCTTGCCTCATCAGATGCGTATTTCATAAAGCCGTCCAGAGTCTTTTTGTTTATCAGCGTTTTGCCGTCTTTTTCGATACGGACTCCGCTGTTGATTTTCTCTGCCAGGACTTCGCTTGCGTTCTCTTCGAGATACGTTTTTACGAGTTCCTGTTCTTTTGTTTTAGTTTCAAGATCGAGTTTCATTGTCTGCCTCCTTAAAAGGGTAAGTCTTTGAGAAGTCTTGCCACGGTGTAGTTCAGATTTTCAAGCGTCGTATAGTTGTTGAAACCGCCTCTGTAATCCACTTCGTTTTTTGCCGTACGGACAAGTATGTGGCTGTACCACTCGTTGGAAAAGTATCTTACGTCGCTGATTGACAGGTAAACGCATTTGTTTTCCGAACTCTTTATAAAT
>CASEHS010000086.1 GCA_949287815.1 uncultured Bacillota bacterium | reverse complement strand
TGGAAGCGGCGGAATTGATCGGAACAAAAGAGCCTCGTGCCTATATTATATTGCGCACGATGGCGGAAAACGGATTGCTTTCCGTATCAAAGCAGGGGAAGAAATATATTTATACGAAGAAATAAGAAACGAAAATCACGCAGGGGAAAACTCATCTGCGTGATTTTGCATGAAGGACGAATTGGGAAGTTTTTGGGAAGTTTTTGGGAAGTTGACGGTTTCAAAGACGATTTTCGGAAGAAGAAAAAACCTTAAAAAAGTAGTGATTTTAATAGGTTTGTGCCTGTTTTTCTGCCTAAAACGGCAGGTTTTTGACAATTTTTCAGGCTCAAAAATTGCCCGATTTTCCCTCCCAAATACTTCCTCTGACTCCGTCAGACGGGAGGTCAAATCTCTCCACCCCAGCCACTTTGAGAATTACTTTCATAAAATGATTGTAATTCTCTTTTTTATATTAATTTCGTTATAACATTTGTGTTAATTTTGTTCTAAAAACGGGCTAAAAACACCCCATTTGGGACTAATTTGGGACTAAATCGGAGTATGCAAGAGGCTTTTTACAGCGCATAATTGAACTTTTCTGCCTCGGCAAGGGCATACTTTTCCGAGTAGTCTGTATAGCCTCTGTCAATGACGGAAGTTTTCACGTCTTTGTCAAAAGAATGTCCGTCCCAGAGCATGACAAGTTCGTGGTTGATGCCGCATTCTTTGCACCGGGTTATAAAGGTATAGCGCAGTTCGTGAGTGTGGTGGTGCGGGAACAGTCGTTTTATGGTTGTATTGATGGTATTGACGTTGGTTTGTTTCGCTTTCTCAAAGTCTATATAAGGCAATACTTTACGCATCATCGGGGTAATCGGTATCCTGCGGGGAACGATATCGTTGCCCATCTTCTCTTTGCTCGTGTCGCATTCCAACCAGTTCTCGTCAATGATCCGCAGCGTTTGCAGTTCGCTCCTGCGCATTCCCGTATAGAGCAAAACAAGCAATGCGTCGGATGCCGCCATTTCGGGGTGAGCAATGCAATAATCGACGAGTTGTTTTTCTTCTTCGTAGGTAAAGGCGCTGCCTTTCTTGCTCTGATGTTTTGGGAGTACGATCTTTGCCATAGGGGAATCGAATTTATAGTCGCTTGCGGCTAAATCGAAGATACAGCGCAGGATAAGTTGCAGTTTTTCGGCAGTACGCAGTTTTCCTCTTTCTACATAGCGGAACAGGAAAGTCTGGATAAACTCTCGGTCGATATCTGCGAGCGTCTTGCCTGCGAAAGCGGGGGTGATATCGTGTTCAAACAGCCGCTTGTATTCTCTGAAAGTGACCGGCTTTGTTGTTTTTTCTTTAATGGACAGCCAGTTTTTTGCAAAGTCGTTGAAAAATACGGTATGCCTGCTTTTTGCTTTCACACTGCTGGTGGCTGCATAATTGTTGAGCGCGTCGATGAATTTTTGTTTCAAGGTGTTTAAGTCTTTGGAAGAAACCTCGATGTCAATGCCCCGTCTGTGGAAACGCGCCTCAAAGACGCCGTTTTTCTTTTGGCGGTAGGTGACGATCTTGTCGCCGTGGGCAAAGATATGTTTGTATTTGGCAGTCATTTGTTCAAGCTCCTTTTTGGTGAATTTAAGGTAGAGTTTTTTCTTCTCCTTCGGCTGAGCCGGGGGAGATTGTTTTTGTACATCGGGTAGGAGTTCCTGCAATTTAGAGTACGCCAAAGATTCGACGAGCATATTGAGCATTCTCGTCGTGTTCACATCGGTATTGCCCGCATTGGCGGACAGGAAACCGGATATGAGATTTTCGCGTTCCTCCTGCGTTATGGGAAAATCTATAACCTGCCAAACAGTATTGCCGGTATGCCTGTCGCATATCGACGGTACTACTATACAGCAGGACGGCAGAAAAAAGATAGCGCATTTTCTTATCCGAAACCGCAACTTTTGTTGACAAAACCGAAACTTTTTGTACCCAAAGTGGATAAAAAGTTATCCAAAGCAGATAAAAATTTACCCATAGGAAAGCCTCCTTTTATGTGGTTTAGCCTTTCGGCGACCACGGAGCAGGCGGATTAGCTCGCAACTGTCAAGGATAAGGGGGAGTAAATCATTTTACAGTCAATGCCTTACGCGCGGAAAATATCGCATAGGTATAAAAAGAGAAAAGCCGTTTCCAAGGCCGAGTGGTCGGGATGAGGGAAACGGCTTTTATGTTTTCTGCGATATTTTCCTGTCCTTGACAGGGGAGAGATAATCCGCAACAACCAAATGACGAAAGGCTGAACAAAGGGCTGTAAATGAAAATAATCAGCAGATAGCAAGGCTATTATTTAACTACTTGGTGGGTGATTAAATTTTGCTATGAGTATTTTTTCCTGTAAAGCCCGTTTCTCGGCTTCGAGTTCTTCCAGCCGCTGTTTCGTGGATTCAGTAAAGATACCCGAGAGATTGCTCAATGCTTTGCCCGTTTGTGCGAGGTCTTTTTCGAGAACGCGCAGGGCGGTGTTTTCTTCCGCTCGGCTCTTATATATCTCCATAACGGTTTTAATGAGCAGTTCTCTGTTCGCTTTATCATTAACGGCATTGGCGACGGCTTCGACGACGAGCTGTTCCAGTATTTCTTTTGTAACAGCCCTGAATTTGCAATCGGTGGTTTTGCGAGGGGAAGGACATTCGTAATAACGGTAGATTCCCGAACTTGACATCCCTGCATGGGAACGCAGGTTTTTGCCGCAGTAGCCGCACCTGACTTTTCCGCGGAGCAAATACTCAACGCCTGCAACGTGCTTGCCGTGCCTGTTGGCGTCGAGCTTTGTTTTCACGGTCTGATACAGTTCGGTGGGAATGATTTGCGGGTAAGTTTCCGTAAAGACTTTATCCCCGAAACGGTAAACGCCCGTGTACTTTTCATTGTTTAATAGAAAGTAGATGCTGTTCATAAGGAATGGTTTGCCGCGGTTTGTGATGCCTCGGGAATTCAAGCCGTTGGCGATGTCGGTAAGGCTTTTGCCGTTCGCGTAGTCTGTGAATATCTCCAAAAGCACGGCGGCCTCTTCATCAATGACGGATAACTTCTGCTCATGGCAGCTGTAACCGTAATTGACTCTGCCGCCGGTGAATTTGCCTTTCATTCTCGTTTCACGCATTCCTCGCTTGGCTTTCTGAGATAGCTCTTCACTGTAATATTGGTTCATGCCTTCCAAACAACAAAATGGACATAAAGTTGTTCGGAGGGGTTGTTGTGTGTAAGGGCTACAAAATGCTATCGATGTCTATCTTGTAATAGATATGTACCTCTTGCGGTTTGCCCGTGACGGTTTCTTTGCCGCCAATGACAAGTTTCTCGAATAGTTCCAGACAGAGTTCTCTTGTCAGTTCGGGGGCATTGATGTGTTTTTTCATTCGCCGTATAAACTCGTCCACGTCGGTTGCCGCTCGCTGCTTTTCTTCAAGTCCCTGCGTAAGA
>CASEHS010000085.1 GCA_949287815.1 uncultured Bacillota bacterium | reverse complement strand
TGATTGATGTATGTACCGATGACGCCGGTCAGAAGCATTGCCCCCGCAGGGCCCAGCAGATATCCGAGCCACCTTTCTTTTTGACTGACATTTGCCGATTTCACCCGAGAATCAAAGATCCTCGAAGACAGCATGCCCTTTTTTGTTGCCATGTAATTTCCCTCCGTTTATTATTTTTCAAAGCTGTTCTTCGTCCGATTTTTAACAAAATCTTTTGACGTATGTCCGGCAAAGATCATTTCCAAAATGCGGCTTGCAGAATCGTCCAGCGCCTCAGCCTTCAACTCTCCGCTTTCGAATGCTTTCTTAAGACTCTTGCGCACTTTTTTTGTCCCCGGCATGATCAAATCATTGCCCGCGTTGATTGCCTTTGAATAGGAACACTGGTCTGTAGCGTTCCAGTCGGACATGACAAGCCCCGAAAAGCCCCATTCGTTCCGCAGGATACCTGTCAGCAAATCGTTGTCATTGCAGACATATCGCCCGTTGACACGATTATAGCTTGACATGATCGTCCATGGTTTGCTATCCTCTACTGCAATGCGGAACCCTCGCAGATAAATTTCCCGAAGAGCGCGCTCAGAAAGATTTGACGACACTCCCGTTCGGTTATCTTCCTGATTGTTGCAGCAAAAATGCTTGATACATACCCCCACGCCGCCGATGCTTTGCACGCCGCGCGTGATTGCCGCCGCCATTTTCCCGGAAACCAAAGGGTCTTCCGAATAGTATTCAAAGTTTCTGCCGCACAAAGGATTTCTGTGAATATTCAGTCCGGGAGCGAGCCAAACAGAGATCCCGAACTCTTTCATTTCCGTTCCAACGGCTCTGCCTACTTCCTCCATTAGCTTTATGTCAAAGCTCTGTGCAAGACAGGTTTCGGAGGGAAAAGCCGTTGCGTAACGGTAAGCAAAAGTTAGCTTTTTAGGGTTTCCCCGCAAAAACCGCCCGATATGCCTAAGCCAACCCCATCTCCAATCTTCCGGCAAACCTTCGGGATAACGAGGACTTCCGCTCTTTGTAAACGCGCTTTGCGACACGACATTCAACCCTGCGGGGCCATCGGACATAATGATGTTGGGAATGCCGGCTTTTAGCATATTGGTATTTGTCCTGCCGGCAGCGCCCATGACGCGGATATAGCCGTTCAGCTTTTCCGCAATTTCGCAAGTACGGAGCGAGAATGTTTTCGTGATTTTCCAACGAAAGACCTGCTTTATTAGCTAACAATTCCGCATCTAAGTCTGACAACGAGAAGTGCTCCCTTGCCGCACGGACTACTTTTATCTTGTGAGATTTTACAGAGGCCTGCGTACTCATTGGATTTTTTGACCATCTGGATATATCTGTTTTGTTGCATCCTATTGTCTTGAATACGTCGTTTAAAATCTTTATCGACTTTCTTTTTTGTATTCAACAGCAAGCCGCCGCAGTGCTGCGGTGAAGCTTTCCTCAAGCACAATGTTCCTTTCCCGGAGCCATAGTTCCAATGTTGCCGTGCCATCCTCTCTCCTGTTCATCTTTGTTTTCCTCCTGTCGGTACAGTTTTTCTTGCGTTTTTCTTTTTTTGCAGAAACGTTATAAGATGTGCCAACTTCTTAGAGTGCTAATCTTTCTGTTTTAATTAGCACGGTTTAACTATAGCATGTGTTTTATTTTTATGCAAGGGAAAATTTCGGGTTGGTTGTAGTGTTGTGAGAGGTTCTTCTCAAGTTGAGTTCGGCCACGATCATGGATTTGCCGAACTCAATACGGTGCTTTTTCTCAAGTTAAGTGCGGTAGATCACTGTTCTTCTTCTCTCTCCACTTTTTATAATACCTTTTCGCAGCCTCTGAGCGGCATTCAGGCGAACAATACTTGGGTTTGTGATTTGCATTTGATGTAAATTCTTTTCCGCAAATTTCACAAATCAGCGTTGCTTCTTTTTTTATACTGCCCTGTTGCATTCGTCTTTCCTGAGCTTTCTCCTGAAGCATAATACCCTGACAATTATCGCAATACTTCTGTGTCGCTCCTCTTACAATATATGGTCTGCCGCAACGTTCGCACAGAGCTTCCTGTCCGATCTTCCTCGTTTTATTCTCTTTGGCTCTTTCCTTTACTTCTATATCCGACCCATGCAATTTTGCCACAATCTGGACAGATAATCTGTTTCTGATGTGCGTTTCCAGTCCTAACAGTTTTTCTTTTCTTGGCCAGACCCAGGCATGAATCAGAACAGTATTTTTTTCGTCCTCTGCTCTGTTTTGGTATTTTTTTGCCACAGACCTGGCAAAAGCCTTCTTCATATTTTCCGGGAATAACGACAGCTATACGTTCCTCAGATGTTGTCTCCCAATTTTCCACAAAGTCTGCAAATCTATCCTTTTTGTCGCGCTCAGTCTCTGCCTCAACCTGCGGTTCCAGATCTTCCTTATAATGATCCATGAACGCACTATACAGAATATCTTCGGCTTGCCTTCTGGCTCTGGCCGCATCTTCCAAAGCTTTGTACCTGCCAAGGAAATGATTCTTTCCTTTAAATACAATAGTCGCCCAATAGCAATGA
>CASEHS010000084.1 GCA_949287815.1 uncultured Bacillota bacterium | reverse complement strand
AACACATCTGATGCAGAAAAAGAAGAAGCTTTAAATATTATAAATAATTGGCGAGCTTCTCATTCTTTTCCTTTACAAATTTTATATGTTCATTTGCGACGGATATCAAATGACAGTGTTATTGTTGCACAAAGATTAAAAAGATTACATTCTATTACGCAAAAGCTTATTCGCTTCCCTAATATGAGTTTAACTTCAATGCAAGATATTGGTGGTTGTCGTATAATTGTTGATTATATCAAAGACGTTTATGATACTGTAAATAGTTTAAAAAAATCGAGAATGCGCCATATTTTAAAAGAAGAATATGATTATTTGAAAGAGCCAAAAGCTGATGGATACAGAAGTTATCATATTGTTTACTCTTATAATAGTGATAGAAATAAAACTTATAATGGTCTTTTTATTGAAATACAGGTGCGTACACATATTCAACACCTTTGGGCTACCGCAGTTGAAACAATAGATACGTTTACGAATGAATCGTTAAAATTAGGAAAAGGTAGTCAAGAGAATAAGGAATTTTTTATCTTTGTGTCCAAATTACTGCAATTATATGAAGAATGTGAATATGATTTGGAGACTGTAAAAAATTCAAATCAATTAAATGATTTTTTGCATTTTAATGCAACTAAAAAAATAATTGAAAAACTGATTTCCATTAAAGCTGCAGGAGAAGTATTGGAAAATATAAATGCTTCTGAAATTCAAGGTTATTATTTATTAAAATTTGATAAAGCAAACGGAAGTGTAACTGTAACTTCATATTCCAAAAAACAAATTGAAAAAGCGACTGATGAATATGATAATTTGGAAAAAAATAGCACGGAAAATGAAAATATTGTATTAGTATCGACGTCATCATTCAAAGCATTAAAACAAGCTTATCCTAATTACTTTGCGGATATTGCAGAGTTTTTATCTTTAATAAGAAAATTTTTAGATTTGAAAAATTAAGTTTTACATCCCCGTCTCATTTGACTTTTTACACATGTAGATCATCTTATTGATTCGGTTAAATAGCTTTCAACTTCATAAAATCAACAGCCGTAGTCTTGTGATTACGGCTGTTTTCTTTCATTTATGTAAACTTATTTAATTGTTAAAAATTCCATTACAAACGCATTAGGGAAAACAAATTGCTTTTCTCCATCGGAGAATTTTACACGGAAATACTTTTTATCATTGCCTATCCATGTTATCACACCATCGCCGACGCCCCCTCGCCTGCCGGGCGCACTCTACGCCCGCGAGGGACGCAACGTACGTGCACATAAACTTTTTTACGGCAAATCATTCAAATTATAATCTTTACGATTTTTTCAGTTGAAAGCCGACTTTTGCCGCATATAAACGCCAACTCTCTTATATCCGCCCCTCACGGCATATGATGTGTCCCTCAAACGGGACATCGGTCATTTTATACTGCAAACGGAGGTAAGGCTATGAAAAATAAAACGAGATCCGCGCCAAAACCGTCGGACGCGTCTGCCGTCCGCGATGCCGAAAAGACCATCGCCCTGCTGCCCGAGCTGATAAAACGTGATAAGTTCGGGGTCGTGAACATCCAACGCGCACTGAACTGTGACGTCCTCGCCGCCATGAAGATATATCGCGCCCTGCTCGCCGACGGCGACACGACGAGCGTTGAGAAAAACTTTTTTGAACTGAACGAAAAGGACAAGCTCCTTTATCTCAAACGGCTCATAAGCGACCGTTTTGCCTCGGGCGAATGCATGACCGAAGAGGTTGAGGAGCGCGCCGAGCGCGAACTTATCTCAATAAAATACGGCAACATGGCAGACACCTTCCTCTTTGCGCGTTCCGTTGCCGAGATACTGCGGGAGATGACCGACAAGCCCTGTTTCGTGGGGATAGGATGTTGCAGCGTCGTGGCATATCTCATAGGCATCACCGGCGAAGCGCCGGACCCCATCGGGCGCGGATTGATCTTCGAGCGCGGCTTCGGCGAAAACGTATGCCCCGAAACGCCCTTCTCCTTCTACGTGCCCGAAAACGAACTTGTAATGTTTGAAAAGAAAGTGAAAAAGTCATTTGCGGATGCGCGGCTGAAAAGGCAGGACGATGAGCTCATCCTCTCCGCAGCGGGCGCGCATGTCGGGATATTGGACTCGGCGCTTTCGCTATATCGCGTGTGCGCCCTTGCGGAAAGATCCGTCTGCTCTTCCGGCCACGCGGTATTCCAAGAGGACTACATGCACCTGCTTCACTACATAGGCGGATACAGCTACGAGGAAGCGAACAGAATACGCCGAGCGATCGGGAAAAGAAAATATGACGAGATAGAGGAATATCGCATCGGCTTCATGCGCGGCGCGGCATCCGTCCTGCCGCCTGCGGAAAGCGGCAGACTGTTCACGGAGATAGCGGCAGAACTCGGCGGCGCGTGTTGCAAAGCATATGTGCTGTCCGCAAAAGCAGTGCTCGACGCGCACTTTCCGTCCCGATGCGCCGCTTCACCTCTCTCCTGAACGCCCGCCCGCCTCAAACTTTCCGCTCCGAACGCCGAGCAATGCTCAAACACTTGCAAAACCGCGCGCGTTATTGTAAAATAACTCGCGGACTGGAAGCGTATCGAAGTGG
>CASEHS010000083.1 GCA_949287815.1 uncultured Bacillota bacterium | reverse complement strand
CTGGATACAGAGAAATGAACCTTTCAGTGTTCACCGATGACGGAAAGATATATAACGGGTATTCCGAAATCAGGTGGGCAAGTCCGGACATTACCGTCGGAGATAAAGGGGAAGACGTAACCGTGAGAAAAGTCAATATACGGACGGCAAGCGACATAAAATTAACGGTTGTTTTGTCCGATAAAGAATACGGATACGAATTGAGCGGAAGCACGCGAATGCAAACGGTTGCGGTAAACGCACGCGGAGAGAGAGTAAAAATAAAAATCACGAGTTTTGCGCCGGAATTTATTCTTGACGGATTTGAAATAGAATACGAAACCGTAGAGAGGAGGAAATATGGAGCAAATTGAAAATAAACTTAACGAAATCATAAGGCGGATTCTGATACTGACGGAAAAGATAGACGGAATGACGAATCCGTAAACGGAGGGAAGATGTGGGAAAACCTATTGAACATGGCGACGCAGTCCGGGATATGGGCGGTATTGTTTGTCGTATTGTTTTATAAACAGATAAAAGAAAGCAAAGAGAGAGAGGACAAATACCAGTCAACGATAGACGCGCTTGCGGACAAACTCAAAATGATAGCGGAAATCCGTTCGGATATAGCGGATATAAAGAACGCGTTGCACGTAGGAGAGAATAAAGACGCGGCAGGCGCGGATGAAAAAAAGACTGCCGACACGACAAAAGAAAATCAGTAAATACAGTTAAAAGATGATGAATTGTCAAACTAAGTGCAACACCCAGAGAGATTTAGTTCAAACAAATCTTGTGGTGTATGGTAATGTAAAACTTTTTTGGGCCTGGCGTTGATCAACGCCAGGTTCTTTTTTAATGTTGCAGAGCTCACCCTCGAAAGGTTTCTTCCCTTGGGATAAAATTCCCGGAGTAATCCGTTTAAGTTTTCATTTGTCCCTTTCTGCCAGGCACAATACGGGTCGGCGAAGTACATATCGCAGTGCAAGGCTTTCTCTATCTCCCTCCAACAGGCAAATTCGCTGCCTCTGTCACAGGTGATCGTCTTTACCGCTTCTTTAGGAAACTTGGAAAGCGCGGCTATGATCGCTTTCGCCATTGTCTCCCCCTTTCTGTCCGGGATTTTAATTGCGATATAATATCTCGTCTTTCGCTCCGCGAGCGTTGCGAAACATGCCTTGCTTTTCCCTTGCCCCGATACCACCGTGTCCGCTTCCCAATGCCCGAACTCTTTGCGGCTGTACACGCTCTTATCTCGTTTGCGTATGCTTTTCCCCGTCGTGAACCTGCCGCCGTTGCCTAAACGTTTCCTCGTCTTCCCTTTCCGCCGCAGACATTTCAGCGTAGAACGCAGATACCTTTCGTCTATCCAGCGATAGATCGTCTTAAACGACGGCATCTTCATCCCGCACGGGGTATTGGCTATCTGTTCGGGCGACCATGTTTGCGATAACTTCTCGTCTATGTAATCCAATACTTCTTGTTCCCAAAACATTCCCCGGTGGCGATAACTGTTGCGCAGATTGCTTTTCTTTTGCGCCGTATGCGGATAATATCTCGGTATATCCCTGAAAAAGGTACAGTTCCGTCTCAACTCACGAGATACAGAACTGACGTTCCTGCCCAACAGCCTGGCAATTTCCCGATAACTTTTCCCTTTGACGTAGTATTCCCGTAGACAACAGCGCTCTTCGATGGTAAAATGGTGGTAGTTCATACAAATCTCCTTTGTAGTAAATTTTGTTTCGCAACTCTATTTTACCACAGATTTGTATGAACTCCTTTTTTTCTCCCTCTTCTGTTGCACTTAATAGTATAATTCACCAAGACTTGAAAAAAACCCGATTTTTGAAAATCGGGTTTTTTATTTCAAAATAAACTCAGTTGAATTTAGGTATGTAACCTACGAGAGAATCTATTGAAATCTCAAAAAAGTCCGCAATAATAATCAAATAGTGAAGAGTAGGGTCGCGTTTTCCGTTTTCCCATAAGCTGATTACGCCTTTGCTTACTCCTAATTTTTCCGCGAGCTGAACCTGCCCCAGTCCTTTTTCCAGGCGCAGTTCTTTAAGATTAGTTCCGAAATAACTGTCTGTCATAATTGAATTCTCTCACAAATGTAAGAAAAAATACTTGACTTCTTACAATAGTAAGATTAATATAATTGTGGAGGCACGATATGGAAAAGAAAATTTTGAATAATAAGATTGGAGTACAGATTACCGTTTTGCTTTTGGGAGTCGCACTGTTTGTTGTGGGGCATGTAAGTATGTTAATGCTTCCCGGAATTTACGCCTGGTTCATAATTCCCGAAGTCATTACGGGGTTTATTTTAATAATCGTTTCTTCGATAAAAATGGCTGATTACTGCGAACTGAAAAAGCATATCGGCGAAAGTTATTGCGGGATAAACGGGAATGATTCCGGCATAAGGAAGAAGGAGCAATATACAAGACAGGACAAAACGCGTCTGGAAAGCATAAGGAACGAAATCGAATATCTGAAACAAATGCTTGACGACGGACTTATAAGCGAGCAGGAATACGATGAAATGAGAGCTGAGCTGTTGAAAAGCGGCAGAACGGGGAACAGATGAGAATCGCGGCAAAAATATTTATAATAATCGGTA
>CASEHS010000082.1 GCA_949287815.1 uncultured Bacillota bacterium | reverse complement strand
AGCCTTAATCATGTTATTAGAGGCCTTTAACGCCTCTTCGCGTTGCTTTACGAGAATCTTAAGAGCGGAATTGTTCTCGGACTCTTTCTTGTACAGGTTGAACAGGGAAGTCGCTATGTAACGGATATTGTCTTCGTTCTTCAACATCTCCACGGTCGCGTTTATCACGGTATCTTCGAGCCATTGTTTGTTTACAGACGTAACGGTGCAATGCTTACGCTTTTTGCGTTTTGAAAGGCAGATATAGTAATAGTGTATGGCTCCCGTTTTGCTTGTTCCGCTTTCTCCGCTCATTTTGCGTTTGCAGACTCCGCATATAAGTTTGCCAGAAAGTATGTAGTCGAAAATCTCTTTCTTGCGTCCCGGGGTAAGTACGTTTTGTTTGTTAATTTCGTTGACTTTGAACCATAGTTCGTCTGAAATTATTCTCGGATAGATGTTGGTGTATTCAACGTTGTCGTGAACGACCTTTCCCGTATATCTGCTGTTGTGCAGTAAGCGGTATATCGCTTTCACGGTGAGGAAATCGCCGTTCTTGCGCCGTACGCCTTCTTTTTCGAGTTCTTCTGCTATGGTCTGCGCTCTGTATCCCTGCGAGTACATTGTGAATATACGGCGCAGCACGTTGGCTTCGTGTTCGTTGATATAAAACTTCTTGTCGACTCTGTCGTAACCGAAGGGCAGAAGTCCTCCCGTAGAATTGCCTTTAAGCCAGCTTTCGCGGATTCCGCGGTTGACTTTCTGCGCGAGTTCTTCCGAGTAATACTGGTTGAAGCCTTCGAGTAACGCTTCCATAAGCGTGCCTTCGGGAGAGTCAGGGATGTTTTCCATAGCGGATATAAGTTTGACTCCGTTGTCTTTTAGCGTTTTCTTATGGACTACGGATTCGTACTTGTTGCGGGAGAAACGATCGAGTTTGTAAACTATGACCGCGCTCCATTGCTTTTTATAGCTGTCTTTGATCATCTTCTGAAAGGCAACTCTGTTGTCGGTCGTGCCGGTAACGGCTCTGTCGATATAGGTTTCGACGATCAGAAAATTGTTCTTTTTTGCATACTCGTTACACACTCTGAGCTGACCTTCGATAGACTGTTCGGTCTGTGCGTCCGACGAGTACCTTGCGTAGATAACTGCACTTTGCATAAGCTGAATCTCCTTTTAATGTAATTGTTTTGTCTTTCGACGGAAGCGACGACAAACGGGAATGGATACGGGTCAATATCCTTTGCGTTTCGTTGTATTCCGTCAAGGGTTGCTCGCAATGCACCTTGCCCTTGACGGAAAAACCGTTTCCGTTTAAGCTGAACGGAAGAAAGGCAAAGCAATCGCTTATATATCTTCGGCATATAGCCGTTTAATTGAATAGAATTAAGTCGGGTTATGACTTCTGAACGCAAAGAGCCTCATCCGATTTAGGAAGGGCAACGATACGGGACAGAAGGACAGAGAAGAACGCGTTCTGTTCACTTCTGTCCGCATTTTTAAGTTCGGGCTTGCCGATGCGTATAACCTCAATAGTTTTGTTTGTCATTTTATCCTCCTTTGTTTTCTTAACTTTAACATTCGAACTGGAAACCTGATTTCCGGTTCAGGAAAATTTTTTATCAGTTTATACCCTGAACTGGACACCTAATGTCCGGTTTACAAAAAAAGTTCTCAATTAAAAGGCACGAAAAAGAGCAAAGTCAAGGATGATTCAAAAATTTTTCCGAAAATTCCCTTATACTTGTATCAAGACAAGCGCACGTCTTATCGTCAAACGGCATTTTTGAGCATGAAAAACGGAGCTTTTTACGGCTCCGTTTCGGCTCAATTTAATTCTTCGTAAACTCTGCGACATTTCTTTTGAATTCTTTCCCGTCTTCTCCATACGTTTGAGCGGTCTATTTTTAACGTATCCGCTATTTCTGAGAAGCGCATGCCGGCGATGTAGCAATCCAGAGTCTGTCTTTCGCCTTTCGTAAGTTTCATTCTGCGTATTATCTTAGCGCACTTCTTGAAGGATTCTTCAAAATCTTCCTTAAAGAACTCCTGTTCGTAGCAATCCGTTTTTATATAGATTTCTCTTGTGTTTTTATTGAAAATCCATCTCTTGTAAATCTCGTTGCTTACGACTCGGCTACACAGTCCGTATAAAGTAATAGGTTTGCCTGTTTTCGGATCTACGCATAAATCCAATACACGTTCACCGAAATGCTCACATAAAAAGCATATTGCAGATTGAGCAAGGTCGTATCCTTCCGTGATTATGTAACCGGGCACGTTCTTGTAGTTTATGTCTCTTACAAGTCCGACGTACACGCTTCTGGGTACTTTTATAAGCACCAATTTCTGCACCGTTTTCAGCGCAATAAGTTCTCCGATCTGCATTACGTTATCGGGAGATATCTTCTCCTCAAACACATCGTAACAGTTTCTTTTTGTTTCCATTTTCTTTACCTCCGAAGATATATTTGCCTTTCGGCAGGCAGAGAAAAAGCATAAGACGGGAAATGTTCTGTTGGTTTAATGTTGAAAAAGCAAAAGTCAACGGAAAAAGTAAAATCCTAAAACAGGATTTTACGACCGTTTACTTTTGAGAGGATTATGCGACAATCGCCGCACGAAAAGGCAAT
>CASEHS010000081.1 GCA_949287815.1 uncultured Bacillota bacterium | reverse complement strand
GATTTTATCGTAGGTACGCTCGCGCAAGTCCTTTTTTACTTTTCTGCCCAACACGTCTTTCAGATCGCCCGTAAGGCGCGCGGCAATATAGCGGACGATTATTGCTAAAACCGCAGTAATTGCAGGATAGATATACATCAATGCCGCCTGCTTTTCAATCAGAAGATAAACAGCCCAGCAGATGCTCGCCGTTATTCCGATGTTTGCAAGCATTCCGAGCACCATTAAAAGGACGGTATAGACTACGTACTTTTTGTTTCCGCCGATGAGTTTTAGAAGTTCTTTATCGAACATTGCTTTTTTGCTCCTCTTTTTTTAATTTCTTTTTCTGTCTTTTGGTCTCGATAAGGTGTTTTACCGCAATTATCGGGTGACGAAAAACAATTCGAGGCCCCGAAAATTTCATTACGTCTTTGATTTTTGCGCGCATATCAGGCTTATAGCAATGTATTTTGCAATTCGAGCAGAATGGCTTGCTATCTCCCCACGGACATTTGCTTCTGCGTAGCTTCACATATTCCAAAAGCTCGCTGCACTCTGCGCAAAGTCCGTCTTTGCATTTATGTTTCTTTGCGCAATACAGGCGTATCATAAGTTCTACGACTTCCAACTCTTTACTCTGTTTCATAATTTCCCTTCACGCTTTTGCCACGCGCGCACGATTTTTCCTCTGCTTTCATCCGACAGAACACAGACAATTCGCATCGCCTCTTCTTGCGCCATATCTTCTTCTATCCCTGCAAACTGAAGCATTTTCTCTTTCAGGAAAAAGATAGCCTGCTCATACTCTTTCAAAAAACCCCTTCCTTTCTCTGTGAGGTAAATTTTCCTGTCTTTTCTTTTTTGAACATATCCACTCTTCTCCAACCGTTCAAGCGCACGGAAGACGCTGACCTTTGTCACAGTCATAATTTTTGTTATATCCCTGAGCCTTGCAACATTGTCTTTTTCCACTTCCCTTACATTCCATAAATAACGAAACTCTGAATAGGTCATTCCCCCCCCTCTTTTTGCGTTCGCAAACGCGAACACATATCATTTTTTTAGCGGAACAAAAGTTCCGCTTTTCCTTTTTTATGTTCGTCATAGCGAACATCTGTCCTTAAAAAATATCGAATTGCTCCTTTTTAAGTTCGCAAAAGCGAACATACGACTTGAAAAAAAGGAAGCCTCATTCGACTTCCCTTTTATTATATTCTTTTCATTTTATTCTGTCAACGATTTGTTAGCAAAAAATTAACCTTCGTTCACAAATTTCTTGATGATCTCAAACATTTCTTCGGAAATCACGTGTTCGATACGGCAGGCGTTCTCTTCCGCCATCTCTGCACTTGCCCCGATTTTTTCAAGCGCTTTTGTCAGAACGCGGTGACGCTCATAGATGTTATTCGCTTTTTCCCTACCCTTTTCCGTAAATTCAATGACACCTGTCACCCGATCCATCGTAATGTAACCGTTCTTGACAAGGAGATTCATGCCGCGCGAAACACTTGACTTGGCGTAATTAAGCTCTCCTACCACGTCTACGGAATGAACATTGGCACTTTTTTGTTTTAATAACAGTATCGTTTCCAGATACATTTCTTCGGATTCGCGTGTTCGCATACAGCAACCCCCTTTTCTTTATTTTAATCGATTTCACGCGATTTGTAAAGTTATTTTGATAGCCTCAAGTTAACTTTTTTCAGCCGAGTGCAACATCCAGCACCATCATCACCGCAAAACCGATCATAACGCCCCATGTTCCGAGATGCGGATGCGTGGAAAGATGCGAATCCGGAATAAGATCTTCCGCCACGACAAATATCATTGCGCCCGCCGCAAAAGCCAGAAACCACGGCTGCAGCATCGTAAGCGACGAAGCAAGAAAGAAACCGACAATCGCAAACACAGGCTCTACCGCGCCGCTTGCCGCTCCAAACAAAAAGGCTTTTCCCCTACTCTGTGTCGCCGATTTCATGGGGAGAGCGACCGCCGCGCCTTCGGGAAAATTCTGAATGGCGATACCGATCGCGAGCGCCAAAGCGGAAATATACGCGGAATATTCACCTGTTGCCGCAGCCGCACCGAACGCAAAGCCGACGGCAAGACCTTCCGGAATATTGTGTATGGTCACCGCAAGAAACATTTTAGTGGATTTTTTCAAAGAACTGCGCGGGCCTTCTTCCTCGTTCGTCCCTTTGTGGAAGTGCGGTACAACATGATCGAGCAACACCAAAAACAAACCGCCCAGCAAAAAACCGATGAGCGCGGGAACAAAATTCCACTTTCCCCAACTTTCCGCCCCTTCTATGGACGGAATGATGAGCGACCACACAGACGCCGCAACCATGATACCGGACGCAAAACCGAGAAATAACGTATTTACTTTGTCGGATATATCTCTTTTGAAAAACCAGACAATCGCGCTCCCTGCCGTCGTGGCAAGAAAAATGACCGCTTTTGAAAAACCAGACGATCGCGCTCCCTGCCGTCGTGGCAAGAAAAATGACCGAAAATCCTAAAATTATCATTGCCGTCTGACTCATGTTATTCCTCTGTCTCTGCCTTTATAATGATCTTTTTACCCCCTCGACAGTACACCACACTTTGCGTGTTTTATGAACTTTAACATCGGAAAAACCTGCCTCCGACAGAAAGGAAGCGAGTTGCTCCGCCGTATAGATCGTCATGCCTTCACAACGTTTTGCCCAGAATTTTCCCTTTTCTGGATCGGTCATTTCAGAGGCAATCATGACTTTGCCGCCTTGTTTCAATACGCGGCAAATCTCTTTCAGTCCG
>CASEHS010000080.1 GCA_949287815.1 uncultured Bacillota bacterium | reverse complement strand
TTACCCTATATATCATCCGTTTCCCGAATGGAGTGAGCAAAATCCCGAAGATTGGTGGTATGCAGTCAAAAAGGGATTGAAAGAGCTTCTGAAAGGGCAGAACTGCGATAGCGTAAAAGGCATTTCGTTCGCAGGACAAATGCACGGTCTTGTCGCAATAGACAAAGACGGAAAGGTTATCCGTCCGTGCATATTGTGGAACGACGGTAGAACGGAAAAGCAGACGAAATACCTTAACGAAACATTGGGACAAGCACACCTGTCAGAATATACGGGAAATATCGCCTTTGCAGGATTTACCGCACCGAAGATATTGTGGCTCAAAGAAAACGAGCGGCAGAATTATGAGCGTATCGCAAAGATACTTTTACCCAAAGACTATCTTGCGTTTATGCTTTCAGGCAAATATTGCACCGATTACTCGGATGCAAGCGGGATGCTGTTGCTGGATGTAAAAAATAAACATTGGTCGAAAGAGATGTGTAATTTTTGCGGCGTTCGTTTAGAGCAGTTGCCCGAATTGCACGAAAGTTACGATGCGATAGGTACGATACTTCCCGAACTTGCAATAGAGCTTGGCTTATCTGAAAATGTAAAAATAATAATCGGCGCAGGCGATAATGCTGCGGCTGCAATAGGTACGGGAGCAGTAGGAAAAGGCAAATGCAATATTTCGCTCGGCACAAGCGGTACGATATTCCTTTCAAACGACGATTTCACGGTTGACGACAAAAACGCCTTGCATAGCTTTTGTCATGCAGACGGCGGTTGGCACTTAATGGGCTGTATTCTGTCTGCGGCATCCTGCCGTAAATGGTGGTTGGAGGATATACTCGGTACAAAAGATTATGCAGCGGACGAACTTAACGTAGCGAAAACAGATGCAGACGGTTTATTGTTTTTGCCATACCTTTCGGGCGAAAGAAGTCCGCATAACGACGTAAAAGCGAAAGGCGCGTTTATAGGTCTGACTTCGACTACGACGAAAGCACAGATGTCAAAAGCCGTTATGGAAGGCGTTGCTTTCGCATTGCGAGATTGTTTGGAAGTTGCTCAATCAAACGGACTTAACGTTACCAATGCGACTATGTGCGGCGGAGGCTCGAAAAGCAAGGCTTGGCGCGAGATTATGGCAAACGTTTTGAATTTGCCAGTGTGCGTACAGAAAACGGAACACGGTCCTACATTTGGTGCGGCGATTCTTGCAATGGTAGGATGCAAGGAATACGCTGATGTACAAAGCGCAATCAATGCGTTGGTAGAATTAAAAGACGAAATACAGCCTGATAAAGATATAGCTCGAATTTATGATAAAAAGTATAGTAGTTACAAACAACTATATCCTTTGTTAAAAAATCTTTTCCATAAAATTTAATATAAAATATTTGGAGTTAAAATGTCGTTAAAGAAAGCATTTAACAACCTAATCGTAAAGATTATAAATAAGATTTCGCAAGGCTCGGTAAGTGAGATTAACGACGGTATTACATCTTGCGAAGAAATCAAAGCACTTTGCCGTGAAGCTACGGCAGAAGGGTGCGTTTTGCTGAAAAACGAGGGCGTATTACCCCTTGCCGACAAAAAATTTGCACTGTTCGGCAGGTGTCAAGTGAATGCCTTTTATGTCGGCTATGGGAGCGGCGGTGATGTCAAACCGCCGTATAGGGCCAGCATTCTCGACGGGTTGGATAAGGGCGGCGCAAATCTCGACAAAAAGGATGACGAAAAATTATATAAAAAATATGCCGACAGGGCGCGCACGGGCTACCGCAGACTCGTTCAGACCAAAAAGTATTCATACGATACCGACCGCCAGGCAAAGCTGGTGCGACCGCTTTATATGAACCTTCTTACGGGCGAACAGCGTGAGTTTGCCCAAAAGCGGCTCCTTAAAGCGCTGGATAATTACGGCTGGCGCCTAGGCACGGATAATACGGTCCCATCAGCCGTATCTTTATAGTAAACACGCCTCCTCAGGCGCAATAAAAAAGTACGAAGATTGCCGCCGCGACTTGCGGCGGCAACCAAAAAAATATTTGTTATGAAAAAGTATTATCTTGCAATTGATATAGGCGCTTCTTCCGGTAGGCAGATTGTCGGCTGGGAAGAGGACGGGGCGATCAAAACGGATGAAGTTTTCCGTTTTCCGAACGGAACAAAAGTACAATGCGGTCATCTTGTTTGGGATATTGCCGGTTTGTTCAAAAACGTGAAAAAGGGTATCCGGTGCGCTTTCGCCAAATATCCGCAGATAGAGTCTCTTGCTATCGATACGTGGGGAGTGGATTACGTCCTTATGACCAAAGACGGGGCGCTTACGCCTTGTTTTGCATACAGAGATTCGCGCACGAACTCGGTTATCGACGAAGTGCATTCCATTATCCCGTTTGAAGAACTGTACTCGAAAACAGGCATCCAGTTTCAGCCGTTCAATACGATTTATCAGTTGTACGAGGAAACAAAACGGAACAGGCTCTCCATCGCCACCGACTTTTTAATGATTCCCGAATATTTGAATTATCTTCTGACGGGCATCAAGAAAAAGGAATATACGAACGCGACTACGACGGGACTTGTCAATACCGAAACGGGCGGGTTCGATAAAAGCATTATATCCGTGCTCGGACTTCCGAAAAGACTGTTCGGAAAGTTGTATGCTCCCGGTACGAGCGTCGGGGCTTTGAAACCGGAAAT
>CASEHS010000079.1 GCA_949287815.1 uncultured Bacillota bacterium | reverse complement strand
AAAGACTGGCATTTGCTATGCACCCCAAAAGTTGGACAGACTTTTGGAGGTGCATATTTTTATGGCAAAAAAAGGAAATAAGCAGAAAAAGTATAGCGCAGAGTTCAAGGAATCTGTTATAATGGATATGCGCGAAAACCATTTGGGCTACAGGGAAACGGCTCGCAAATATGGGCTTGTAACAAGTTCCATGGGCGGGGCAATATCCACCTTGCACAGATGGGAGCGCATATACTTGGAAGAAGGGGCGGCAGGACTCATGGAAGAACGGCGCGGAAGGAAAAGCACGGGCAGACCGAGGAAACGACCCTTGGATCAGCCTGTAGAAGAAGATCTGATTGCCGAAAACCAGCGTTTGCGGGAACGTAACGAATACTTGGAAATGGAGCTTGAATACTTAAAAAAACTCGACGCCTTAATTCGAGCGGAGGAGGAACGGAACGGCAGAAAGCCGAAATAGTATCTGAGTTAAGGCAAAGATATCCGCTGAAAGGGTTGCTGTCGTTGTCTCAATTGCCGCGAAGCACCTACTACTACCATGTAAAGAGACGGGCAGAGGATAAGTATTCTTTGATCAAACAAGAAATAGAAAGGATCTTTATCGAGAACAAACAAAGATACGGTTATCGACGAATCTTGCTTGTATTGCGGGAAAAGGGCATAAAACTCAACCATAAAACGGTACATAAGCTCATGCGAAGCATGGGATTGCATGGGAAACGGCGCAAAAGCAAGTATAAATCGTACAAGGGAGAAGTCGGGAAGATCGCTCCGAATATACTAAACCGTGACTTTGCAACAAGTAAGCCGTATGAGAAGTTGGCGACGGACGTGACCGAGTTTGCCGTATGTGATTGCAAGATATATCTGTCTCCGATCATAGATTTACACAACAAAGAGGTGATCAGCTATTCTATTTCAAAAAGCCCTGATTTTTGGCAAACGAAAGAAATGCTGCAAGGACTGTTTGATAAACTGCCGCAAGGCGTAACGCCGATCTTGCATTCCGACCAAGGCTGGCAATACCAAATGAGGGAGTTCCAAAGCCGACTGAAAGAACATAATATTCTGCAAAGCATGTCACGAAAAGGCAACTGCCTGGACAACAGCGTGATGGAGAACTTTTTCGGACGGTTAAAGGTGGAGATGTTTTACGGCGAAAAATTTCAGACAGTGGACGAATTCGTCCACTGTCTGAAAGAGTACATTCACTACTGGAACAACGAGAGAATCTCTCTCAAACTAAAAGGAATGAGCCCGGTTGGATACCGAACTCATTCCAAAACAATCTAATTCTTTTTTGTCCAAACTTTGGGGTTCACTTCAGAAAGCCGCCTTTTTTTAGTCGTTGGGTGAATTATACTATTAAGTGCAACACATGAAAGAAAAAAAAGGAGTTCATACAAATCTGTGGTAAAATAGAGTTGCGAAACCAAATTTTGCCGAGGAGATCTGTATGAACTACAAACATTTTACCATAGAAGAGCGCTGTTGTCTACGAGAATACTATGTAAAAGGGAAAAGTTATCGGGAAATCGCAAGACTTCTCGGCAGAAATGTGAGTTCGGTATCGAGGGAATTACGGCGGAATTGTACTTTCTTCAGGGATATACCGAGATATTATCCGAATACGGCGCAAAAGAAAAGCAATTTGCGAAACAGTTACCGTCACCGCGGAATGTTCTGGAAACAAGAGGTATTGGATTACATAGACGAGAAATTATCGCAGACATGGTCTCCCGAACAGATAGCGAAAACACCATGCGGGATGAAGATGCCGTCATTCAAGACGATATATCGCTGGATAGATGAGAAATATCTGCGTTCTACCCTAAAGAATCTGCGCAGGAAAGGGAAAACGCGGAAAAGGATGGGAAACGGCGGAAGATTCACGACGGGAAAGAGTATCCGGAAAAGGGATAAAAGCGTATACAATCGCAAAGAATTCGGACATTGGGAAGCGGATACGGTAGTATCGGGACAAGGGAAAAGCAAAGCATGTTTTGCTACGCTTGCGGAGAGAAAAACAAGATACTATATAGCGATAAAGATCCCGGACAGAAAGGGAGAAACGATGGCGAAAGCGATCATAGCGGCACTGTCCGAATTTCCGAAAGAAGCGGTGAAAACGATCACATGCGACAGGGGGAGCGAGTTTGCATGTTGGAGGGAGATAGAGAAAGCACTAAGCTGTGAAATGTACTTTGCAGATCCGTACTGTGCATGGCAGAAAGGAACAAACGAAAATCTGAACGGATTGCTCAGAGAATTCTATCCTAAGGGCAGGAATCTGTCAAGAGTAAGCCCTGCCACATTAAAAAAGAACCTGGCGTTGATCAACGCCAGGCCCAAAAAGGTTTTACATTTCCAAACACCGCAAGATTTGTTTGAACAAAATCTTATCAAGTGTTGCACTTAGTTTGACAATTCATCTCCGTATTGCCGCGGTCAGGGGATGTAGTGCCAGCCCAACCGCAGGTTGACGTCCCCGTCCTCGAATTCGATGCCGTGTTCTCTGCAGAAAACGCACGCAACAACAACGTGCTCATAGCCGACAACGCAAATGAGACAGACGTGACAAAATGCGTTTGCGTTGCTCTCCCGACCGCAATACGTGGCGCTGTGAACCTGCTCGACAATCCTGCCAACCTCGGAAAGAAAGTATCCGTACAAGGCGATTTGGAAGCTCTTTATGGAATACCGGGTGTTAAAAACACCAGCACTTACAAATTTTGAGAAAAGAGCAGAAGAGCAAATATC
>CASEHS010000078.1 GCA_949287815.1 uncultured Bacillota bacterium | reverse complement strand
CGTTGCAGACTTCTTGCCGCTGCGAGTTACGACCGTTACGACGATATCGCCGTCAAACGGCTGATAGCAGGTTACGGTCGCCTTTAACGCTCCGTCCGAAGCGGGGGTGACGGTAACATAATCGGTTACGGTGCCGCTCGCCTGAGAGTCCGACCATTCGATATACCAATCGACCGTTTTGTCCGCCACTTCTTCAGGGAAGATTGTAGCCGTCAGGTCTACCGACTTTGTATAACCGTTTACCGCAAGCGGAGAAGCCATATAATAGGGCTCGCTCACACGAAGCGTCATCACTTCGGTATTCTGCGGAATAACGGACAACGTATCGCCATCGCCTTGAACGTCGGTTATCTCCTGATCCTCAGACGTGTTTTCTTTGTCGGGCACTGCCATCACAAGCGCCGCAATCATACCCGCAAAAAGCACCGCGATCAGTATGAAAACGACAGCCCATTTGAAGGCGTCCGACTTTTTATGTTGATTGAATTCGTTGTACATATTTACCTCCTGTTTTTTTGTCTGATATTCACAACTGCGGTTTAATAGAATAAACCGCAGCCGTAAAGTATCCGTTGTGAAATTGCTTGTTATCTGAGAAGCATATTCAGAAGCGACTTATCCGAGCTTCTGTAAGGCTTGACGGCACATTCGTAGATCTCGCCGTTCTCGTCCACGGTCTGCACGGAATAGGTGTTGCCGGCAATCACTTTGCCCGTGGCGTCGTCCTTGATCTCGAAAGGCTTGGCAACAAGCTGTGCCGCCATCTGATCGCCGAACACGATGTCGAGTACGGTATAGCCGCCTTTGTCGGGCGGAACGACGGCCACCTTGACGTCCTTGCCGCGGATATTGCCTTTGATGAAATACGAGAAGAAAGTTCTGCCGTTCTTCTCAAATGTCTCTCTTTCGACGAAAATCTGATTGTTATTGGTGTTCTTTGCCATTATTTGAAATCCTCCTGTTTATCCTTTTTTCTGCGAAATGGCTTTCGCTTCCGCTTTGCTTTTTCCTTCGGAAATCGCTTTCTTGTACTTGTAGATACCTGCATGGTCGGTCTGGCACTGCAAATAACCCGAACGCATACCGGCTTCGTAGTCGGTCAGTTCCTTGCCTTCCTTGGGACCGTAGGTATGTACCTTTGCTTTTCTGTCTGCCGCATATCCCTTTGCTCTTTTCGAGGGAACGGACCAACGACGTTTGTTGTACTTACTGCTCTTTTCTGCCACAGTAAAATCCTCCTGTTAAATGTGATTTGCTTTGCCCGTCATGCCGTTAGCACAGCTATTAAGTTGTATATGGTAACGAACGCTTACACTTGGACCGCTGTCCTATGCGATTTTCTTGCGGTGAGTGGCCACTCTTATCCTTCAAAGTACCGCATAGGTTTCGCCTCAATTTCACTGCGTTCGGTTACGCCGGTTTAGTCGATATAGGTACGGATGTACATATTCGACGGAAGCCTTTTGCCATCGATGTGTTTACGGTCTTTATACAGAAGCAAATACTTGCTATCACGCAAAAGCGTTCTGCGATAATAGGTGTCCACACTCAAAACGGCATTGTTCTGTTCGGCGTTTACAATCAGGTAAAGCTCTTGCTTTACTATGTAATCGCGCGTCCGATACACGTTCTCAAACAGTTTTTCGTTCTTTGCCTTGTCCATCTTTGCATTCTCCTTTGTTCTTATTTTTTATGAACTCAGCTAATTGCTGCTCATAACGCCGTATCATACATTCGGAAACACGATGGATAAGATCTTCCTGTTCTGCCGGTAACGGACTGCCTTCTTCCGCGCGAACCTTGATATATAAAGGCACGGTCACCATTTCATCGGATTCGCTTTTTCTTAGCCCGATACAAGCTACCATTTGATATCTTTCAACCATCTAACTCTCCTTTATGGAGGGGAATTGAATAACCCCTTCACTTATAAGGGAATGAAAAAGGCAAAAATGGACCCCCTTACTGAAAACTTTTTTTTATCTTGCTATAAATTTTTTGCAATCGATTCCTTATAGCAGTAGGATCTATGCCTAATTCAGCAGCTATTTCTGTCTGCTTCCGGCCATTAAAAAAGACCTGCTCAATAAGCCATTTTTGATCTTCGGTTAAAGCTTTTATCTCTTCACTTAATTGCTCAATGTCGCACTTTTCTAAAAGGTTTTCTTCAACATTGCTGTTTGGATCAGCAACCTGAAACCCGGCTTCAACCATCCTCTCCAACGAACTGTTTTTTCGCTTCTTATCACGCCAAATTTGACGTGCTTCTTCCGCCTCGATCTGTTCATACTGCCTTGCAAATTCATCCGAAACTTCAATTTCTACAAATGTGCCATTGATTTCATACTTGATTTTTTTCATGCCGAACTCCTTGTGATTTTTGAAATCCGCAGAGCCGGTTTTCCACAAACAAAAAGACGGCAGGAAAACAATCAAAAGTGCTTTCCTTGCCGTCTTGCGGTCTGCGGAATATTTAGTTTTTAATTTACTAAGCAACCATACTTACATTCTCGATTAAGACTTGTCCGTTGTCTAAAAATCGAACAATCGTCTTAAATCCCTTTAAGACAATTTCTACCGTTTTGCTGGTTTTATCTATTCGACAAACCAGTTTGTCGGCACCGTTTCTTACGTCTTGCACAATCTCACCTCCGTTTTCGTTTTCGCAAAGACTGTAGGTTTACAATACATTTGTTACACAGTCGCATATCCGGAACAAGAAGGAGAGAAAGGAAAGGTAGCCGGAAACCAAACAGAAAACCTCCCCCTAGG
>CASEHS010000077.1 GCA_949287815.1 uncultured Bacillota bacterium | reverse complement strand
GTAAAACAGCTCACGGCGCATGCACGGGAAGGATTGTTAATGAAAGCCTTAGCGGTATCGAACGAGAAATGCAACGACTTGATTTTGACGCAAAATGTGGCTTTTTTTGTAATAGCATCAGTCTATTACTGCAAAAAGCCGCCTTTTTCTTCATCAAAATCGTTTACGCTTCTCGCTTGATAACATTATACGGCGTAGCCTTCAAGGAGAAAATTGTGTAAGGGCAAACCGCACTCACCTTTCCGTTATGGGTGCGGAAGGAGGAAAGAACAAAAAAACTAAAAGGAACTGCAAGGCGACGGAGAGTAGTCGGTAAAGAAGATATAGCAAAAGTCCTATAAGGCAAAATAATAATTAGACAGAAATCCCAAGCCAAGCGACCTACTTAAAACACAAAAATGATAAGGAGATTTGAAACAACAAGAAAACAAAAAAGAGCGAAAAGAAGAAATGAAAATTGACGGCGTAGCGTACAGGGTTTTCGTTGAGGAATCGATCAATGCAAAAGAAACGCCTTATGACGCTATACGACGGTTAATACAGAACAACAAAGAACGAATTTGCTGTTTGGATGCTAACGGAGGTAGAAAAATATGTTAGGAACACAAACGGCTGTAACAAAAAATAAATATTACGGAGGTGAAAAGATAACGGCGCTTTACTGTAGGTTAAGCCGAGACGACGAGTTAAGCGGCGACAGCAACAGTATCGTACATCAAAAGGAAATACTTTCTGCTTATGCGGAAAAACACGGATTTTCAAACACGAGGTTTTACGTGGACGACGGATATTCGGGAACGAACTTCAACCGTCCGGATTTTCAGAGAATGATGGATGACGTGAATAGTGGTCAAATCGGCGTGATTATTGTAAAGGATATGTCGCGTTTCGGCAGAGACTATATCATGGTCGGGTATTATACCGAGATATTGTTGCCGCAAATGGATATTCGTTTCATTGCGGTCAACGATAACGTGGATAGTGAAAATCAGGCGGATAACGATTTCACGCCTTTCCGCAATATCATCAACGAGTGGTATGCAAAGGACACAAGCAAGAAGATCCGTAGCGTACTCAAAGCCAAAGGTAATTCGGGTAAGCATTTAAGCGTCATTCCGCCGTTCGGGTATAAGAAAGATCCGAACGACAAGGAAAAGTGGCTCATAGACCAAGAAGCTGCGCAAATCGTAAGGAAGATATTCCGAATGTACCTCGACGGAAACAATATGGGAAGTATCGCCCGTAAGCTGACCGAAGAAGGGATAGAAACGCCCAAGCTGTACGCCGAAAACAGAGGAATCAAGCATTATAAAGCGGCTACCTATCCCGAAATATGGAGCAGGATTTCCGTAGAGTATATCCTTTCCAACTATGAGTACACGGGCAGTACGGTAAACTTTAAGACAAAGCGCAAATCATTCAAGAACAAAAAGCAATGGATGCAAAGCAAGGAAGACTGGGCGGTGTTCGAGGGAACGCAGGAAGCGATCATCGACAAAGAGACTTTTGAAACGGTACAGAAAATGAGAGGAACAAAACGGGCTTATACGAAATTCAACGAAGTCAATATCTTTTCGGGGCTATTGTTCTGCGCCGACTGCGGTGGGAAAATGACGATACGTCGAAGAAAAGACGACAGAAGAAAGGACGCTTTTATATGCTCGACGTACCGTAAAAAGAAGAAAAATCTTTGCACCGAACACGCTATTAAAGTGAGCGCACTCGAACAAATCGTGCTGGAAGATATCCGCAAGGTCTGTGCGTACGTCAGACAGTATGAAAAGGAGTTCGTAGAGGACTATCGCAAATGTTCAACGCGTGAGAGCGCAAAACTGCAAGCGGCGGCGAAAAGCGATCTGAAAAAGGCGGAGAACAGACTTTCGGAGATAGAGAAAATCATCGTAAAGCTCTATGAAGAAAAGGTCTGCGGCGCAATGCCCGAAGAACGGTTTGAACTTCTCGCCAAGAACTATGAAACCGAGCAAGCGGAACTGAAACAAAAGGTTGTATCATTGAAAGCGAGTTTGGCGGTAGCAGAGGAAAGCGATGGTAACATTGCAAAGTTTATAGCGTTGGTCAAAAGCTATACCGAAGTTACCAAACTAACGCCTGAAATTCTGAACAGTTTTATAGATAAGATATACGTCGGTAAGCCTGAAAGAATAGACGGACAAAGAGTACAGGACGTAAGGATTGTTTATAAACTGATAGGCGCGGCGAATATACCGCAGCAGTAAAAAATGAAATTTGCCTTGGGGAGAATAAAAATCCCCAAGGACAATTAACACATACGAAATGGAATTGCAAGTATCATATAGTGTTTGCGCCAAAATACAGGCGAAAAGTATTCTATGAAGAGAAACGGCAGGAGATCGGGGCAATACTTCGGGAATTGTGTCGATGGAAAGGGGTAGAAATCATAGAAGCCGAAGTATGCCCCGATCATATCCATGTGTTGATATCGATACCGCCCAAGATTCATGGGGTTTCTGAAAGGAAAGAGTAGCCTTATGATATATCAAAGATGGGGCAACATGAAATTCAAATACAGGAACAGGCAGTTTTGGTGTCGCGGTTACTATGTGGATACGGTAGGGAAAAATACGAAAGCGATTAAAGAATATATCGCAACGCAGTTAAAACAAGATAAAGAGATGAGTCAAATGAGCATAGACGATTTGGATGACCCGTTAACGGGTCGCAAGTAACAATCGCATGACTGCCAGGTTGTCATATGCGCGGCTTGCGCGCCGCTGGTAGTATTAGGGCTAACAGCCCGAAACTGAAAAACCACCGG
>CASEHS010000076.1 GCA_949287815.1 uncultured Bacillota bacterium | reverse complement strand
CGTATTCGACGATTTGCCTTGCCATTATTTTGACAAGTTCGTCATCTCCGTTCGCACTCTTCCGCTCGTTGCGGAATCGGACAAGGGTTGCATACTCTTTTGCTTCTTCTTCATTGAGATAATTGTCCTCGTCAATAAGGTTAGCTATTTTGACTGCCGCCTGTTCCCATTTCAGCGATACGGCTATCGTTTCTCCCGTTTCCTTGTTCTTTTTACTGAAACGGATGCCCTTGCCGTCGTGCATTTCATCAATGCCGTCAGGACCGCCACGCCCGCCTACGCCATACTCTTTACTCAAAAAGCGAACAAAATCCTGCTCATACGGGTTCTTCTGATACTCATCGTAAATGCGTATCTTACTGCCGCTTACGTTGCTCCCGCCTTTGAGTATGTATTCCGTCAGCTCTTCTTCCGCCGTCTTTGGTTCCAACTCGTCAAAGAACGACTTTTGTCTGCTCGGTTTGTTTCGGCGTTCCCATATCGGTCGCCCTTTCTTTTCGCTTTTTTCCTCCTTTTTGGCTTGCTTTTCTTCTTCGTAATCGTAGTCGACCGTTTCTTCGTCCCCGTTGTAGTCCGATTCTTCGGCTTCATTCCAATCTTCTTCGTCGGGGTCGTCATCTTCGTCGCCATAGTCGTCCGTTATAGGGAAACGGGTGTCAATCTCTCCGACGTAATCGGGCTGCTCCTCGTCCGTTAGTTCCTGTTCGGTATCGAACGGGTTCGGTTCATCGTCGTCTGATTCGATGAGTTCGGGTTTCGGTTTCTTCGTCTCGTCGGTTTGTCCGAGAGCTTCGGCACGAGATAGAATTTTTATCGGCTCGTTTTCGCCCTCTACTACCACCACGCTACTTTGTACAAGCAGTTTTTCAAGGTATGTTTCCGTAACGTGATACGGAAAACCGCACATCGGCACTCTTTCGGGAAGTCCGACGTTCCTGCCTGTGAGGGTTAAACCGAGAATATTTGCGGCTTGTTCCGCTTTTTCGCCCATAATCTCGTAAAAATCGCCCATTCGGTATGCAACGATACTGTCGGGGTTGTCCCTTTGTACCTGCAAATACCTACGGTAGAACGGGGAAATATTGTTTTCTTCTTCCGTTTTCACGGGTGTTTCGTCCGATTTGGGAATCACGGGTTCGTCCGTAACCGTTTCTTCTTCCGTATCGTCGATAACGGGAACTTCGCTTTGCTTGTTCGCTACCGCGTCGTTAATGTCTTGCTGTAAGACCTCCGTCGTTTTCAATATTTCACGGAAAAGGTCTGCGTTCTCGGATAAACCGTAAGGGTAACCCTTTAAGGTAATTCCTCTGTCTTTCGGAAAACCCGTCGTAGAATAAAGCAAATAGGTTGCGCCCTCTGCAATCAGACGGTTCCTGTCCTCGTCCTCGGTAAAAAATTCGTTCTGACCGAGGTAATTGACTACGCCCGAAAGCATAATCCTGTAATCGCCGCGGTTGCTGCCTGCTATCTCCGTGCCGTTTACAAGGTCTAATCCGTCCAAAATCTTTTTGACGGGATTGATACTTCTTCGGTAGCGGTTGTCGCCGTGCGTGTCCGACACGTCAAACACAAAGTGTTTGCTTCCGTCGTTGTCGTAATACGGAATCCCTTTTCTGCCTTTTGTTACTCTGCGCCCTTGCGCGTTCCATTCTTCAAATGAAAAACAGATGCTTGCGCTTGGTCTTTCAATGACGATCTGACACGCGTCGTGCAAGGCGATATGCGGATTGTTCGCTACAAATCGGTAAAAGGTTTTCAGTCCCTCGCCGCTTGTCAGCATCTCCTGTATCGCCCGGTTTCTGTCAGACAGTCTTTTCATCTCACTCAATTTTTCTTCCACCTCCTTTGTCTTTCTTTCTGTAATGGTAATTCTTTTCCAAACACTTCAAAGTAAACCTGTTGTCGGAGTTCAAAGGTCGGAAAATAAATAACGAAACACGCCGACGACGCTCCCATGAGTCTGATCAGTATCCGCAGTTGTTCTCTATTGAAAAGTTGTTTTTCTTTGAGTTTGCAGAGCAGATCTTCCTCTTTCATATTAAGACGTGCCGCTATTTGGCTCGTTGTATAGCCGTTCTCTTTTACCCAAGAGGTAAACGCTCCGATCCGAAGGGAATATCCCTTTATCTTCGTTCTGTCGATTTCTCCCTGTTCGGGTAAATATGTATTCTTGCTTTCGGTCATTGCTTTGCCTCCTGTTCTGTCCGTTTTTTTGTTCGGGTGTTGTACCCCCTCACTACTATTGGAAAGTTAGAAGCGTTTTGCGGGGGTGTTTTTCAAAAAAACTTCAAAAATTTTTTCATTTTTCCTTTTGCGGCTTCTAAAATCTCGTAAACCGTCTTGTTGTCTATCCCCAATTCCAAACCAACTTGACGCAATGTTTTTTCCTCCCAAAATGTTTTATAGACGACTATTCTTTGTTTCTCAGTCAATTCTTGCATGGCTTTACTTACGAGTTGCTTGATGGCTTTTTTCCGTTCATTTTCAAAGAACTGTTCTTCCGGCGACGGCGTATCATCCGCAGGCTCGAAACCTGTTTCTTCATACATCTCGTCGAGTGAAGAACATTTTTCGTAATATGTATCTTCCGACTTTGCAAAGCGATCCGTTTCACGGTTCAGTATTTTTACTGCTTGTTCCTGTTCTACGCTTTCTACTTCTACTTTTGCTACTTTGTAGCGGTTGAGTTTGTAATAGACTTTCTTTTTCATTTTGAAACGCAATCGGACAGATTTCTGCCCCAAATAGAAAAAGCCCGACTGCGAGGTAAAATCCTCGCAATCGGGCATAATAGGCATCAAAAAAGAAGCCTGACAAATAGAATAACCCTATGCTTTCAGGATTTTACTATCTGTCAGACTCCTCTTAACCTTCTCATTAAGTCCAGCCTCATAACAAGATGTCAGTAAAGGAATACAACGGCACTCCTTTACCCGCTGCTATTCAGTTTTCTTTTTTATTTAAGCGTGTTGCTTTAACTGCTTGTCCTGCGTTGTCGTAAATATCGGCTTTTTGCTGATATGTATATCATCTTCTTCGATGATAACGGAAGCAAATTCTCCGCACTTCGGACACTCCATTTCCACCTTGGTTCCGTTTTCGCCTTTACAAAGACGTCGACCGCATTTCGGACACATTGCATATTTCATTGAATACAACCTCCTTCCTCCCAAGCCTTACATCCGATTTGAATTTAAGCAACTGTTCAAGCATGGTCGGGATAACTCCAATGCAACAGTCGCTCATCGTCCGTAATTTCTATATCTTTGCGCTTTCGGGGCGTAAAGCGCATCAATACCTTAATCATATATCTTGATACAACTGACCAAGACTCCCTGTATCTCGCAATCCTTTACGACGATATCTTTCATCTCTTTGTTTTCGGGATGCAGAATGACTTTGCCGTTTCTTCTGAAAATACGTTTCAAAGTCGTTTCGCCGTTTATCATTGCCACGACAATCTCTCCGTCATCTGCCGTGTTTTGCTTGCGGATAACTACGAGGTCGTCTTTTTTGATACCTATGTCAATCACACTGTCGCCGAACGTGCGGAGCATAAACAAGTCGCCGTTTCCGAAAATAGAGCGCGGAAGCGCAAAACTTTCTTCGATATTTTCTACCGCGTCAACAGGTTGTCCGCAGGCGATAGAACCCACAAGCGGCGCAATCGCAACTCCGCTCGGCTTCAGCTTCGGCGGCACGGAGATATTGCCGATTCGCGTCCTTTCGATTCGTCCCTCTCTTTCAAGCGCCAAAACGTATCTCTGTACAAGATTGAGAGAACTCATCCCCACGCCGTGCATAATCTGACGGTAGCTCGGTGATTTTCCGTTCTTCTTCTGATATTCGGTGATATAGTTCTCCACCCGTTCCAAGGTGTTCGGGTTTAGCGTTCTCATTGGTAAGTCCTCTTTTGTTCTTATATTGAACTTTGCGTTCAATTTAGATTGTGAGCGTATTATACCATTTCTTTTTGATTATTTCAAATTTTCAGTTCCAAAAATTTGGCATTGAAAGACTTTTTTATGAATTTTTTCAAAAAAATTTGCTCCCACCGAAGTGAGAGCATCTTTTTTACGGGCTAATATACTTCTTTTATCTTTGCTACAAAGTCTGAAAACTCCGTAACTACCTTTTCAGGAGCTTTGATTTTGACCTTTCCCTGCGTTCCGACGATCCACGCAAAGAACGTTTTCGATACCTGAACGGCTACGTCAACCGTATATGTATTGTCGTCAATCTTTCTGATTCGTATATCGTCCCCGTAACGGTCGAACATATCCGAAAGAATTTTCGGCGTAAAAAGAAGGGTTACTTTTTGCGTTTCTCCGCCGAACATTGAAAACACCTGCTTTCGGTATTCTTCCGTATTGAATAACTCGTATTCCGGGTGCGGTTCGCGCTCCGCTTCTTCGACCTTTACGTTCTCCATTTTGTCAAGGCGGTACGTTACCATGTCGTCGTGTCCGTTTGAGAAACACAACATATAATAATTATCCCTGTTCCATACCATAAACGCAGGATTGACCATATATCTGTCGCCGTTCTTTCGATAGACTTTTTTATGCTTCTCGTCATAGTCGAAATACAAGAAAGAAATTTGCTTGTTTTCTTCTATTCCGCGCTCTATGGCATCCACGTTGTAAATCAGAGACGAACTTCCTTTTCTGCTTTTATCCAACGAAATAATATGCTTTGAAAGATTCTCCGCCTGATGGGAACACAACGTGCCTGACAATTTTTCTATCATTATATTTTTCTGCGTAGAAGTCAGTTTGGACGCCTTGATGATGTCTGCAAGCATAACGACTTCCGCCGTTTCAAGCGGACGGCTTACGACGTAATAATAGTAATACTTTTTCTTATAGGATAAAACCTCATAGCCGTATTTATTTAATGCGGCTATGTCCGTTGCAACCACTTTACGCATTACGCTGATTCCGCGTTTTGCAAGTTCTTCGCGTATCTCGTCAGAGTTCATTGCGTGATTTTCGTCCGTGTTTTTACACAGAATATCCCACAGAACAAGCAATTTGATTTTATTCGTATCGTTTGCCATAAGCTATCCTCCTATAAAGCAGATGGTTGGGACGCATCAAAACATAATAATACTTT
>CASEHS010000075.1 GCA_949287815.1 uncultured Bacillota bacterium | reverse complement strand
TGATAATCGTCGCGCTGCTCGTTGTCGTTACCGTTCTCGTTTCGGGACCGTATTACGAAACGGTGTGTATGGCGATAGGAGGCGAACGTACTCTCGGCCGCGGAGAGGGCAGATATTTCGATGTGACGGCGACGAGTAAAGAGGACGCTTATAAACGCGGAAACGCTCTTAACGAAAAAATATGCGAAGAGGGCTTCGTATTGCTGAAAAACAACGGAGCTCTTCCGCTTGACGATAGCGAAAAGAATATAAGCGTTTTCGGTAAAAATTCTTCCAATATGGCTGTCGGTGGCTCGGGTTCCGGTGAGGCAAGTACGGCCGGCGCTACGACTATATTCGATAGTCTGACCGCAGCAGGTTTTGAATATAATCCAAGTTTGAAGAATTTTTATGACGGTTCTGCTTCGGGACCGGGTAGGGACAGCAACCCCTCGGACCTGGATAACGGTAATACCGTAACGCTGAGTACAGGCGAAACGCCCGTTGCCGATTACTCAAACGACCTTTGGAATTCCTGTTCGGCTTACAACGATGCGGCAATCATCGTGATTACGCGAATTGGCGGCGAGGGTTTTGATTTGCCCCGCAGCTATTTAAAACTCGATGAAAACGAGAGGGCGCTTATCGAAAAAGTATGTTCGATGAATTTTGACCGTGTTATAGTTTTGATAAACGCTGCCAATACGTTGGAATTGCAGGATTTAAAAAATAATGACGATATCGACGCTATATTGTGGACGGGATTTGCAGGAACCACGGGTTTAAAAGCCCTCGGCAAAATTATCAGCGGCGAAGTCAATCCCTCCGGACATACGGTAGATACCTACGCAACGCTTGAAAGCAATCCTACATGGAATAATATAGGCGGTGAAGGCGGCTATGGTTCGTATGAGCTGAACAGCGGACGCGGATCGTACGATTCACAGGTATATTACGTAAAATACGAAGAGAGCATTTACGTCGGTTATCGCTATTACGAAACTGCTTATGCCGAGGCGGAAGCAGGCAACTATCCCGGCTTTGATTACGACGCGGTGGTAAGTTATCCTTTCGGTTACGGCCTTTCGTATACGCAATTCGATTGGGAACTCGTCAACGATGAGGAAATGCCCGAAACCATTTCCGCAAATACGGAGATGACCTTCAAAGTTAAAGTGACTAACGTCGGCGAGGTATCGGGAAGAGACGTCGTACAGTTATACGTTACGCCTCCTTACACACACGGCGGAATTGAAAAGTCGGCGAAGGTGCTTGTCGGATTTGCTAAAACGGAAAACCTTGCCCCCGGAGATTCACAGGTTTTGGAAATAACTGTAGACTC
Source organism: uncultured Bacillota bacterium (assembly GCA_949287815.1). Classification (GTDB taxonomy): domain Bacteria; phylum Bacillota; class Clostridia; order Christensenellales; family Borkfalkiaceae; genus Borkfalkia. The sequence continues at coordinate 3,855 of CASEHS010000075.1, read as the reverse complement.
GCCGTATGCGTATGCCTCATACGATTGCTATGATGCTGACGACGACGGATATCGCGGATATGTGGTGGAAGAGGGAGAGTACATATTTACGCTTTCGACCGACGCTCATACGGCAAAGGAAATGGCAAATTCGCAGGTCAAGGCAAACGCCGTTGCGGATATTCTGTATGAAAACGATACAACAACCCAGACTAAAGTCGAAAACCTTTATACCGACTGCGAAGATGAATGGTTGAACAGCGATACGGAGCTTGAAACTCAGCTTTCACGCTCAGATTTCAAGGGTACCTGGCCCCAAGATTATCACGATTCTAATCCTGTTCTCGATTCGAACTCAGAATTTATTCAAAAGATAAAGTCAACCGAATCAGCGTCGAATAATACGGAAGCCGATACATATGCTATGCCTGTTACGGGCGCAAATAACGGTATCGGATTTGAAGAACTAATCGGCGTAGATATCAAAACCGAAGAAGGTAAGTCGCTGTGGAACAGGTTTATGGATCAGCTTACTGTAAACGAAATGCTCGACCTCATAAACAACGGAGGCTATAAGACAAACGCCATAGCGCGTCTGCAAGTGCCTTCATCTACCTCGTCGGACGGACCCGTCGGTTGGGTAAACTTTATAACTGGCGATGATTCGAATGTTTACGGTACCTGCAGCTATTGTTGCGAAACGGTTATGTCCTCTACCTGGAACGTTGAAAGGCTTTACGATTTCGGCGAAGCCGTCGGCAACGAAGGACTCGTCGGCAACGAACGCGGCGACGGCTCTCCTTATTCGGGTTTATGGGCTCCCGGTCTGAACGTCCACCGTTCGCCTTTAGGGGGCAGAAACTTCGAGTATTATTCGGAGGATAGCTTAATCAGTGGTAAGATGGCGGCAGCGGTTTTGAAGGGCGGTGCAAGTAAGGGCGTCTACTTTACGCTCAAACACTTTGCTGCCAACGAACAGGAAACGCACCGCTCGATAACCGGTCTTGTTACCTGGGTAAACGAACAGTCTTTGCGCGAAGTATATCTTAAGGGCTTTGAAACCGCGGTGAAAGTTGCGCAGGAAAACTATACTCAGAAAGCGGACGGAACTAAAGCTGAAGGCGGAGCTGTCAAGGCACTGGGCATCATGTCGTCCTTCAACCGTATAGGTACGCGTTGGACGGGCGGCGACTATCGCCTGATTACGCAAATTCTCAAAAAAGAATGGGGCTTCTACGGCATCGTAATATGCGATTTCAATACGGTCGAATACATTAATGAGAGAGACATGTTCTATGCCGGAGGCAACCTCAATCTGCAGATAGCCGGTATGAATATCTGGTCGGATTGCGACAGCGATAACGCGGCAGACGTTGCGGTATTGAGAAATGCGGCGCAGGAAGTTATTTATACGGTAGCAAACTCAAACGCATATCGCGGACATTTCAATTTACAGATGCCGCTGTGGGAAACCTTGATGATATGCATCGATTGCGCAATAGCGGTCGGCTTAGGAGTTTGGGGATTCTTTGCGATTAAAAAGGCTTTTAAAAAGCAGGAGCAGATAGATTCATAGTCAGATGTTTTTACAATATTATTTACGGGAGCAACTTAGGCTTGCTCCCGTAAATAATAAAAAGCCATCATAAATTTGCTAAAAATATATGGACATTGACAGACTTTGAACATAGTGATATAATGCAAAAACTATAAACGTTGTGTTTTTGTTTGTTTGGACTTTGTTTGTAATATTTGCTGAATTTTATCATGTTAAGGAGGGGGAGGAATTGATTCGGGTTGCTATTGTTGAAGATAATATCGGGGATTTAAACAGACTTAAGTCCTTTTTAGACAAATTCTGCCTCGAAGAAAATATTCAAATTCTGCCTCGAAGAAAATATTGAGTGTGATTTAAGCTGCTTTAAAAACGGCATGGAATTTCTGGATAATATGAACGGCGAATATGACGTAATCGTTCTTGATATCGAAATGCCTATGTTTGACGGAATGAGTACGGCAAAGCGCATAAGAGAAATGGGAAGCACCAGTAATATTCTTTTTGTCACAAATATGGCCCAGTATGCGCTTCAGGGATATGAGGTCGAGGCAAGAGGTTATATGGTAAAGCCTATAACTTATTTTAATTTTGCTAAAGTCTTTAAAAAAATCACAAAAATTATTTCCATGAATAGCCATACACAGCGCGAAATTATTATAAATACCAAGCAAGGTATCAATATAATAAAATTAACTTCATTGAAATATGTGGAGGTAGTGGGGCACAGTTTGATTTTTCACACGGAAAACGGCGACGTCAGATGTGTAAGAAAGACTTTGAAAGATTTGGAAGCCGAACTGAATTGCGCCAAGTTTGCAAGATGTTCGAGTTGTTATCTGGTTAATTTCGATTATATAAACACAATATCGGGGAATACGGTAACGTTGTTTGACGGCACCGTCCTCTTTTTGAGTCGCGGGAAAAAGCAAGAGTTTATAAGAAAAATTATGGATTACACCAATTGATATGTCAGCTATAATTGATTTTTTAGAGGATAATTTCTTTATTTTTGAGATATTTGTCAGCTACGTGCCTTTCGTCATTTTGCTAAAACCGCGCAAATTCTTTTGGCTGAGATTGATAGCGTGTATGTCGGGATGCGTTTTGGTTTCGTATTTGCTGCCAGATATATTTCCCGGAAACATATTGGATAATATACTCAATATGCTGCTCTTCGCTTTCCAGGTCTGCTTAACGGTCGCGTGTTTGAAAATCTGTTATAAAGAAAGTTTGTTGACGCTTATTCTGTGCGGAATAAGCGCGTATGCGACGCAACATATTTTTTACAGAATCAGAATGGTAACCATGATAGCGATGGACAGGTTTGGGTGGCATAATGACTGGCTTTTTGCACTATTATATTGCGTTGAATTTGCAAGCCTGTTGATATTGCTGTATCTGTTCCTCGTGCGCAAGCTGAAAAAACAGGCGGAATTCAAAGTCAACAACGTAAAAGCGGTTTTCTTATCCGTAGCCGTAATAGTCATAGCCATAGTACTGAATAATATAAGTATGGTCGAAATGTTTTCAATGGGTATGATCGCGCTCATCGCGTTTAACGCATACGTCGTTTTCGCGTGCCTGTTTCTGCTCATCAATCTTTTCAATAACGCATACAGCAAAGCTATGCAGCACGAAATTGAGATCGTGCAGACCCTGTGGATGCAAGACAGGCGACAATACGAAGCGTCGAAACAGAATATCGAGTTGCTCAATATGAAGTTTCACGACCTTAAGTATTTTATAAATAACAGTTCGCTTGATAAAACTTCGATTCAGGAAATGTCAAGATGCCTGGATACTTACGACTCGTCTTTCAATACGGGCAATAAATCGCTTGACGTCGTGCTGACAGAAAAAAAACTTTTGTGCGACAATAAGGGGATTAAGTTTTTCTGTATGGCGGATGGCAAACTCCTCAACGGAATAAAGGTAAGCGATATTTATTCCCTGTTCGGGAACGCAATCGATAATGCCATAGAATGTCTTGCGGATTTAGCTGATGAAGATAAGAAGTACATAAGCATTTTAGTCAAACGCGTCAACAATATGGTCAGGATACAGTTTGAAAACTTTACTCCTAATCAATTGCAAATAATTAACGGTTTTCCCAAAACGACGAAGAGTGACAAGGAGAATCACGGATTCGGATTAAAAAGCATATATTATATGGTCGAAAAACACAACGGGGTAATGGAGATAAGCGTTGAGGATAACGTTTTCCGTGTAAGCATATTATTGCCCATTACTTCTCAAACAGGTGATTTTTCGTAGCGCAAAAAATGCTTTGTGGGTCCCATAATTTATAAGCCGGGAGC
>CASEHS010000074.1 GCA_949287815.1 uncultured Bacillota bacterium | reverse complement strand
TTCGGTGGCGGAATTAAAAGAATTGCGTGAGGTGCGATATGAAAGTATATGCAGTAATATTCGACTGGTCCACAAGCGATGACAGCTCGATAGAAATTGTATTGTTTGATACATACCCTAAAGCCTTTAATCGATTCACGGAAATCATTGACAACGAAAAAAAGCCTGATATGAGCTGGGTTGCCGATGCGTTTGACGAAAACGACAATGTGTTAGACAACTATGAATTCGATGAACATATCGAATCTGACGGCTCACAAGAATTTGAATGTTGGTGGAACATTACAGACAAAAACAACTGGTATCAACACGATTTTCTTGAAATCAGAATTATGGAGGTAAAATAATGAAACCCTACAAATCACAAGCTCATATCCATTCTCTTAACGGCGAAATGGACGAAATAACTATAATCGATAAAGTCGGAGATAACAACTACATTGTGGACTACAAGGGCGTGAAATGTCACGCCCTTTTTAATTGGTTCAACTGCACCTATTACGCAGACGACGTTTACTCAATCGTCAAGGAGGTATAACACTATGGCTAAATTAGCGGAACTCAAGAATTATCTGAATTACGAATTTTCATCCGGCTGTTATACGGGCGAAGATTACAAATCCTTTCAAACCAAATACATCAACTACCTGAAAGCAATGTGCAAAGAAAATCACTGGCAACTCGTCAATGTAAGCAGAAACCACTACTGCTTTTCTGCCTTTATCCAAAGCAGTCAAAACAAGTTTGTGTATATATCTATCAGCGACGTCAGGTATTTCAGCAACGAATGGTACAGCAATATCCTCATTCGCACAGCGAAAAACGAAGTCGATTACAGAGGCGGTTTTAACCACTACACAAGCCTTGAACATCTTGTCGAAAAAACTGCCGAACTATTGGACGATATGCCCTTTTAAGGAGGTACTATATGAAATCTATCATTGAAGAACTTTACTACGGAAATATCGATGCAAAAGACATTGCACTTCCCGAAAAGAAACGCAAAAAAGAACTTGCACTTTACGACAAACTAAAAGCCACGCTGTCAAAAGAAAGCGACGAGCTCTTTGAAAAATTTATCGAACTTACCGATGATCATTACGATGAGCTGATGCGCATGATTTACAAACGCGGCGTTTCTACGGGAATTATGATTGCTGCCGAAGCATTTATCGAAGGAGAAAAACTATGCGATTGAATCTTGAAACCAAAACAAAAGAACAGGAACTCGTAAAGGCATACCTTGAAGAGAACGCAAGCGAAACTCTTGTAGAGAAAATAAACAATGGTACACCTTTTGAAAAGGACGGAAAGAGTTTCATCAACAAAAAGACGCTGGACGGCTTTATGAAATACGCATCGGACGAGGCAAGGAAACTTTCCTCGAAAGGTGCAAATTCCGCTTGCGTGGAAGATAAAGTCGTATATGGCTGGGCTATCCACTATTTCGAAGAAGATAGCATCGAAGGCACGCTATTTAACGAAGACGGAACGGAATACAAACCTACCCCAAAGTCACCGCCTGCTCAGGTCAGGAAAGTCGAGCCGAAGAAACCCGAACAGCGGCAAGCGTCATTATTTGACTTTATGGAAGAGCCGAAATCCGAACCCGAAGTCAACGACGAAAACTATGACGACGAGGACGAACAGCCTTCACAGGAAGAAATCGACGAAATCCTTTCCGAAATTGCCGAAGAAGAAAAGGCAAAGGTTGAAACGCAAAAGCCGGTCTCCCCTTTGCGGCAACAGTATCAAGACTTACAGAAGAAATATCCTGACCGTATTCTCCTGTACCGCTTGGGCGACTTCTATGAAGTTTTCGGGGATAATGCCGTAATTCTTTCCAACGAACTTGGTTTAACCCTTACAGGCAGAGATTTCGGGCTTGAAAGCCGTATCCCGATGATAGGTTTTCCCTACCATGCGGCAGATAACTATTTTACGAAAATAGTCCAAAAACACAAAGTTGCTATTGCTGAAACGAAAGACGACATAAGACTTTTGCCCGAAGAGGAAGACGATTACGACGATCTAACCGAAGAAGAAATGCGCAAGTTTGACGGTGATATAGAAGAACCGAAAGACATTGACGATGAACTTGGCGACAGATTTGATACTGCCGCTTTTGATAAAGCGGCGCTTTGCAAACTAGACGCAATCTTCGGAGATAAACTTGCTTTGAGGTGAAATTATGAAAGTTACAGACATCAGACCTATCCCGAAATACATATTGAACCAAATCCGCAAAGCAGATAACAAAAGCCATCCTAATCCCGATGGACACGTTCGCTGTTATGCCTATCTTACCACTTGGAAGAACGAGCTTGTGAAGGTAACCGTTGCTGTAAAGCACCGTTACAAAAAATGGTACTGTAAACAAGTCGCTATACACGGATTGAATTCGGATAAGTGCTTTGTAAAAGATATGGAATACTGTTATTGCGCGGGTATGGGTTTTCGTTTCGGCTGGTACGAAGAAGGCTTGCAAAAATACGAAAACTGGTACGAACGCGGTTGGTGCTGGGCAGACGATAAATATTACGATCCATATGCTACGCTTATCAATCCCCACTTTATAGACCGCTTACTGGAGTTCAAGTACAGCGCATATAAACTGTATCAGGGCTGCAATATTTTTAAGTATTTACGGCTTTATAGGCAATATCCACAGCTCGAAATGCTGATGAAACTCGGCTTTACGAAAATTGCTATGAGTACAACCATATTAAAGCGTTGCGGATCAGATAAAGCCTTCTGCAAATGGCTCATTTCTAATAAAGCGTTGCTTCAAAGCAGACACTACTATATCGACGTCATAATCCGTGCATATAGGACGAAAAAACCGCTTGAACAGTTGCAATCATATAAGGAAGCGAAGCTTAGACTAATCCATGACAGTAGACTTACTCCCATCAAAGAACTGTTCAAAGGCAAAGACATAGAGCGGTTCTTCGACTATATCGCAAAACAACAGACCAACCCGAACACTTATCTCGACTATCTGAAAGCCTGCCAAAATCTCGGACTTGATATGAGCGAAGATAAGCACCGTTTCCCCCACGATTTCAAACGCTGGCACGATATTCGCATAGACGAATACTCTACAAAAAAGGCTATGGAAGACGAAGAAAAACGCAAGGAACTATACAGACAATTTGCCGCCGTTGCGGAGAAATACTTATCATTGCAACACGCGAAACGAAGCGCTTTTGTCTGCATTATCGCCCACAGCCCGGCTGACCTTATCCGTGAAGGCGAAATGCTGCATCACTGCGTCGGCAGA
>CASEHS010000073.1 GCA_949287815.1 uncultured Bacillota bacterium | reverse complement strand
CGCGTGGGCAGGATCCGCGGCGTTACCCGTCCTGCAGTCTGTCCCGTTCTTCCTACCGCGAAAGAGGGGAAGGTGCTTCTGATCGACGCGGGCGCGAATGCGGAATGTAAGCCCGTGAATCTCTGCCATTTTGCGATCATGGGTACGGCATATGCAAAAGCCAATCTCGGTATCGAAAATCCGCGCGTAGGGCTTGTGACCAACGGCACGGAAGAGCATAAGGGCGATCCGCTTCATCAGGAAGCGCACAACCTTCTCAAAACCCTTCCCGGCATCAATTTTGTCGGAAACGTGGAAGGCAGAGATATTATGAGCGGAGATATCGACGTCGCCGTTTGTGACGGTTTTTCGGGTAATATCGCGCTCAAAACGACGGAAGGCACCGCTATGGCGGTGATGAGCATCATCAAAAAAAATATAAAGGCGTCTTTCCGGGCAAAGGTGGGTTATGCCCTCTTTATGAAGAAAGCGTTCAAGAATATTAAAAAAGTAATGGATTACAACAAGTACGGCGGTGCGGTTCTGCTCGGCATTGAAAAAGTGGTCGTAAAATCGCACGGTTCGAGCAAGGCGGAATCCATCTGTGCTTCGCTTTTGCAGGCAAAAGAGGCTGCGGATAATTGCGTGGTCGAAAAAATCAAAGGTATGCTTTCGGAAGCGGATTTGGAGTCGGTCGGTGCGGAAGTTTGATCAGTCTGCCGCAGAGCGGCTCATCGGTTATACTTTTCGTGATAAAAACCTGCTCGTAACCTGCTTTACTCATTCATCTTACGCGCACGAGCATGGTGTGGATAGCAATGAGCGGCTGGAATTTTTAGGCGATGCGGTACTCGGCTGTATCGTGTCCGAATACCTTTTTGCGGAAGGCGGCGACGAGGGGAAAATGACCGAACGACGTCAGGAACTCGTTTCGGCCAAGCCGTTAAAGCGCGCCATTGAAAAAACGGGACTAAAAAAACTTCTTATTCTCAGCGATCCTTCCAATCCGGGAGAAAAGGCGATATCCAGCCTTTTCGAGGCGCTTGTCGCGGGCATTTATCTGGACGGCGGCATGGCTGCGGCAAAAAAGTTCGTGCGGGAAAAACTCATCGATCTTTCGTATAGGGATGACGAGAATTTCAAAGGCGAATTGCAGGAATTTTTGCAGGCAAAAAAATTGGATAGGGCGGAATACCGTCTTGTCAGCCGTTCGGGTGAAGATCACGCGCCCCGCTTTACCGTAGAGGTGAGCGCCGCAGGGAAAAAAGCCCTAGGAGAAGGCGGCAGTAAAAGCGAAGCGGAAAAAGCGGCTGCAAGAAAACTTTTGGGTATTTTACGAAAAACAACGGGGGGAACTTCGGATTGAATTTTAAAAAAGTAGAACTGAACGGTTTTAAATCTTTTGCGGATAAAACCGAAATCAAATTCGATAACGGCGTAACGTGTATCGTCGGCCCGAACGGGTGCGGTAAGAGCAACGTTGCCGACGCGATCCGTTGGGTTTTCGGTGAACAGTCGGCAAAGACGATGCGCGGCTCGAATATGCAGGACGTCATTTTCGGCGGCACGCAGGCGCGAAAGAGTCAGTCTTTCTGCGAAGTCACGCTCACTTTTGACAATTCCACGCATATGTTTGCCGATCTCGATTACGACGAAGTCGCTATGACTCGGCGTCTTTTCCGCAGCGGCGAGAGCGAATATCTCATCAACAAGCAGAATTGCAGGATGAAAGACATCGTCGACCGTTTGCACGAGGTAGGGCTCGGAAAAGAGGGATATTCCATCATTGGGCAGGGCAAGATCGAACAGATCATGAACGCCAAACCCGAGGACAGGCGTTCCATTTTCGAAGAGGCGACGGGTATCATCGTTTTCAAGGCAAGAAAACAGGAGATCGAGCGCAGACTTTCCAACTCTTACAACAATCTCAATATCTTTTTACAGCGTATCGGGGAAGTGGAGCATATGCTTACCCCTCTTGCCCGTCAGGCGGAAAAGACGAAAAAATACAACGAACTTTATCAGCAACTCAAAAATTCGGAAATAAATCTGTATATTTATAAGCACGACAATGCCGAATCGGCAAGGGAAGCGATCAACCGCGTGCTTTCGGGCATACAGAAAGAGATCGATGCAGGCAGGGAAAAATCGGAGCGTTTGGACGCGCTTTATGAGGAAGACCGCAGAAAGATAAGCGAAAGCGATATGAAACTCGCTCAGCTCAACGAAAAAATCCTTAAATACACCGTCGATCTCGAAAAGAAAGAGGGCGATGTCAAAGTCATCCGTGAAAGAATCGGATTTTTCCGCGAACAGCAGACAAACAGCGAAACTTTTATTTCCGATTCTCAGAAAAGACTGGAAGAGATCGCATCGGAGACGGAAACCGCGGAACAAACGGCTGCGGATTACGATAAAAAGATCGAAAATTCCCAGCGCGAAAGCGAAGGGCTTGCAAAGGAGATCTCCGAGTTCAATAAGAAACTTTCCGAATATGAAGAACTTTCGGATCAGTCACAGCGCAGCGTGATCGATTCCATCGAAAACCTTTCGGAGATCAGGCAGAGCATAGGCAATCTTTCCGCAAAGAAAGAGGCGGTGGAAGAGCGTATTTCCGAGATCGCCGCGGAAGCGGAAACGCTCAAAGGCGAGTTTGCCGCAAACAAGAAAGATCTTGCAGATACGCAGGATTGGTATAACGAACTCGTCGAATATGTTTCCAAAGAAAAGGAAACGCGCGCGGCAAAGGAAGACGAGATCATATCTTTAAATGAACAGGCGGACGCCGTATCCGAAAAAATGTTTGATTGTACGGCAAGGATTTCCGCACTGAATGACAGAAAGAGATTCTATCAGGGCGTGAAAGAGGATTTCGAAGGCTATAAGTTCTCTGTCAAAAAACTGATGAGCGACGGCAGAAAAAATCCTGATATATCTTCAAGGATAAAGGGCGTGATCGCGGATATCGTCAAGTGCGACGAAAAGTACGAAGTTGCGATCGAAACGGCGTTCGGCGGCGCGATGCAGAATATCGTAACGGCTACTTCCGACGATGCGCGCTGGCTCATCGAATACCTCAAACGCACCAAGGGCGGTTCGGTCACGTTCTTGCCCGTAAAATCTCTCAAACCGCATTACGAAACGGATTATACGCGCCGCGCACTCAAAGAAAAGGGCGCGATCGGGCTTGCAAACGAACTTGTAAAATACGATAAGTATTACGATAACGTCGTGTACAATCTCATCGGCAATACGCTTATCGCGGATAATATCGCGTCGGCGAACGAGATTTCCAAAAAATATCCGCACGCGTTCCGTATCGTTACTTTGGACGGAGATATC
>CASEHS010000072.1 GCA_949287815.1 uncultured Bacillota bacterium | reverse complement strand
ACCTGCGTGTTTTTCTTCGTATCGAAATTGTACTTCTCCAAATCGAACGGCTCTCCGTTTACCGTTGCATTCGTCAAATCGTCCATTACGTTGGTTTTCTCATAAGCAGCCACTTCTTCCGCTTTAACAAAAACGGTAGTGGGAAATATTCCCGCTACCGCTGTTAATATGACGAGTGCAAACGATATTAAGCCGTATTTCATACGCTTAAATATCATATTGCTTCCTCCTTAACTTTCCGCCGATTCAACCGTGATCATGCATTTATGCTCCGTTCCCGCGACAAATACGGAAATCTCCGCAGTTCCCGGGTTCTTTGCCGTAATTACGCCGTCTTTGACTTCCGCCACAAACGGATCGGAACTTCTATACCAAAGCGGAACCTTCAGATTTTCTTCCGTCTTGACTTCGAGCTTATACGTTTCATCGATTTTCAGCGTTTTTTCCGTCGCGGTTAGGGTTACGGTATATTTGCTGTTATCGTCCGTCGGCTCTTCAAGACCGTTCGCAAGGTCAACGGAATCGTTGATGATTTTATTTAGCGTTACCAAATCCGTTTCCGAATAATATGTGTTCAACGCTTCGTTTTCGTTAAGGCTTTGCCCTGCAAGATACGCAAACGAATACGCGCATTCCTTGTAGCTTACACCGTCGGGATATCCTGCATATTTGTAACTTACATTCTCTCCGTCAACCGTCTTCACGTACGCTATCCCCAAAAATTCAAGGTTCGTGTTCTTATACTTCACGTTTACAACTACACCGTTCAGTTGATAATGCAGCAGCGTGCCGTCGGGATTTGTCACCGCATACGGATGAATATCCTCCAAATCGATATACACTTGATTTACTTTTTTGAAATCGTTTATCCAATCCCGTTCTTCAAGACTGTTTCCCGTATCGACTTTCAGATAATACGAAAGCGGAGCGATCATGATGCCGAACATCTTATTTTCGTTCCCTTCCACTTCCCGATACAACTCCGGCTCAATGTTTACGCTGAACCGTACTCCCGTCGGATCGCCCAAACGTATCGTCGCTTCCGGCTGCATCAGCATACCGTCCTGAATGTATCCTTTTCCCGCGTTCTTTTTCGTCAGTACGATAATCGTTGCCGCAATCGCTCCGACGAGCAAAAGACTTACAACGATAAGTGCAATCGTTTTCAACGCCCTGTTTTTTCCGTAACTGTTCATTTACTTTTCCTCCTTTAATAATGACCGCCCTGCAAAATATTTACAGGGCGGCTTGTCGTTTAACCGAGCAGCATATTGAGCAGCGATTTATCCGAAGTTTTGAGCGGTTTTACGGGACACTCGTAAACTTCGCCGTCCTCGCCGTACGAACGCACCGCATACGTGTTGCCTCTAAGGACGTTGCCCTTTTCGTCCTTAATTTCATACGGCTTTAACACGAGTTCCGCTTCCATCGCGTCGCCGAATACGATATCCAGCACCGTATATCCGCCTCTGTCCGTGTCTTTATTCGGGGGCGCAATGCCGATCTTCACGTCCTTGCCGCGCACTCTGCCCTTGATAAAATATCCGAAATATTCTTTGTCGTGAGAGATAAACTTCTCTCTTTCCACCATAATTTTCTTGTTCATGTACTACCTCCTTTGTCTTGCTCTTATTATTTTGCTTTTTTCTTCTTTTCCCTCGAAATGCGTCTGGCTTCGGCTTTGGTTTTGCCTTCCGCTAAGGCTTTCTTATACTTATATATACCGGTATGATCGGACTGCGCCTGCAAATAACCCGAACGCAAGCCAAGCTGGTACTCGGTAAGTTCTTTCCCCTCATTGGGCCCGTAAGTATGAACTTTTGCTTTCCTGTCGGCGGCATAACCTTTTGCTCGCTTGTTAGGAACAGTCCAGCGCCTTTCGGAATTGTAATCTTTCGCCATAATAGTTCTCCTGAGAATAATATATTTGCCCGTAATACAGATAGCTCAATACCCGTTTTGCCGTTAGTAAAGCAATAATTTGATATTAAATTGTTTTGTTGCGGTAACTAACGCTTTTATTATGAAACAACTCGTTTCGGGCGACCTTTAACGGAGAGCGGCCACTCTTATATTTATAAATACCGTTATACAGATGTCGAAAATAGTAAATCAGCGTATAGTTAAACCGATCTATTTAATCAACGTACGCACGTACGTACATTGTTACGGGAAAACGCTTTCCGTTAAGCTCTTTGCGTTTTGCAAAATAACACTCATAGTAATCATCTAAATCTTCATTTCTGAGATAATAGGTGTCTTTACTTATCATATAAGTGTTTTTATCACTATCACAGATAGTCTTAATTTCCTGCTTAACGATAAACTCGCTTGTCCTGTAAACATTTGTTGCGCCAATCAGAAAGTCAGGCGTCCGCTTGCCTTTTTGTTTACAAATTTCTCTTAATGAACCTTGACCGATTGCGGTAAGCAATTCATCAACAGCATCATTGTTTACTTTTAATTCCATATCCGATCTCCTGTTTTTTTTGTAAGAAAGAATACATGGCTTCTTACCGGTCATCAAAGCCGCGATTTAATCCCTACACTATCACAAGTACACTTTTAGGCAAATGTCCACGGTCTAAACGAAAATTTTTTTAATTTTTTAAAAATTTTTTCAAAGTAGCCAACGCTCTGACCAATGAATTGTTTACAGCTTTCCTGGTTATTCCCATACGATTTGCCACATTTTGCTGACTTTCTCCATCAAAATAAACGGCTTTGATTATTTCTTGCTGATTAAAACTTAATTTCTGTATTAGTCGAGACAATTCTGCCGCAGATTCTTTTCTGATGTAATCTTCTTGTAAATCAATCGTTGCATCCTGCATATCAAAGCCATTATTAACAAGCTCGTCAAATGAAGTTGCAATACCGATATTCTTATTTCCTTCATGTAATTTTTCACAAATAGAACATTTACCCTTGCATCTGAACTGTATCTTCTTTCCGTTTACCTCTTTTTCCAAAATACAGCGCTTTTCTCTTTTACGCTGTTGCTGTTCGGCTCTTACCGGTTGTACATACGCACGATAAACCTCTTCGCTAACGATCACCTTCTGCCCTTTTACCATTAAGTAAAACTCTTTTTGCTCTCTTTCTTTCATAAAAAATAACTCCTTCGCCCTTTTCGCCGGGCAAAGGAATTACATAATCAGAAAGCATTTCTTAAATCAGCACGCCATAACCGGAATAATGGCATACCGATAAAGGGTACTTTCTGTTATTCTTCAAATTGAAAAATAACTGTATGTATCCTTTGCCATTATTCGAAATCAGGCATCAAATATTTTATTTGGCTCTTTTAACGAGAGAGCCTGACTCGTATATACAAAAAGACCGCCGATAAACAAAACTACCTGAACATAAGCAGTT
>CASEHS010000071.1 GCA_949287815.1 uncultured Bacillota bacterium | reverse complement strand
GTCAACGACGAAGAAAAAATTATTGCATCGGTTTGTCGAGCCTGATTGCAATCATGGAATAATAAAAGAACAGCCACACTCTTGATCGAGTATGACTGTCCTTTCTTTTTATGGCTTCTGCGATAAATTTTTCCGTTGACTTGCCGCTTAATTCCGTGGTACAACGACACCACGAAAGGCATTAAAAAATAAGGTTTGATTCGCTATTTTTTCAGGCGGCAATCTTATATGGTGTTCTAACAGGGTTAAACAAAGGTGCGTTCTATGATTGCCGTGGTTTGGATATTGTCTATTATGGCGGAGCAAGTCAATCTGACTGGGATGATATAAGCATAGGATATTATAATACCTACTTGACTTCCGCAACTCTTTACTATTATTCAAAAAATCCGCCTTTGAATGCGGACGGCACAGCGTATGACGGTAATTATTGGCATTATGTAAACGGCGTTCCCACCATTTGGGTAAAGGAACAATAAATCATGGTTTTTGAGAGTGGGCAAAGGCTTTACACCCTTTGCCCTGCTCTTGAAGATAAATAAAAAATTTTAGGAGAATAATTATGAATGACGAAGATGTGAAAAATACTCAAGAGATAGTTGCCATGTTAAATGCGCAGAAAAAAAATTTTTTCCAACAATTACAGATTGTGGAAACTTATCAATCTTCTGTAAATATTGACGCTTTAAAAGAAGCCTATGCAGTAATCAAACAGTATTATGATAATATTGCTTCACTAACAAAATGGCTCGCTAATGCATTAAATCTGTAGAAAGCACAAGCATATATTATAACCATGAAAGGAAGCCGAGAAGAACTCTTGACTTCCTTTTTTCATGCGCCGAACGGACGAGGAAACGGCGAAATTATAATAAACTTTTAAGAAAAAAATTCAATAACTATCTTTACAACGGGCAAACGGCTTTTCGCGTCTGCCCTTTTCATATATAAAAAATTCAACAAAAAGGAGATGAAAGCATATGTAAAACTCATGTTCAATATCGTTGCGAACGGCGGTACATACGAAAAGATATTGAGTGAGTTCGCAAAACGGGGAGTTACAACCAAATTGGGAAAAGAATTCAGTTATTCGACCATAAGCGATATGCTCCGAAATAAAAAATATATGGGAACTTACGTTTACTGCCGCAAAGACGAATACGGGAGGCTTGACAATGCAAACTAAAACTTGCCCGTTCTGTATGAAAACGGAATTGAAGGGCTATTTTTTCACGCCGTATTCGGAAAACGCGGAAACGGCAAAAGAGCCGTATGACACGGCATTAAACAGGGCTTGCAGAAATTGCGCCCATTGCGCGGAAATGGAGCGCGCGATCACCCGCCGCGAGTATGACGGGCTGACAAGATTTTGTCTGACCTTTGTGAACGGCAGGGGCGAACTGAAAAGCCTGAATATCCGTTTCGGAAATGACACGGTTATAATTGCTTTGTGTAAACTTCAAATCAATTTGCAAATTTCACAGATTGTGTTAAAATAGGAGTATGAATAAGCAGGATTTTAACAAAAAAATGATAGAAATAAAGGATTCGCTTCCGCAGGGCACAAAACTTTTGCTGCACAGCTGTTGCGGGCCCTGCTCATCCCGCTGTATTGAGGCTTTGAAAGATAAATTTCAGATCACCGTATATTTTTTCAATCCGAACATAACAGATAAAGCGGAGTATGAAAAGAGAAAGAGCGAACAAATTCGTTTCCTGAACGAGACGGGCTGGGCGGACTTTTTAGATTGTGACTATGATCCGCAGGTGTTTTTTGACGCGGTACAGGGCATGGAACAGGAAAAGGAAGGAGGTGCGCGCTGTTATCTCTGTTACGCTTTGCGGCAGGAAGAGACGGCAAAAGAAGCTTTAAAGCAAGGTTATTCTTGGTTTTGCTCGACGCTTTCGGTCAGTCCGCATAAAAATTCGCAGTGGTTAAACGAGTTAGGTGAGAAAATCGCCGAAAAATACGGCATAAACTGGTTATATTCCGATTTCAAGAAGCAAAACGGATATTTAAGATCGGTAGAACTTGCTCAAAAATATAATTTGTATCGTCAGAATTATTGCGGTTGTGTTTTTTCTGACTGGACAAAAGAATTACACAATGAAAAATAATTTGCCGTTTGTGTTCGGCAAAAGATATTGCAAAGCACTCAAATGTTTATAACATCGGGGTGCTTTGTTGTTTTCTGATAAAAAACGATTGACGAAACTGATTAAAAAAGGTATAATTAATTGCAACTAAAAAAGTTGCAATTAAAAAACTGTGAAAAATATCAGGGTTATTTATCAGGAGAAATAAAATGAGGTTATCTTCGAAATCGCAGTACGGGTTGAAATTATGTTATATTCTTGCCTGCAATTATCCCGATAAGCGCAAGAGCGCGTCTGCTTTGGAAAAAGAGATCGCTGTTTCAGGGAAATATATTGAAAAGATCATGCGCCTTCTTTCGGGAAACGGGATCGTAAAGGCGGAAAGGGGTGTTTCGGGGGGATACAGGCTCGCAAAAGCGCCGGAAGAGATCACGATCGGGGATATCGCGCGGGCTTTGGAAGACAATATGGAAATTGCCGACTGTATCACTTCAACTTGTAATATGTGTGCGACGGGCGAGGTATGGCGCAAACTTTACGCGGGGATCAACGAGGTATTGGATTCCATGACTTTGCGTTCTATGCTCGACGATCACAGCCAGGGACACATTTGCAAATGCCCGTCCGAGAGGTGTAATTCCGCGTGCGGATCAGATTGTAACTGCAAAGTTGTATAAAGGCGGGCGAGTAAAATGGAAAAGATATATTTTGATCATGCCGCCACGACGCCTGTCGATGAGCGCGTTTTGCAGAAAATGCTGCCGTATTTCAGCGAAAAATTCGGCAATCCCAACTCACAGCATTTTTTCGGCAGAGAGGCTGTTTCCGCGGTAGATGAAGCGCGCGACGAGATCGCAAAAATTTTGAACGCTAAGGCAAACGAAATTTATTTTACTTCGGGCGGGACGGAGTCGGATAACTGGGCTCTGCGCGGAACGGCGTATGCTATGCGGGAACGCGGAAAACATCTCATTGTCAGTGCGGTGGAACATCCTGCCATGATCACAACGGCAAAGGAACTCATGCGCGAAGGGTTTGACGTGACTTTTGCGGAAGTGGATGAGTACGGTGTCGTCGATACGGACAAGCTGATAAATGAGGTTCGGGAAGATACTGTTTTTATCGGAATAATGGCTGCAAACAACGAGGTCGGAAGTATTCAGCCCATCAAAAAGATAGCGGCTTTTGCAAAAGAGAAGGGGATCGTATTCTTTACGGACGCCGTTCAGGCGGCAGGTGCGATGAAACTGGATGTAAAAGAGCTGGGCGTGGATATGCTTTCCTTTTCGGGACATAAATTTTACGGCCCGAAAGGTATAGGTGTGCTTTACGTCCGTTCGGGATTAAAGCTCGGCAAGATCATTACGGGCGGACATCAGGAACGCGGCATGCGCGGCGGTACGACGAATACGCCCGCGATCGTGGGAATGGCGGAAGCGCTTCGAATCGCAGATCGGGAGCGGGAAGAAAATAACCGCAAGATCAG
>CASEHS010000070.1 GCA_949287815.1 uncultured Bacillota bacterium | reverse complement strand
AATTCTTTTTTATCGAAATTATTTTAATTGTAACTTACTCAAATCAGTTGCAACATCAAAATCGCCATGCTATAATTAGTATGATATTGGACTTTATGAAAAAATACTAATTACAGGAGTTGAAAATGGCAGTAAGTAAGGAGATCAATGAACTTGTAAACGCCTATTGCAGATTGCGCGACAGACAATATGCCGTTTATAGTAAATACGCAAAGCAACACGGTTTAACAACAAACGAACTGTTTGTTTTGGATATTCTTTGGTTTGCACCCGACGGATGCACGCAAACTGAAATTTGCGAAAGGCTTTCTTCCAACAAACAAACTATTACAGCGATAGTAACCAGATTTTGGAAGAAAGGCTATGTAACCTATAATGAAGTTATACAAGATAGACGAAATAAACGCATACTCTTTACCGAAGCGGGCAGATCATACGCAGCGGATATTATTCCGAATGCTGCCGATGCGGAAAATCTTGCCATGGCGGAATTAGGATTAAGTAAAATTGCAGAACTTGTTGACCTTACGATGACGCTGACACGAGGTATGGAAAAATATTTTTTCCGCATAAAATAAAACTTTTGAAATTGCTGAGGACAAAATGAAATTTTATGATGTAATCGACAAAAGAAAAACGACGAGGGAATTTCTGAAAAAGGAAGTTGATTTTGAAATCATCCGAAGGATTTTGGAAGCGGGCAATAAAGCGCCTACATGGGACCACAACCGCAACTGGCAGTACATTATTCTGCGTACAGAGGAAGAAAAGGAATACGCCTTTGAAGAAGCAAGGAAGATTGCGGGTAAATTCGATGCCGAAAGATACCTGACTATGCCAAGGGCTTATCAGATTACGCTCGGACAGAAGATGTATGCTTACGCCATGCCCAAACAATTTTCTATGCTGAACGACGCGCCCTATGTAATTATCCCTTTGTTCAAAGCAAAAGAATTAAACGGCGAATATGTCTCCAAATTAAACCCGTTCGCTACAATTTGGTGCGTGATAGAGAATATCTTTTTAGCCGCTGCCGCCGAGGGGTTGTCCTGTTCAATGAGGATACCGCTCAATAAGGAACACGATATCGTCAAAGCCAAGCTGAAAGTGCCGCCCACCTATATGATCCCCGTGTTTATAGGAATCGGCTATCCCGACCCGGACGAGCCGCAATTGGAGCAATATAAACCCGATCTCGACAAGCAAATACGTTTCGGAAGATGGAAATGAAAATACGAGAAATACGGGTCAAAGATATTATAACAAAATCAAACCTGCCCGTGTGCGATTATTCGTTAAACACGTATGTCGGGTGTGAACACGGCTGTAAATATTGCTACGCCTGCTTTATGAAACGTTTTACCAATCATTTTGAGCCGTGGGGCGAATTTGTTGACGTGAAATATTGGAACCCGATCGTCCGCCCCGAAAAATATAAAGGCAAAGAAATCTTTATCGGTTCCGTTACCGATCCCTATCAGCCGTGTGAGGAGAAGTACAAACGCACCCGCACCGTTCTCGAACAACTGCAAGGCAGCGGCGCAAAACTTTCGATTGCCACAAAATCAGATCTTATTTTACGCGATTTAGACCTCATCAAAACTTTCCCGAATGCTCGCATTTCGTGGTCGGTCAATACCTTGGACGAAAGCTTCCGTACAGATATGGACAACGCTGTTTCCATCGAACGCAGACTCGCCGCCATGAAAATCTTTCACGATGCAGGCGTGCGCACTACTTGTTTTATCTCGCCCATTTTCCCCGAAATCACCGACGTAAAAGCTATAATAGAGCGGGTAAAAAATAGTTGTAACTTCATTTGGCTGGAAAATCTGAATCTGCGCGGGACGTTCAAACCGCAGATTTTGGAATACATCGCAGAAAAATATCTGCGCCTTGAATCTCTGTATCGTGAAATTTATACGCACGGAAGCCGCACATATTGGGAATATTTGGATTGCGAGATCAGAGATTTCTCCAAACAAATCGGATTGGAATATGTAACCAACGATGATACGTTAAAGCGTTCGTTTGATGCTCCGCCCGTCATTGTCAATTATTTTTATCACAGCGAGATCAAAAAATTTTCAAAAAATAAACTATATCGGACTTTATAAGACATCACTGACTATAAAGATCATTAATTTCAATTTTGATCTATTCGATAGGTTATAATTACACAAACTAAATATAAATTAAAAACGAGTTCAAACGCAACGTGACCCCGTCCGCCAAGCGGTACCCAACTGAACCCGTAAAAAGGTTTAGTTGGGTGCTTTTTTATACTTTTAACTTAATTTTGACGCGATATTCTTTCGGTTTCGATTTGAAAACGTGAGTATCGACGATATAACTCTTTTCACACTGATAAAAACAAAATCATAAAACTGTATTAAAGCTGATGAAAAGTCTTAGCATACGAGGCAAACAGTGCAAAAACGGACAATACCACTCATACAAGGGCGAAGTCGGAAAGGTTGCAAAAAACATTCTCAACCGAGACTTTACCGCAAGTAAGCCGTTTGAAAAACTCACCACAGATGTAACTCAGTTCAAAGTGTGTAATGACAAGGTTTACCTCTCTCCCGTGATGGATTTATACAACAGAGAGATAGTTGCCTACTCCATTTCACTCAGCCCCGACCTTGCACAGATACGAGAAATGCTGCAAGGGCTTACAGAAAAGTTGCCCGAAGGAGCAACACCAATCTTTCACTCAGACCAAGGTTGGCAGTACCAACATGCTGAGTACCAAAGGTATTTAAAGGAACATAACATAATTCAAAGCATGTCCAGAAAAGGAAACTGCATGGATAACGGCGCAATGGAAAACTTTTTTGGACGGCTGAAAGTTGAAATGTTCTACGGCGAGAAGTTTGAAACGGTGGACGAATTTGTCCACCGCCTCAAAGAATACATTGACTATTGGAACAATGAGAGAATATCTCTCAAACTAAAAGGAATGAGCCCGGTACAGTACCGAACTCATTCACACATAATTTAATTAAATTTTGTCTAAACTTTGGGGTTCACTTCGGATTTCGGGAGGCGTTTTATTGTCACTACGATTGCGATCCGCAAAAGCGTTATTATTTTCACGTGCAGGCGATCGCCTTTGATGACCTCGGCGTCAGTTGCGACACGGCTCGGCCGTACGGCTCGTTCGTATATTATACCGATCGGTACGGGCGTACGGGATGGAAAGGAAACGCCTTATGGTGTAAACCGAATTTCAGCGAGTTCAGGCTGATCGGAAGAGAAGAGCGGAAAAAAACATAATTTTCAGAAAAGGAAAAAACAGTCTGTTCAGACTGTTTTTTTCAATCTTCAGTCCCCGTCGGCGATCCATTGCGGTTTACCGGCACGGTATAAACAAAGGGCTCGTATGCCGTCGTCGGATGCGGAAAACGAAGGGAAAACGGTCTGTAAACGAAAGGAAAAACGGGAAAGAAGAATTTTTTTGTTCCGGCAGAAAAGGGCTGTTTTTTGCAACGCCGTGTCCGAAGAAACGGCGGGATTTGCCGAGAGCGCCGATACGGCGAAAATTGCCGTGCGACTTCGCAGATTTTTTTATTCGGTATCGCTTGAAAAATGGAAAAGGATATGATATAATAAAAAACA
>CASEHS010000069.1 GCA_949287815.1 uncultured Bacillota bacterium | reverse complement strand
CCATGAATTTATTGACCGTATTCTTATTCACGAACTGGATAAGGAAACGAACACCCGCAAAATCGAAATCTTTTATAGCTTTGTCGGCAGAGTTGATACGGGCGACAAGCCTACCGAAAGTATCTCCTATTTCAGACAGATAGGAGCCGACGTAAAGAGTTATGCTATCTAACATACATCAAAAAGAGGTAAGATAACGCCCTCTGCAAAAAAGGTTACGTTATCTTACCTCAACAAAGTTTGAAGTTTGTTCCGCTGTATCCGTCGTCCACATAAAATCTTGTGTTTTCAAAGCCGCGCTTTTCCGCATAAGCCGATAGAATTTCCTTTTGGTGTACGATACTGTTGCTGTCTCCGCTAAGTTCATCGTCACGGGAAAGCCGACAGTAAAGCGCTGTTATCTTCTCACCTCCGTTATTTTTATTTCTTATTTCTACCGTTTGTACTCCTAACATACTTACTTACCTCCGTCAGGTCCCAAACAGCAAATTCGTTCTCTGTTGTTATGTATCAACCGACGTATCGCATCGTAAGGTGTTTGCGTTGCAAAATTGTTTTCCTCCGCAACTACCCTGTAAGTCACTCCGTCGATCATCACTACTTCCATTCTGTTCTTTTTATTTTCTTGTCCTTCCAAATCTCCTTTTTAATTTTGTGTTTTACGTAGGTCGCAGCGCGTGGGATTTTTATCTTTTTTTCACGCCGTCAAAGGCTCTTACATTATTCTCTTATTTACCGACTACTCTCCGTTACGCCGCAGTTCCTTTACCTTCTCTTAACTTATCCTAAACTTCCGCACTTCATCACGGAAAGATGAATGCGGTTTGCCCTATCACACAATTTTCCCCTTTCTTTTTTCCCGATATTACGGGTGTGTTAAGCACTTAATGTGTTCCGTGTCGTCACGGCAAACTTTGCTCTATGCCGTCCGCAAAGGCAGACGGCAATCTTGCGCCGTTGCCGCTCCTCTTCGCAAAAAGTTCTTCGATACTTTTTGCGAGTCATTGGTTATTTTTTATGAGCTCATAGGCAGTTTTAATGAAATCCACCTTGCTCATGTTGCGTTCCTTCAAAAACGCATTGATCTCGTCAAAAAGCTCCCGCGGGATCATTGTCTGAAAATTACCGCTCGCTGCTTGACGCTTTTCTCTGTTTTTCTCTTCGTATTTCCGATTTGCCACTCTTTGCGGAGTATCTTCTTTTCTAGTTACCATAATAACCCTCCGAAAATGATTATCGTATATATACAATATTATACACTTCCATTTCCCTAAAGTCAAGGATAACAGAGAAAATTTACTCCTTACAGTAGTTGTATCGACTTGCTCTCGCTTCCTGCGCTTCTTGACGTTCGCGTTCTGCCTCCATTTCCTCTTCGATCTCTTGCAGGCGGTCGGTATAGTCCCGGCTCAAATACTCGCTCTCCTCTCCGAAAGATGCCAAAAAACCGCCGATGAGCTTACCCACCTTTCGGTGCGAAATGGCAAGGTTTCGTTTCAGGCGATTGTCATTGACCTTGTGCCTATACTTCCGCTCAAAAATTTCTGGTTTAATATTCTTGACTGCACGCAATACGATGTTGCCTTGCCGCCTTTTATAATCTTCTTCCAATTCTTGTATGAGCGTTATGTTCTGTGGATCAATGGAATAATGGTTGCCGCTCTTTGTCGGTTCGCAAAGTTCGTCTATCTTACGCCGCAAACCCGAAAGCCGCTCATAAAATTTTCTATCCGCTTTCCTTGCCCGTTTATCAAAAAGCATGAGTCGATTTACTGTTTTATCGATCTGCTCCCGATACGGCAACATATCCTTTTTACTATAGAAAAAACTTGCGTCCTTCGGTATCGTTTTACCGCACCTCATCTTCGCTTACAATGCTCTTAGGAAAGGTTATCCTTTTCAATTCCCGCAAAGCCTCGTTCCGCGTCATATACATCTTGTCCGTCCTTTCTTCTATAAAAGTGTTTAGCCGAACGTGCATACGGTCTATCACCGCTTTCTCAATTTTCCCCTTATGGCGGTACTCCAGCTCTCTTTTTCTGTACTTGCACTTCGGCTCTTTCTCTGCGAACCAAAAATGTATATGCAAATGATGCGGCTTATCCTTGTGCAGTGAACATATTAAATCCATATTCTTCGGATCAAGCCCCATATCTCGAAAGAATTCTCCGAACGTTCGCTTTACAAGTCGCATACATTTTTCAGGCATATCGATCTTACGGCTCATTTCCTCATTGAGAGAGATGAAGCCGTGCCACAATATCTTGTCCGCCTTTGCCCGCTCCTGTATTTCTTTAAGATGCTCTTGCGAGATGAACCCGTCGCCATTGAACACGCCTGTGGATTTTTCAAAGTACGAAATCATGTCGCGCATTTCCGACTTGGAATTCTCGCCGTTCAGCTTGCGGTCGGCAGTCATATACTTGTAAATGTTGTTGCCGCCGTCGCGCATCTCATAATAAGGGCGTTCCCGTTCAAACTTCTTGCGTTCTTCCGTCGTTGCGTTACTCTTTAACTTCCACGGTGTATATGTAATGTTAAATATGATCGGTTGATTACTTATAGTTTTTCCTCCTTTTGTTTCATTTTTTCATGTCAATTTGCTTTTTATTTGCCGCAGGCAAACCGATGGCGGGTTTCCCGCATCGGAAAGCAAAAACGCAAAGTGCAACAGCAAAATGCGTTTTTCTTATCCTGCTACAAATTATCCCTAATTTGCTACGCACCAATTGAAAAATATTTCGTACATTTTTTAGCTCCTCATCCGCATCATACTTTGCTGCAACATCACCCCAATCCAAGTCCGTTTTATACCGCTCCGCACTTCCGAACAGACTGCCTTCTATATGGGGATATGCGTTGCGAAAATCCTCATATGTCAGTATTTTCGATGAAACAACCATTTCCGTTCGTTGAAATTCAGATACCGCTTCTTCGGTCAAAGGTACTGCGCAAACTTTCTTTTTCTGCGCACCGCCCCTTTGCCCGCCGCTCTTGCGTTTCTTGGAAACATCCAACTTCCGTTTGCACAAAGTAAAGTATCCTTGCATCGCCCCATCCTCAAACTTCGGTTCTTCGTTTCCGAACATATACGCACAAATTGCCTTGATAAATATCCCTTGCTTCCTTGTATTCATCAGCTTCATTGCCTTATAATACGTTTCGTAAAACGTAAAATGCTTGGATTGCAGATTATACTTCTTAGGTATCTTCCCGATACTTTCCGTTTCCTTGACTTCTTTCAAAATACTTGCGATATTGCTCCAATAAAAATCCTCTTTGTCCGATAACTGCTCCATAGGTTCTCTGTCTTCAAACTCATACGCGCAAATACAATTTGCCAGTTTTCCCGCGCTTATGTCGTCCATACTTTGCAGAATGTCTGCATACCATTCATAAAATGTAAATTGTTCCATTCTTTTTCCTCCATCATTTTTTTGCCGACGGTTATGGCTCATCGGCTTGCCTTGTTTACTCTTACTATCACCTCCTCGTTATTCTTTTTCTGAGTAGCCTGTTCGGACACCCACCTGCACCGCACTGTTCGAGCAATGCGAAAGCCCGACCGTTGTTCACAGTCGGGCTCGGAACTTCACCTTGTTCAGGTGCTTCCTATTACGCTGATTAGAGCTGTTTTCCGTTGGTATGAAAATGCCACAATTTTACGTCTGTTTTCCCTTAAAAAACAGTGTATTCTCCGCTTTATTTTACTTCTTGTTCTAACTAATGTGGCACAATCATTCAAACCGAAGATTACTTCATTCTCATTTTTTTGTACTTTTTTGCGAATTTTCTTCCGTACAAACTATATTCTCCGTTCTCGTCTTCCGTTACTTCTTTCGCTGTTCCGTCATATAATTCCCATAACAGTTCCGAGAATATCGGGTGATTGATAAACGCCGCATAAATGCGCCAGTCCGCCGCGCTGTTCTTCTCGTAGTGGCGCAGCACGAGGATCAATACGTTTTCATTCGTCAGCCATTTAGTAACCTGCCGATCTCGCTCTGCCTTTATATCCGTTATTTGCTTATAAAGGACTTCCCGTTCCTGTTCATCCGCTGTCCGTATCGACAAATACAAGCGATTGATTGCCGCCTTGCTCTCGTCTATGATTTGTACGATTTTATCTTTATGCCTGTATTCCGTAGCGTTCCCTGAACCCACATCATACGCTAAACTTGACGAAATCGGGAGATAGTCACCGTATTGCTCTCTGCCTTTTCGGAAATGCACTTTATTCACAAGCGCATACAGATCATCCATCGCCGTATGATAAAAGGCGTGCTGTTTGCTTCTACTCTCGTCAATCTCTGCAAAGAAATTCGGAGAAGGACGTTGATACTTCTTTCGCAATATAGTAAGTTCCTTGCTTACACAAATGTTTTCAAAGCTGCGTTTTGCCTTGTCGATCTCCAATCCCGCAAGAACCGCAAGCATGCAGATGTCCTCGTAAACGGAGAGTATCTCTCCCTCCTCTGCGCCCTTATATAGTTCATCCCACAAAATACTGTTGAGCTTTTGCGACAGGTTGACGATTTCCCCAATCTTATTGACGCTTGTGTCATGGTCGAATTCGGAAAGCGTCTGTTCCGTTTTTTCCTCTGCTTTGATGTTGCACACGGGAACTTTGAAAAAATCCTTATATCGCGCAGCAGCGTTTACCAACAGCTTGTCATCCGTTATCAGCATTGTATCCGAATCATAATCACAGCCGTTGAGCCTTTGTTGAATATTATCGCCTATTGCGTTGACACACACGATGTTTTCACCTAAGTCAAAGTAATCCCATATTCCGCCGCTGAGATTGTTTTCGACGCAATAAAGGTTGCCCATCGTGATATGCGGAGAACGCGCGCACAGCAATTTTGCCCCATCGTTAAAGCGTTCGCAACGGATCTGTCCGGGCTTTAATTCGCTTGTCATTTCTTCGCCAGCAAGATACTTTAAAAGCTCCGTGCCGTTTCCGAAGAGAGTGGCGTTCGTACCATTTAACAGAATATGCCCGCGCTTTAACCGCTCCTTTAAACTGCGCACGACGTCGTTACAAAAATTGGCATATAGTTTGGTTTCATCAAAATGCGGATACTTGTGCATGAGCGTAAAGATAACATCCGCACGTTCTGCAAGTCCGTCACAGTGTTCTTCTTCGCCGTCTTTTTCACGGGCAAAGGCGTCCGTGAAGTGATAGCGCATAAAGTCAACATCCCTGCGCAACAGGGATATATAATCAATACTCGGCTGTAACAGTTTCTTGACTTCTTCTTGGGATAATGAAAGGGTATTTATAAGCTGATAACTGCTCTGCACCATCTTTCCGTGGAAGAAGCGTGTACCTTTATCGTATTTAACCACCCCGAAGGTGCAGTCCGTTTGCGCCGCCCATTTTCGAATATTTTTCTCAGTCAATCCGGCCGCGAATTTGAGATATTTCAGGCTGTTCGGCGTCGTCACCATGACAATCTGATGTATGTCCTCGGCAAGCGTGACAAAGCCTCGAGCTTTCAATGACTCTAACGTAATATTTTTATCTTTGAACCATTTCTGTAATCTAGTACGGAAGGCGCATGACTTGAAAAACTTATTACGAAGAAGTAACATATGCTTGTCCGCATAGTTACCCGTAAACAAACTCTCATCTAAAAGGCTTTCGCCGTCCCAAATGTCATTGGTGATTTGTGTTTGCTTTTGCTCTGCTACAAGCTTCCCATCTTTAAGTTCAACGGAAATAACTTCTTCCGTAAATATGCTTTTATAATCAGGAACAAACAAAATGCTGTCAAGCGGAATTTCTATTGTTCCCTTGATACTGCTAAGCGATAACGCCCGGTATGATTCCCACGAAGCAAGATCTTTTCGCAGTTTTAAGCCGCATTCGCTCCACTTCGTCATATACCTGTACAGTCGCTCGTCTATAAAAAGGCATTTCCCCTCGCGCGAACTACCGACACTCCGTTTGTACCTGACATAGTGAATACCGTCCAAATGGAAACCGTTTTCGTAAAAGTGTTCACGCAAATCTTTCATTTTTATAAGGTTTCCCTCTTGGGATTTGTATGTATAGTTAAACTTCAAGTTAATTACAGCAAGAGTATATTCATTTTCATTCTTATCTTGAAAAGAAAACTTTTTACGACAAATGCGCTTATACGCCTTTTCAAGTTCTATGAGGTCTAACGAATTATCTAAATAAATTTTGAACAAACGAAAATAGGCGTTGCTTTTACTTTCGGGCATTTTATACCCGATAGCCACGCCGTTTTCCTGTTCTTGCCTGTATATCTCGCAGGCTTCTATGGAGATAATTCGGTAAAATTCATTCATCGGTAAAATTCATTCATTTACACTTGATCCCGCTGTCCATTCATCGTGACTTTACACCTTATTGCGTTTCAATTCTTGCCAATCCTTTGCAAATTCGTAATCAATTTCGTTGTCCAAAGCCTTAAAATGTTCTCTGCCACAATGGATTTTGAGCCGTTCTGAAGGACGCAATGCATGCTCGTCGGTCGTACCTTTGGTTTCAAGAACGAAGTACATTTTCTTTTCGCCCTCTTTTTCCATATAGACAGCCCAGTCGGGCGAATAGTTGGAGAGCGGCGTGCTTATCTTGAACCTCTGCGGTATCTTGAAGAACAGCTTCACGTCCGGATCGCTGTCAAGCGCTTCGGCAAAAGGTCTTTCAACTGTATCGCTGTCGTAGATGACATAGTCGTAGACAGAGTGCTCCACCTTGATTGCATTGATGTCCTCAAAAGCTATAATGTCCTTTTCCTCATCGAAATTAAACACCTCGTAGAAGGTATATTCC
>CASEHS010000068.1 GCA_949287815.1 uncultured Bacillota bacterium | reverse complement strand
GGAGAAAAAGAAAATGACTTCATACGGATAATTCGGCACAAATACAAGCACGGCAAAGAAGAGAAAGATAAAAGCCGTCGGGTGCATACAAAGAGCTAATTCTTTTCTAATTAAATTCAGCATACCCTTTCCCCCTCGTTTGCTTTTTCCAAATGTACGATGATATTATCGATCGTTGCGTCGGACACGGTAACATTCGTTGATATTTGCATATCACGGGCCAGCAGACCTTCATAGCCTTCTTTGACCGCCTTTACGCCGATGGCTTTGGCAGCCGTTGCTTCTGCAAGAGAAGAAAAATGCGCTAACCGGTATTTCCCGAGCAACTCTTTCAGCGGGCACGCCGCAAGGAGCTTGCCCTGCGAGATATAGACGATGTCGTCGGCAATTCGCATCAGGTCGGACGTGATATGCGTGGAAAAGAGTACGGAAACGCCTTCTTCACGCACAAGTTGTAAAATGATGTCGCAAAGCTCTTCGCGCGAAAGCGGGTCAAGCCCGCTTGTCGGTTCGTCCATAATGAGCAACTTTGCTCCGTGCGAAAGGGCGAGAGCAAGCGCAAATTTTACTTTCATCCCTTCGGAGAGTTCCTTTACCTTTTTCCTTTCAGACAGTCCGAATTGCGCAAGGAATTTTTCATACTTGCCCTGGTTCCACGTCGGGTAAAAAGGTGCGTAGGCTTTGCGGATAGCGGCAAGCGTATTCATAGGATAATATCGAAAGCCGCCGCCCACATAGCCAATCATCTGTTTGACAGCCATTTCATCTTTAATAATATCTCTACCAAAGACGGCAACATCTCCTTCTGCCGCAATGAGCCATAAGATACCTTTTATAGTCGTGCTTTTCCCTGCGCCGTTTCTTCCGATTAGCCCGGATATATGCCCCTGCGGTACGCAAAAGCTGACTTTATCGAGGGTGAATTCAGGATATACTTTTGTCAATTCCTTTACTTCAAGCGCATTCATTTTAGTTCTTCATCTTCCTTTTTAACATGATTGACGGCATTCCAAAATGATTCCACATAGGAAAACGGCTGCAAGGCAATACCTTGTCCTTTGTCCGCCATCAACACCAAAGAATCGCCCGGATTCAGCGAAAACATATCCCGCACCTCTTTGGGAATGACGATTTGCCCTTTAGGGCCAATCTTTACCGTAGCCAGAAACTTACCTTCGGGAAAATTCTCCATTTTTTGCTCCTTGAAGTATTAGTGTAACTTTTCTTACTTATTATACCATATTCTATTTTGATAGTCAATAAGATATTAGTGTGTTTTCACTTTGTGGCAGTTAGGCGTGAGCTTGTCATAGACGAGTGGTTTAAGCCCGCATAAGATAGCGGATATCCTGAACGAGGAAAACATCCCTAATCCGAGCAAGTACAGCATGGATAAGTACGGAATCGTCGGAAAACGCAATCATTTCGGATTATGGTCTTTCTGCGCCGTGAACAGTATTTTGAAGAATCCCACTTATTTAGGGCATATGGCGCAGCAGCGTTGGAGTTCGATTTCGTATAAGAATCACAAGCGGTATAAAAAAGACGAAAGCGAATGGATAGTAGTAAAAAATACGCATGAACCGATCATAACGCAGGAGCTTTGGGATAAGGTACGGGAAGTGGAAAAATCCGTAGCGCAAGGAAGAAAAACCAAGCGCGGCTATACGCATCCGCTGTCAGGCTTCTTGTTCTGTGCAGATTGCGGCGGAAAGATGAAACTGAATTATATCAACCGAGATGGAAAATTGTATTTCAATTTCAACTGCGGCAATCATATGCGAATCGGCAAGGCGTATTGTTTCTCGCACTTTATACAGGCGAAGGATATAGAGGCAATCGTGCTCGACGACATACGCGAGATGGCGCAAAGGATCGTCATTGACGAAAAGGTTATCCGTGAGGAATTTATTCGTCATAATACCGAACTTGCGGATAAGGCAATAAAAACGGCAAAGAAGGAATTGCAGGTAAAGCGTAAACGAACGGAAGAATTATCCCGTCTTATGCAACTTGCCTATGAGGACAGGCTGAAAGGTAAAATGCCCGAAGATATCTGTATCGGCTTTATCCAAAAGTATTCCGAGGAGCAGAAAAGGCTTGAAACCGAAATCGCGGAGCTGGAAACACGGCTTACTGAAACGACAAACACGATACAGAGTGCGGATGAGTTTATACGGAACATTAAGAAATACCTTGAAGCACCCGAACTTACCCGCGAAATGTGCTACGAACTGATTGACCGTATCGTCGTGGGCAGTGCTCCTAAAACCGAAGGTGAAGACAGAGTAATCGATATTATCTACAAAGTAGACATTGCATCCGTTCTGCGTTACAAACTCAAAAAATAACAAAAAAGGTGTATGGGAAAAGATCCCGTACACCTTTTTTTTATGTCCTAAATTCTCTCAACGTATCCATAAAAATGTGTTACAACAAAAACACAAACGCACCCGATCCAATATCATTGCCGGGGCGGTCATGCTCGGCCTGATCTATTTTGCCATCAGTTACTATCCTCTCTGTTTCCAAGTTCCTCCAGTTCAAAAAATGGCGGGTTGTATTGCTCTGCAATTTTAACCAACACAAGCCGAACTTCATCCGAGGACAGCACCCCATCATGTTCCATATTGAGCAATACCCACTTAGCCAAACGATAATTTACTTCGCCTGTAAACATTTTGTATCCCTCCAATTGTAGTGCCACTATACATATCTCAAAAGCAAGAAAAAGTCAAGTGAACAAGAAAAATTCTCTGCATATTTACTAAACAGTGCAATGCCGGCAAAATTAAATAGTATTTTGTTGAGCGTTATCCCTTTGCACCCTGTCAATTATTAATTGCACCCATTCCTGCCATTCTGCACCCAATTCTGCGGTTATGCACCCATTATTGCATCGTATCAAAATAGACTAGTATTTCCAGAAAAACGGTCAAAAATTAAGGTTTTTGACCGTTTTTCTTGCTCTTTTCGCCCGTTTTTGCTCTCCTCTCCCCTCTTTCCCCATCCCTTCCCCAAGTCTGTTCCATTGCATCAAGGCGTTCCCACATAAATGCTATATCCGTACACAAAGCACATCGCGACCAAAAGACAGATCTTCAAAAGCGGCTTCCATAGCTTTTTCATCTTCTCGCCTTTCCTCTTAAAATCGTTTGACTTTTTTCTTTGCTTGCTTTATACTGTTTTCAAAGAGTTGCATTAACCTTGATTTATCAAGACACAAAGCCGTAAGGGCGATATTGCAACTCTTTTTTTGTTACTCTTTTTTATCGTCGCCCTTATTCTTAACGTTGTTTTTCTCATAACGTTGCCGCAAATCTTCGGGCATAGTCAAATTCTTGTTATGCGGCGCAAACATTCGCTTCGGGTGCTTGTGCGGACGTTTTAAGCACATAGGCGAATTATCGGAAGTATCAGGATTAGGGAACACCTTTTCATAATCGCCACTCAACACATATTTATTATCGTCATCGCAATGAATAGCTTCCCTATGTACAAAACAGTCATCGACCGTATCTGAATTTTTACGCTTTACTTGCTCTTCATCAATGACAAGCGTTGTCCTGTTTTTGTTCGGCTTAAACCGCGCCCAAAACGGAAACTTGTCGGGAAATTCCTTTTTGGGCGTAACAGAACTATGCGGCTGCGGCTTCGGCTGCTGCGGTGGCGGGGCAGAACGTTTCTTCTGCGCCGCCATACGCGCATAGTTCGCCGCGATTGCTCTTTTCTGTGCTTCCGACTTGCAGCGGAACTTCGATTTATTTTTCTTTTTGCTCAAATTTACACCTCACTTAATCAAAAACTTCTCCGATATCGTAACCGCGCGGGCAATTTTGCTCGCCGTACTCAATCGCTTCATCGATGT
>CASEHS010000067.1 GCA_949287815.1 uncultured Bacillota bacterium | reverse complement strand
TGTTTGCTTGCGGCGACAATATACAACTTGCCGCCGAGGGGTGCGATCGCGCCGACATGCGACTGCCCAAAGCGCAACGCAAACTGTTTGCGGCATTGTGCGAAACGGGCAAACAGATAATTACCGCGCTTATATGCACAAAACCGCTGTGCGTTCCCGAACTTGACGAGCAAAGCGCGGCGGTGCTTACAAACTTCAACGGCGGTATGTTCGGCGGGCTTGCGCTCGCCAAGGCGATATTCGGCGAGATAAATCCTTGCGGAAAGCTGCCTATATCTTTCCCGTACCATATAGGGCAACAACCTTGCTACTATAATCAATTACCCGGTTGGCATTGTCGCAGTTATGTGGATATGCCCGCCGAGCCGCTGTATGATTTCGGGCATGGACTGTCGTATACGTCGTTTGCGTATTCGAATATGAGGTTTGACGAACAAACGCTTACCTTGCGCGTGAACGTAAAAAATACGGGTAAGTGCGACGGGGCGGAAACGGTACAAGTGTATTTCCGTGACCTTGTAAGTAGCGTTATAATGCCTGTAAAGCGGTTGATTGCATTCCGCAAAGTACGATTGAAAGCGGGTGAAAGCAAAGAAGTGGAGTTTACGTTTTCCCGTGCCGATTTCTCGTTCGTGAACGCAAACGAAGAACGCGTTACCGAACCGGGCGAGTTCGAACTCATGGTCGGCGGCAGTTCGGAAGACAAAGATTTACAAAAATTGATATTTGTAATTGAAAGATAGAGAATGCAACATAACCACGAATAGAGGTGAGAAATACATTTCGGATAGATTTAGAGCAAATAATAAAATGAACACCATCATCACAAACAATTACGAAGAATTAAGCGAAAAAGCAACGCAAATCGTTATAGATAGAGGTTGTGCGCAAGAATCCGCACGCTGTACTCGGACTTGCCACGGGCAGTACGCCGCTCGGACTGTACAGGCGGCTCATAGCCGATCATAAAGAGAACGGGACAAGCTATAAAGAAGTGCGCGCCGTTAACCTCGACGAGTATATAGGCTTAAAAAAAAGATCACAAGCAAAGCTATGCGTACTTTATGCGCAAGAGAACCTGTTCGAGCAAATAGATATAGACCTAAAAAATACCTACATAGAGAACGGTATGGCGGCAGACGAAAAGCAAGAATGCGATCGCTACGACGCATTGTTAAGCACGCTTCCGCGCGACATTCAAATACTCGGACTCGGCAGTAACGGAGATATCGCGTTCAACGAGCCGGGTACGCCTTTTGACAGCACTACGCACGTTGTAGAGCTTGCATACAGCACGGTGAAAGATAACGCAAGACTGTTCCGCAGTATAGAGGAAGTGCCGCGTAAAGCCTTTACAATGGGACTGAGAAGTATAATGCAAGCCAAGAAGATACTTTTATTGGCAAACGGATCGAATAAGGCGGACGCGGTGGCACGGCTACTGCGCGGCGGCGAAAGCGAAGACCTGCTGGCAAGCATTTTGTATCGACATAGCGACTGTACGGTTATATTGGATAACTTTTTTCAATATCCTTATATCAATCAGTTAGATTTGCACCGTAAAGTTACGTGGTGCGATAAAAGCGTTTTTTATCAGATATTCGTAGATCGGTTCCATATCGGAGAAACGAAAAAAATACGGATTATATAGATAAAAAGAGGGGGGAACTTCCCGAACCGAAAGGTTTTTTCGGGGGTGATATAAAAGGCATTACTGAAAAATTGGATTACTTAAATGATTTGGGTATCGAACGGATTTTAAGCGATATAAAGGGTAGAATGATGGAAGACATCGTGTTGCTCGAAACAAAGATTGCGAATCCGAAAAAGCAAGTTTTTCAGCTTCAGTTTGCCGTCGGCGAATTCGATATGGTTGTTGCGGATAATGCGAATGCGACTTGTGAAATTTACGAAGTAAAGCACAGCAAGGAACAAGCGAAAGAGCAATTCAGGCATTTGATTGACGAAGAAAAACTGAAAAACACGGAATTCAGATACGGGAAAATCACGAAGAGAATGGTCATCTATCGCGGAGAAAATGCAACTCTCGAAAACGGAATAGAATACAGAAACGTAGAAGATTATTTGAAATCTCTTCTTTGAAATCGCGAAGTGCGTGGTTCGAAAACGGAACGGAAAAAGCGAGAAAACAGAAATGAAAACTCAAAACGGCTGATAAAATCAGCTATTTTGGGCAACGCAGCCATGTTGGCAGTACAAAAAAGCTGTCAATTCAAGAAAAGCGAGTATTTATGCAGAATACTCGCTTTTTTTGTATAAGAAAACCCGCGGATAGTCCGCGGGTTCAAGAGAGGCTTTGCCGATGAACAAAAAACGAGCAAAAGAAAAGGGAATAAGCAAAAAGGCAAAAAGAGAAGAAAAAGCAATGATAGAAAGCAAACGGGAAAATTAAAATAAGGAACAAAAAAGAGGAGCAAAGGCATAGGAGAAGAAAGTTAAGCACAGGAAAGGCCCGTTAACGGGCGGCAAGTAACAATCGCATGACTGCCAGGTCGTCATAAGCGCGGCTTGCGCGCCGCTGGTAGTATTAGGGCTAACTGCCCGAAAATGAAAAACCACCGGCTATGCCGGTGGATATTTATTTGCGTTGTCAAAGACAACCACTCACTGAGTGAGTGGAAAAAGAGTTTACAACTATGGACAAAAATAAACTCCTGTAATACAATTGAGGCGACTGACAATCGCAACAAAAGTAAAACAGGAGGTCTAATGAAAGACATAGATAGTTTAGCACATACGAAGTGGCGGTGTCAATACCATATCGTGTTCGCGCCGAAATATCGCAGGCAAATCATATACGGAAAATATAAAGCGGCACTAGGAAAGATATTGCGGCGAATATGCGAGCGATGCGATGGAGTGGAAATCATAGAGGCAAATGCGTGTGAAGACCATATTCATATGTTGGTAACAATACCGCCGAAGCTGAGTGTAAGCAGATTCATGGGGATACTCAAAGGGAAGAGCAGCCTGATGATATTTGACCAATTCGCCCATCTGAAATATAAGTACGGGAACAGGCATTTTTGGTGCAGAGGGTACTATGTAGATACGGTAGGGCGAAACAAAGAGGCAATAAAGAAATATATAGCGAATCAATTGCAAGAGGATAAACTGTATGAACAATTAAGCATGAAGGAGTATATAGACCCGTTCACGGGAGAGCCGGTAAAAGGAAGCAAATAAAAAGACAGCCACCGAGAGGTGGCCGCTGAAAAATTGTTGCGATTGTCAGGAACTTCGAGCACGAGTAGTGCCGCCGGTACCATGCGCTTGAAGCGCCTAATCAAGCCACCGGCTCAGCCGGTGGTACTTGACTTTTATTTTATAAGAAGAGTACTTCGCCTTGTAAAATTGTTTCAAGCGAACTTCCTTTTCGCATTCCTGTAAAAGGCATTGATATATGTCCGCTTTTGTCCTGCCTGCTTTTTTGCTCCCCGAGCGGCAACCCGAAAAGGGAATACGGCGCCGGGCGTCCTGTAAAGGCGAGGGGAAACGAAAAAGCTTTGCCTTTGCGTTTAAAGATTTAACGGGACAAAAAGGGCTTTTTTGCCTTTATATAAAGCGACAGGGCGGGCATAGGTGTGTATGGGAGAGGGGACGGAGTTGTGTAAAGATAAAAATAGGCGGCTTTCGGCAATCGTACCCAAAAAACCGCCGCAAAATGATTGTATAATGAATGTATCCAAAAGGGGCGTGCCGCGCGGCGGGGAGGGGGAGGGTGCGCCTCCCTTCAGGTGTTTTTGCATGCACGTTTAAGCGACGGTGCTTCAAAAACGGAGTGCCCGCGGCGCATATGCGCCGCGGGCACGGTATCTTTAAGGCATATCGACGCGCATGCATACGCGTACGCGCGCATATGCGTGCGCGCACATATATAATACGCTCTCCCGAACGGGAGAGCGGCATGCGCCGCCGTTCACTCGTCCCTGTCGCTCTCCTCCCCCTCTTTCAGGGGCCCGGTGATAAAGTCGCCGTGCGCGGCGGGCTTATCTTTGTTTTCCAGCGCCTCCTGCCTTCGCTTGCAAAAGACCATCAGAAGGCCGCTGACTATCGCGCCCAGCACGCACGCCATACCCCACCATCCGAAGTAGACGAATATGAATATCGCCGTCGCGCAGAAGGCCACGGCCAGCAGACAGAATATTATCCTCAAAGTCCT
>CASEHS010000066.1 GCA_949287815.1 uncultured Bacillota bacterium | reverse complement strand
AAATCAGTATAAGCATCTTATAGATGATGAAAAATGCGCTATGGTTGAAAAATCGTTCGGAAAGATAACGGGCAAATACGTTTTATATCGCGGATCGGACGGAGTAACGACGGCGGGGACAGAATATCTGAACGTATCGGAATATCTGAAAGGGTTGGACGAAATCGCAATAAGGCAGAATAACGATCGGAAAGAAAGCGAACGAAAGCAAAGTTTTTCGCCGTCGCTCGATATGTAAAATTCTATAAACAAACAGCAAAACGTCGTGTGTAAACGCGGCGTTTTTTCTATGCAAAAACTAAGGAGAGACAAATACACCGTAACCGTTACCGACGAATGCGGAAACGAAAGCGTTTATGAATTCGAAATTTTAAAGGCTAAAAAGCCCGTAAACATCGGGTTGATTATTGCTTTCGTCGTGTCTATGATGATAGCCGTCGGCGCAGCGACTTTCCTTATTATTAAGAAAAAGCGCGAAGGCTAATGTAAACGGCGGATAAAAATAGCCGAGAATAACAAACGAGAGATCCGACAAAACGGCTCTCTCGCTAAATTTTTATTTAATTTACCTTACAAGGGCGTAGTGTTTGTTTTATCTGACAGGTGGCAGATGTCACGATGACGGGAGAATGTGAACCACTCATTGTAACAATGTAAAAGCAGAAGAAAAAGTGTGTTTGCGGAAATTTATCAATACCGGAAATATAGTAATAATCGACAATGCTGACATTGGATTTATACCGTTATAAAAAAACTATTTTCTTTGGTTTTGGGATTTCTGACGAAATTCCTTCGGCTTCATATTCGTGGACTGTTTGAATACGTTGGCAAAATGAGACTGATCGAAGAACCCGCATTCTTGCGCTATGAAAGCTATCGGTTTGTCTGTTGACGAAAGCATGGTGGTGGCGTGAGCAATGCGGATTTTTTTAAGATATTCCATAGGCGACGTATTAAAAACGTTTTTAAAGTACCTGAAAAAATTCGACGTTGACATATTTACTATCTTAGATAAATCGTCTACGGTGATTTTCGAGGCGTAATTTTCTTCCATGTATTGTGTCGTTTTCAAAATTATATAGTCGGTTGTGTTGTCGCGCGTTTCAACCGTCGATGCATATCTTTGCGAAATCAACTTTGCGAGTTTACACAAAAGGCATACGCTTTTCAGATCGAACATTACGTTATTGTCTTCGTCCTTTTTTTTATCCATGTCGATAAGTTCGTCGAAATCGCTTACAAAATCGCTAAGGAGTTCTTTAGGAATATTTATGTTAAGCGAAAGATCGTTAAACGCCTGCCGGATTTGCGGTTCGACTTCGAATAATATTTTCATTCCGGGGTAGTGGTCGAGTTGTTTTTTATAATCATCCAACAAGTCGTTTTTTATAATAAGATGGAAAATTTTTGTCTTTTCGTCGTTCGACCAGTATCCGTGTTCTGTGTGCGGCGGAATCATAAACATATCACCGGCTTTTGCAGGGTGATTTTTATTTTTAACGTAGTGCCTGCATTCGCCGTACGAAACTACGTTTAATTCGTAATAGTCGTGCGAGTGCATTAGTATCGGGTAAGAGCGGTTATGATAATAGGCAAGCCCCTGAGAGAATGCGGAAACGTCGTTAAGCGAATAAAGCGGATTTGTATGCTTATTAAGTTTTACGGGATAATTTTGGTTCTTTTTCTTCATAATGATAGGAATCTGCAAAAACTTGATTGAATTTTACAATAATTATATCTCATTGGTGTGTATAATGCAAGCGTTGGAATGGGGTAATATCGGGATTTTGCGAGTAAAATTATTGCTAAATCGCCAACACTAATATTATGAATCGCTTCTCTTCATAAGAAGAGGTATGTAAATCAATAATGGAGGAAAAATGAAAGAGAAAATGTTATCAGACAATGTGAAAAAGTTGAAAAAGTGGAGGATCTTAATTGCTGTATTTCTCGCTTTTGTGATGTCGATTTCTTTGATGTGCACCGTCGCATGTGAAAGCGGGAATCCACAGGAAGAGAAGCCCGGTCCGAGTCCGGAGCAACCGATTGATCCCGATGGTTCCGGAGACCTCGGAGATTTGGAAGATCCGAGCGAAATCGAAGATGAAAAAATCGTTCTTAAAGAAATTCCCGAAGCGGGCAACGTTAAACTTGTTGATGATGCTATAAGGGAATATCTTTCTGCTTCTGACGTTTCGGAGCAGATAGCCGCTTTGCCGAAGGATAAAGTGTCAAAAGATGCCGGCGCGTTACCTGTAAAACTTGCCTGGAACGGCAACGGAAGCGTGAAATATACGATTTACATTGCCGATAACGAAAATTTCGATAACGCAATGTCGTACGTCGTTTCTGGTTTTACGAGGGAACTCGACGTTTATAACTTACTGCCGTCTACGACGTATTATTGGAAAGTTGCAGGCGATGGATTCGACACGTCAGACACTTCCGTTTTTAAGACGGAAGATCTTTCCGTTCGTTTAATTTATGCCGAGGGGACTTCGAATATAAGAGACCTCGGAGGTTGGAGTGCGGACGGCTCATTTGTCAATTACGGAAAAATATATCGCGGAAACCAACTTAACGGATATGGTAATTGGGGCAATAACAAATTAACGGAAAACGGGCTGCAAACTTTTAAAGACGACTTAAAAATCAAAACGGAAATAGATCTAAGGACGCAGGATAAAGACGACGCCAATCAGACGGTGAATTTTGTAGACGCGTCGCTTCCGTACTATAAATATACCATCGGTCAATATACCGATATTTTGGAACCTTCTGTCTGGAACGCTTTGCCGAATGACGGAAACACGCTGGTTAATTCGATGGAGAATAAGAACGACGCGCGCCGCCTGTCATATGCGACGGGTAATGCGGTAAGGAATGAAAATGCAATGAGACGCTCTTTGAAAGGCATTTTCGAAGTTCTTGCCGATGAGCGCAATTATCCTGTCTATATACATTGTAACGCGGGCGCGGACAGAACGGGTACCGTGGCGTTTTTGATTAACGGTCTTCTTGGTGTAAGCGAAGCCGATCTGATCAGAGATTTCGAGCTTACAAGTTTTTCAAGTGTTTCCGGGCTTAGATACAGAAGCGAGATTAAAGACGGCGAATTTACCGAAATCGGCGTAATGCAGAACGACTATGACAATTTCGTTGCATTCGGCGCCTTGATGAATGCTATAAAAACCAATTATGGCGTTGAAGGCGGAACGCTTTCTTATGCGATCGAAAGTTTCCTTACCGGCTATATAGGCGTGTCTCACGAACAAATCGAGAGCATAAAGAGAATCATGCTTTCGGATTATACGCCCGACGAAATCGAATACGTTGGCGGAGGGAGACAGGTTATAGAGGTTTCTAAATCGGCTAACTCCGTAACTCTCGGCGACATTGATTACGATTCGGTAGAAAGCATATATCTCGACAACGTCAGAATCGACGGCTCGCTTTCTGCGTTGAAAGGAAGCGATTTCGCGGACTATTACGGCGAAAGGGAATTGACCGTAACCGTAAATACGGGAAGCGGTAAAAAGACGATTAAAGTACCGATACTCATCGTAACGAAATATATATACACGGAAGAAGATCTAATCTCTGCGCTGAAGATTACGGCGGAGAGAAATTACGGCTACTACGAACTTAAAAACGATATAACTTTAGATTCCTTCTCAAACGAAGCGAAAGTCGCGTTCAGCGGAAGGAACGGCTTCTGCGGAATCCTTGAGGGTAACGGGCACACCGTTACCGCGCCTCTCGGTAACCACGGTTTATTCGGCTACGTCATCGCCGGAGCAACCATAAGAAACGTAAATTTTGCGGTAAGCGGCGGCGTAAATGAAGCAGGCAAGTCGGTTATTGGCGATTACGTTCTTAACTCGTTTATCGAAAACGTAACGATAAGTGTTTCCGAAGGCGTTCCCGGAATCGGGGTTGACGGTGTAGGGCTTGTTACGACTAAATCGTTCAAGGGCAACTCGGTTAAAGAGTTGAGTATTAATGCTGAAAATGCCAAACTCGATTCTTTGTTTGGCTTCGATAAGCAATACGCGTTCGGCGGGAATAATTTTACTTCCTGCGTTATCAACGCGAAATACGTAAAAGAACTTGCAAGGCAATATACAGACGGAATTTACGTTCCCGTATATCTTGAAGATGTTTACGGATTTGACGGCGAAATAACCGATACCGTAGAAATCGCCGTTGCAGACATAATAAACGTCGAAGGTTCGAACATCGAGTTGAACGTGGGCGATCGCTTCAAAGGTTCTAAGGTTATAGGCGTTGAAACCAAAGGCGTTAAAATTCCCGAATACAAATTTGTAAACGGCGTGTTATCTTTATTTAACGATCGCGAGTTATTCGGTGAAAACTTAGGCGAAACGACCATAGACATTACCTTTGAAGGCGTAAACGGAATTCGCGTCAAAGCGCAAATCAGCGTGGTTATATTTACCGAATCCGAAGAAGTCTTTTTAGAAGAAACGCAAGAAATTTTTGTCGACAGCGTGGATAATTCCGTCGATCTCAAAGAATACAGCGGCGCTTCTGTTTATTCCATTTCCTGTAATGGATACTACTTCGGAAACGACGTAACTTCTTTGCATATCGACGCGGAGTTCAGAAACAATACGTTGATTCACGGAAGCAATATGCTTACCGTACTTATCGGAAAAGACGATAAATTTTACACCTTGCAAATCCCTGTTACCGTGATAACCAAAGAAATAAGCAATGTCGATCAGTTTAACGAACTGCTTAAGTCCGACAATGCCGAATACGCGATTTACGGATATTATAAATTGACGACACATATCGGTGATCCCCAATCGGCATTCGAAAATGGCAACGGCACAAATTGGCAGAACGTGGACGGACTTTACGGCTTCCGCGGAACGCTTGACGGGGCGGGATATTCCGTAACCGGCACTGTTTACACATTCGGACTTGTCGGCAAAGGAGCCGTCATCAAAAACCTTACCGTAAACGCATACGGTTTTGGAGATGGCAGAACTGTTCTTGCTCGTACGATAAGAGAGGCCGTAGTAGAGGACGTTACGATAAACATAATGAGCGGCGAATCCGACTCGTATCTTACCGAAGGCGGAATAATAACCTCGATTATGAGTCATTCGACGATTTACAGAGACATTGCTATTAACTCGGACGGAAAAGTAGATACCTTATTCGGCTGTAGTTTTTGGAACTACGACCCGAGAAAGGCTAACACTTTTGAGAACGTCAAAGTGACCGTTAAATCTATCGGCGGGCTTCTGTGTCTCAGAGCAAATATAGCCGAATCTCTTTACACGATAGACGACGTTGAGGGCTTAACCGTCGAATACGTCCGT
>CASEHS010000065.1 GCA_949287815.1 uncultured Bacillota bacterium | reverse complement strand
TCGGCAAAGCTGGCGAGCGCGGCAAGCCGCGTCGCCACTTTCGGGCTACGCCCGAAAGCGCCGAGACAAGCACACGCCTAAAACTGAAATCTCCTTCAAAATTATCCCCGACAAGGCGGAGGTTTGCGCTGAACCGCTCGCAACCTCTCCGCCCATTTTGTCGGGGCTTTTTCTTTCTTGATTTCTTTTCAGTTTTCCTTCGGCATTTGTGCTATTACTTCTTTGCTCACCTGCCCCATATACGTTCCTTCATCAAAACATTTGAAATCGTCAAAGAGAAGTAACTTTTGGTTATCCGCTCCCATTGTGCACACTATATCGTCGTCTAAAATGTCCGAAACAAAATACTGCGGTAACCCTTTGCTATACACGAGTTTCTCCCCTGTCTTTTCCAAATATTTCACAAGATACGCCACACATTGTCCCAAAAAAGCAGGACTGCCAATTTCCTCAAAATCACTTCTTCCAAATTTTTCGTTAAAATATGTGTTCTGAACGGTATATTGCACTTTACCTTTAATAGGTGAATAATCTGCAATTTCTTTTAATTCTCCCTGCATCGTTCCGTCGGGAATATAAAATATCCCGTGAAAATGCAACCTCTTCTTTTCAGGCGAACGTTCCCAAACTCCAATATATTTCCATTGCTTACGACTTGA
The DNA here is from genome assembly GCA_949287815.1 of uncultured Bacillota bacterium. Lineage (GTDB taxonomy): Bacteria > Bacillota > Clostridia > Christensenellales > Borkfalkiaceae > Borkfalkia. The sequence goes on along the minus strand of CASEHS010000065.1, from coordinate 5,529 downwards.
AAGCAGCGACAAACAATTCGTAAGTTTTTTTCTAAAACTTTCTTCCGTATGTTTCTCATCAGAATAAGTAAAAGTACAAAAATAATTGAATTGTTGCAAATTGACTTTTCTGAAAAGCCTTATTCTTCGATAAACCATATTCTTTCGTTTTCGCTCAAATTGCGAATCTACAAACATTTTTGCTTTTTCCTTATCTTGAAAATACGGCTCCATTTGCGAAAGAATAATTCGTTTACGTTCGTTCCTGCTTTTGCCCTTGCTCTTTTCGTAAAGTTCTTCAAACAGTTCTCTATGCGTAACAGTACGCTCAATTTCAGGCTTCTCAGCAGGCTTTTGATTGAGATTATTCACGTAATCGATAAATTCCGCATACGCCTTTTCTTCGTCGGCTGTAAGCGGTGTTAAAAGGCTTTCCGCGGAAAACATACTCTTCTGCACGGGACTCTTTTTCACGGGTTCAAATTCGTCGTCAACAGGTTCTTTTACAACGATCTTTTCTTCCTTAATCGGTTTTCGCGGTCGCTTTTTTCTCGGTATGTGCGGTATGGCTATATAATGGCTTCCGTCGGAATATATCTTACATTTCCCGAACGGCATATAATCGCTCCCTTGCCGTTTGACAATATTTTTCGTCTATCTCTATTCCGACAAACGCCCTGTTATTTTCACGCGCCACCAACAAATGCGCACCGCTCCCCGCACAAGGATCAAAAACCAAGTCGTGTTCGTTTGTATTATCCCGTATAAGTTCCCGTAAAAGTTCATGATTCTTTTCTGTCGGATGAATTTTACTTCTTCCGTTCGGATACCTGAACACGGTATTTTTACAAAACCCGTTAAAGACACTTCCTTCGCGTTTCTTGAACCACACGCCTAATTCTACGCCGCTTAAATATATGTACCTTCCGTTCATTGGCGACGGATTGCTTTTTTGCCAGACAATAGGACGGACAGTTCCTTTTTGCCGCGCAAAATATTCATAGATTTGACTGAATTTCTCTTTCCCGCAAAATATACAAACGCTGTTTTTCGTCAATCGCATCACATGATTTAAAAACGGCACAATCTGAAACGTTACAATGTCCGCATTACCTTTATCTAAATTTCGCAATCCGTTACTTTGCCTGTTTACCGCGCCATACGGTATATCCGTCAACGTGAAATCAGCCATATTATCCGGCATATCTTTCATCATCTGCATACAATCGGCATTATAAATCGTATTCTTAATGACTTCCAAAATCCGCATCCTCCTTATACAGCGAGTTAATGAAGTAACTGTTCTGCATTTTAAGTTCTTCCACGCTCGCTTTTTCCGTTTCGTAAGCCATATAGTCCATAATCCCGACGTCCGTCTTTTTCGCAAGGCAGTTAAAATAATCCGAGAAACAATCCGTCGAAAACCGCCTGCTGTAAATCTTCTTATTCATGAGAAAATATTTCTTCTTCTCTTTCTTTCCGTCCTGCGTTCCGCGCTCTTTTTCTATTTTCGCCACACAGTAGCCGTATCGGTTATATATTCGTACATTCCGCTTATATACCGCCGACGTTACCGATTTGCAAATATGTATAAGCAATGTGTTGTCCCCCCTTAAAAACCGCAAGTCCGTATATAATCTCAAAAACATAGAAAACAAAATATCGCTGATTGTTTCTTCAAAAATGTATAACGGGAACGCAAGTCTTTGCTCGCCCGATTCGATTATCGTAAGGATATCGCATAAATCTCTCGCGTCTGCTCCCCAACTCGCGGGACGCTGTTCGTCGGTAAACACTTTAATAAACGGGTAATTGTCTATCGTTGCCGAATGCCGGCACATCTTCAGCCAGCCGTTAAACAAATCGTTTTTCTGATTGGTTTCTTCTGTGCTTTTCTTGACTTCTTTAAGCTCCAGATTATTCCCCCGCTCTTTGCCTACTTCCGTAATCGCCACGACGCCGAACTCAAAACTTCCCGACCTTTCGTTATGCTCTAAAACCTTTTTGCCGAGCCGCAAAACGTCGAAATCCAAAATGTTCGCAAAACGACTGTTTGCCGCAATACCTTTCGGGAAAAAATCGTTTACCCAAAGCGGGAAATTCCCCTGATCGGCAAGAAAATCGTCGGTACGTATGGAGAAATTCGAAACAATAAGGCTCGAGTGCACCACGTAAACGAAATACCCCTGCGCATAAGTTTTCAGCGCGTCGAATATGCTTTCTTCTTTCAGTTCGTCCATATACGTCATGCCGTATCTTGCACCGTCATAACCGTATAGCTGCCACATAAAATTACCGTGCGCTTCAAAGCGTTTCCTCTTTTTATCCACCCATTCCTTTGCCGTTGCGAGATTATATACACACCGATATTCCATACACTTTTTCAATTCGTTTTCAAACGCTATCCACGGAAAAAACGGGAACTTCATATCCGTTTTCTGTAAAATCTCCAAAGCCTTCTGACGAAACATTACGGCTTGCGAAAGCGCCATATCCGTAATCACGGTCGTTTTCTTTTTCCCCATACTCCCGCAAGTCATGGAAACAATGGGAAGTTCGTTAATAAACCCGCAGTTTCTTGCTTCCATGCGATACAATCTCTTAAACGCCTTTTTATGCCTCCAACGGTTAAAAAGCAACAACAACGCTCCCAACAGAACCCACCACGGAATTTTGTTTAATCCCAAATACATATCCGCCAAAAGCATACATATTTGACGGTATATTGAGCCGAAATCGAACGATGCAGCGAAATAAAAATAGTATGCCGAAAAAGCCGTACCTATGGATACGACGTTCAGATTAAACAACCAGATCATAAGCCATGCAATTTTAAGTTTTCTGTTCCCTTTCAGCCCCTCGAAATACTCCTGCATAAACCGTTTAATCGGCTGATACGTCACCCCAGAAATCTTCTTAAATATTCTAAGCGGAACACTGTCCACGTCGTATCGGATGTTCGGCTTACGATAGATTGCTTTCAAAATAAAACTTAAAGCAATTACCAACGGAATGCCTATAAGGACTACCGCAAAAAGCACCGTCAGCCGCTCCCCTGCTTGTCCGCCGAAGGAATGCAGATTTGCGCTATTAACTAAAAGAGAAAAATACGCTTTTACGTTACGGATAAACCCGTCGAAACTTTGCGGAAGAATATGTATATTCCCCAGCACATACGACTGATTTAATCGAGGTGCTTCACAGACTTTTCCCGTCAGCATACACCACAGATATTGAAGCGATTCGCCCAAACGACTCAACGTTTCCCAAAATCGCATATACGATTCACGAAAAACCGTACACGCAAGCAAAATGAATATCTCCGTCACAATGACATTGACAAAAATAAACGCTATTTTCTTTTTCAACTTTCTTCACCCCCTCCTTATGAGAATTTTATTTATCTGCCAATCGTAGACGGCATCCGCATCGATAACGGTAAACCGATAGGTATCTCCGTTTCTTTCCGCGCTCAGCACACCGTCGGCATATTCCTTTATTTCCAGCAGCAATACTTTCTCTTCCGTTTCATACCACAAACCGGTATCGTAAAAAGAAAGAACTACATTCTCATTTACATACACTTCGCCTTGCAATGCCTCGGCATTTTCGGGATAACGCCCGAACCGCTTACCCGTAAAAACGAAATATACGAGCACGAACGCTATCCCTATCAGCAAGGCAAACGCTATGATACGTTTCGCCTTTTTCACGTTTTACCTCCCCTTAAAAAGTTTAACGATTGCCTTGAACGGCCAAAGAATAATCTTTATTACCAATTTCAAAAGCCAAAAAATCAGCGGCCCGAATATAACGAGTATTACGACTATAATCACCGCCGCAACAATCGCTTTCAGCCATTTCAGCCACGCCGGTTCTTCGTCCGACTCCGTATATACCGGCGCCGTCGCATCGGGTATCACGTCTATCGGGCTCGATACAACCGGGATCACAGTTTCCATTTCTCCCGTTGAAAACGTTACGTCTATGATATCGAAGTCCAGATTGACCGTTTCCTGAAAAAAATAAGCGTTTGTGTCAACAACTTCATAAGTATTAAACGTTCCGCCAATCAACGCCCAATCTTCAACATGTTTATATTCCGTTACTTCTTGCGCTATATAATCGCTCACCTGATAACGGAACAAATACACCGTACTGTCCGCTTTTTCCGCATTGTAAAACTGCTTGAAATCGGCAACGTCGGCAGATGATATAAACAATCTTTCGGATACTTCTTCATCCGTTCCGGCAAGATCGCTGTCCGTGACGGGATAGATGGCTTTGATTCCGTCAAACGTCGAGGACGACACGTTTCCGCTCAATCCCCAAAGTTTATCCCACCAAGACTTATCCACGATTTCGCTCGTCAAAGAAAACTTATCTTCCGCTTTTATGTTCACTTCGGTAAATTTATCGTCTACGCTTTCAAACATACACGCCGCATATTTTCCGTTGACAAGTTCACCTCCGAATTTACCCGCGCCTTCCTTCAGTTTCGCCATAATATCTTCCGATTTCACCGTATAATTATCCGCACTGTCCGTTCCGCCACCCGCATTGAACAGCATGTAGAGATAATACAATACCTCGTCATAAAAAGAACCTTCCACCATATTGTTGGCGTCCATGATTACGTTATATGCAAAATATCCCGCCATTGACGCCTCTACCGTTCCTTTGAAACCCTCCTCCGCTTTCGTCGAAATCAGAGCATATTCAAACGCCGTATTCGGCGGACTTTTTATGTAACCCCCATGCAGATATTGACCCAAATAAGGAGTCAAACTATCAAATACATTTTGATTCCCCGTTACAAGCGCGGGATAAAGTACCGCATTCAGCCACGTTGCATGAACCGCACTCATCACACCGTACTGCTCTATGACTTTATTCGGTACCGAGAAATATACACTGTGTAAACTGTCCTGCGTATACTCATTTTTTCCGTTCGTTCCTTCGGGACGATATACCGTGGGATATACTTCCAAAGAAAGCGTTTCCAACCCTTCGCTCGTAAATTTCAATGTACTTTCCGCCTGCTCGTTACTTCCGTATCCTTTTGCGTACCCGCTGTAACTGTATGTCGTATTTACGGCATATTCCGTTGCGTTCATATCGCCTTTTGTCAAAAGCTCTATCCCGCTCACCTTATACATACGGTTACTGCTGTTTACCATCCCCAAAATATCCTGTTTCTGTTCATCGCTTAAAACTACTTTGAATTTGTAAAACAAACCTTCGTAATCCGCTTTTTCCGACATGTTCAGAAATTTCAAAGGATATTTTATATATTCCGAATCCGATTCGTTCGTGATTGCAAACTGCACCTGATTCAACACGCTTTCGGTATCGAATTTCAATCCTTTCGGATTATATACATAGACATACAAACCGAAATCCCCCTGTTTCTCTTCATAAAAACTGTAACAGTATTCTATAAAGGAAAGCACCTGCGTGTTTTTCTTCGTATCGAAATTGTACTTCTCCAAATCGAACGGCTCTCCGTTTACCGTTGCATTCGTCAAATCGTCCATTACGTTGGTTTTC
>CASEHS010000064.1 GCA_949287815.1 uncultured Bacillota bacterium | reverse complement strand
GTCGAGAGGCATTCGTTATCTGTTCGTGTTGCAGAGCTTTTCACAGCTCAATGCAAAGTACGGCAGGGACATAGGCGACATTATCAAAACCAACTGCAAAGTGTTTGTTCCATAGGGATAGTATAAAAACAGCAACAAGAGAGTGGAACTTTATGAGACATAATTTAGATAGAAACAATGAACGAGTAGCTATATATAATCCATGTTCGGGAATGGCAACACAACTTATCAAAAGGGCGAACAAAAGAGGGGGAATAGTCGGATGGCAGAAAAACGTATGCTGAGCAAAAAGGTGCTTGATACAGATGCTTTCCTAGATATGCCATTGTCGGCGCAGGCACTGTATTTTCACCTTGTCATAAATGCGGACGATGAGGGCTTTGTCGGAAACCCCAAGCGAATCAGAGATTATATCGGTGCGACTGAAAGCGATCTGGATTTGCTCATTGAAAAAAGGTTCGTCCTCATGTTGAAGAACAGCGTAGCGGTAATCAGACATTGGAAAATACATAATACCTTGCGGCGCGACCGCTCCCATCCGACTGTGTTCACGGAGGAAAAGTCGCAACTGATTTTGCAGGAAAACGGGGCGTATGCAGAAAAGGTAACATCAGGTTGCGCTTATGGCAACCAGATGTCAACCGCTTGTCAACCAGATGTCAACCAAAGATTAACCTCTTGTCAACCGAATGACAACCAGATGTCAACCGAAGATAAGATAGAGGAAGATAGATTAAGAGAAGATAAGATAGAAGAAGTTGTTACTTCCGCAGATGAAGAGAGAAGGACTAATCGCTTCCGTAAGCCAACAATAGACGAAATCGTTGCGTATTGTTCTGAAAACGACTTTAAGCTGGATGCACATCGGTTTTATGACTATTACGAAAGCAACGGTTGGCGTGTGGGCAAAACACCTATGAAGGACTGGCGGGCGGCAATCAGAAATTGGGTGAGGAACGAGCAGAACAAGTATCCTCTGTTACCGCCCAAGCCTGAAATCGATGCAGACAAATACAAGCGCGAGGATGAGTGATGGATGAAGTAAAAGCGGGTAGTCTTTTTGAAAAAGTTATATTGCCGTTGCGAGATGACGAGTATCTGGACGGGGACGGATTTCCGAGATGTAAAAGTTGTCACACCTTGCGAGTTTATGTTTCAGACGATAAGACGTTCTGCGCACGTTGCCTGTGTAAGTGTCAGAGCGACCAGATTGAAAAGGAAAAAGAGCTTGAAGCGATACGCCGTAATCTTGAGGAGTTTTATGACCGTCAAAGGCTTTCTCTTATGGGTGACAGGTATAAGGATTGTCGACTGTCAACGGCAGTTATAACCAAGCATAACAGAGCGGCTTACGCAAGGGCTAAACGCTATGTAGAGTATGCTGCCGACATGAGAAGAGAAAATATCGGGCTGTATTTCTACGGGGATAACTCGTCAGGTAAAACCTATATAACGGCTTGTATCTGCAATGAGTTATTGCGTAAAGGGTACCGCTGCGTCTACACGAACTTTGCACGGATCCTTTCAGAAATACGGTCAGGATACAGCGGAGATGGTATAGGGGAACTTGAAATAATGCGCAAACTTATGACTTGCGATTTTGCCTTTCTGGACGATTTCGGTAAGGAGTTTATCGGCAGGGAATACAATCGGAGCGCAGCAAAATGGGCGGAGGAAAAACTGTTTGAGATGATAAACGCGCGCTACAATTCCAAGCGGCCGACGGTGTTTAGCAGCAATTATGCGATGGACGAACTTGCAAGTAAGCTCAGTCTTGATAAGGCTATTATCGAGCGCGTAAACGAAATGTCAACAAGAGTTATAAGGTTGGAAGGCGACGATTTTCGCGCAAATCAACTTAGTTGTCAGAACGATAAAGCGATAAAATACGGTATTTAAACCTTGTTTTTTTGGCAAGCAAAAACCGTGAGGGGAATGTTGTTTGAGAGGATAGCGAGGTACGCATTTGGCTTGCCAAACGCCGACTTAAAAAGTCGCCTCGTTAGGGGAACCCCCTAAGACCCCGTAAAGCAATGTACTCTTTTGGGAGGTGAAGAATTATAGGAAACAGAACAAGACCTTTTGCCTATACGTTCAGAACAACGGAGGCAGAGAAAAAAGTGATAGATGAAAAACTCAAAGCGAGCGGGCTTACCATGACGGAGTTTATCATTCGCGCAATAACGGGAAAGCCCGTCGTCAGTATTCCTAATGTCGGTGAGATATTGACTGAATTGAAGCGGCAGGGCAATAACCTCAATCAACTTGCAAAGGCGAATTATTTCGGCATGACGACCGAGGCAGAGCTGCTTTCGGCGCTTGCGGAGATTAAGAAATTATACGCTTACATTTTAAGCGCAATAGGGGGAGAAGAATGCCGCTTTTTAAATGCTCATCGGGTAAGGCGACTCCCAAAAAGGTGATCGCTTATATCACGGACAAAAATAAGGCAGAGCTGGTGTCGGTGCGCAATCTCTTTGAAGATGAGGACTATGCGCGGCAGTTTACGGACACGCAGAACCTGTTTGGCAAAGGGAAAAAATTTGATGAGAGAAAATACTATCATATCAAATTATCGTGTGCCAGGCAGGACAATGTAAATCCACAGCAAGCACAGCGCTATGCAGAGGAAATGGCTGAACTCCTGTTCCCCGAACACGAATGCGTGATTGCCACGCATACGGACACAAAAACAGTACATAGTCACATCGTTGTCAATGCGGTAAATCCCATCACCGGCAGAAAGCTGCACATAACTTCCGACGAATACGGAAGGATGAAAGACGAGGCAAACCGTATAGGCGAAAAATATGGTTTCAGTTATACCGACTGGCGGAAGGTGGCGAAACATAAGCGCACATCATCTGAAAAGCACATCATTCTGAAGGGTGGAACTTCGTGGAAGGAAGAACTCAGAGAGGTCATTCAGGAGGGAACATCAAATGCGAAAACCGAACAGGAGTTTAAAGCCTACCTTAAAGAATGTTACGGGGTGGAAATAACGAGGAGCGGAAAAGATTATTCTTATTTGCATCCCGAAAAGAAAAAGCCTGTCCGCGGGGCAAGGCTTGGACAAAACTATACAAAAAGCGAGGTGTTAAAGAGGATTGGAAAACAGAATTACGGGAAAACGTCCTCAACCGATTTTGGACGACGAGGACGAAATCATAACGGACAATCAGCAGGTAATGGAGCTAAACTCGGCGGTGGACAATCTTTTGGCCGTCACGCAGGGCGGATTATTACAGAAGGCCTTGGCGCTGTCGAACGAGAAATGCAACAACTTAGTTTCGCGGCTGAATGTGCAAGTTCTGGACTTGAAGCTGAAAGTGAACGACTTAACAGAGAACAACGAAAAGTTCGTGAACAGCTTGAAAGAGAACGTCGAGAGCGTGACGAGAAGGCTGGAAAGGCTGACGTTCAATCAGACGGAAATGACGGAGAGGGTAACGAAGGAAGTTCAAACGGCTACGGCAAGGGCGATTGAGCTGACAATAACCGATTTTCAGAAAAAGATTGACGAGTCGGCAAAACAGGTAGGAGTACAGTTGAAGGAGACGGAAAAGGAAATTATAAGGCTTAAAGAGGACGTCTCTTTTGAGCGCGGTTTCAGAAAGTTTCTGTTCTGGGCGACGCCGGCGCTCTTGCTTGTGCAAAGCATTATAATGATAATCTCAATTTTGGCATAAAAGGTGCGCGCCGCTTGACAATTCTTTAAAAGCCGTGTATAGTATATATACGATAAACACCAAACGCGGGTGTTTGTGCATAAGGGAGAGTCAGGCGGTTCTGCACATTAAATTTAAAAAGGATAGGGGAATGGAGCAGAATCGATACAGTTACATAAAGAAGATAGGCAGGAATACATATTCGGTGGTGGTAAGGCAGGCAGAAAGCGCTACCGAAAAAGTGGAGACCAAAATCAGGCGATTGCTTGTGAACGATTTATCGAAAGAGTTATAGGAGGCAACAAAATGAAAGTCAGGGCGGCTGAGGATTTATCGACTGCGCTTTATTGCAGGCTGAGCGTAGACGACGGCGAAGAAGGGGACAGCAACAGCATTGTCAATCAGAAAAAGATGCTTGGCGATTATGCTGAAAGTCACGGCTATCTTAATCCTAAGTTTTATACGGATGACGGGTATTCGGGAACAAACTTTAACCGTCCGGGCTTTCAGGAACTTATCCGCGATGTCGATGCGGGGCGTATCGGAACGATAATCGTCAAGGATATGTCGAGGCTCGGCAGAGATTATCTCAAAGTCGGATATTACAGCGAGGTGTATTTCGGCGAGGCGGGCGTCCATTTCATAGCTGTCAATGACGGCGTGGACAATATGGTGGAAAGCGACAGCGACTTTACACCCTTCCGCAATATCATGAATGAATGGTATGCAAAGGACACCAGCAAAAAGGTAAAGGCTGTTTTAAGAGCAAAGGGTAAGTCCGGCAAAAGCCTTACAAACTGTCCGCCATACGGTTACACGAAAGACGGCGACGGCAACTGGCATATCGAAGAAGAAGCGGCGGGGATAATTCGGAGTATCTATTCCATGTGTGTGGAGGGGTATGGTCCTTCCCAGATAGCAAGAAAGCTCAATGAAACGGGTGCTATTTCGCCGGTAGTCTGGAAACATAAAGTAGGGTGGAAATATAAACTTGAAAAGGTAGATCACCCTGAAATATGGACGGTAACGGCGGTCAGACGCATACTTTCTAATCCCGTATATTTGGGGCATACGATAAACTTCCGTACAAAGAAGAAGTCGTATAAGAGCCATTCGGTGGTTTTTCTTCCGAAAGAGGACTGGGTCGTGTTTGAGAATACGCATGAGCCGATAATCGATAAAGATACGTTTGATACCGTCCAGAAATTGAGGGAAGGTATAAAGCGCAGGTTGTCTATCGATGGGGAGATGAGCGTATTTTCGGGGCTTTTATATTGTGCTGATTGCGGAAGTAAAATGTATCTCAACAGGCACCGCGGCAAGGAAAAGGACTGTTTTAATTGTGCATCTTACCGCAAGGAAAAGCATAGTCAATGCACGTCGCACTACATAACGCTGCATGCGGTTGAAAAAATTGTTCTCGAAGATCTGCAACGTGTTCTCGGAATGGCAAAGGCACATGAAAAGGAATTTGTGGCAATGCTCCAAGAGAAAAGTAAGCGTAAGTCTACAAAGGATTCGGCGGAAAAGCATAGGGAATACGAGGAGACCGAAAAACGAATAGCTATGCTTGACAGGATAATCCAGAACTTGTATGAAGATAAGGTGTGCGGCAACCTTACCGAAGAAAGGTTTAAAAAGCTGTCGCAAACTTATGAGCAGGAGCAGGCGGAATTGACCGAGAAAATAGATGCTCTTCGGTCAGATATTGCAGCAGTGAAGAAGGACGAAGAAGATATATCGCGTTTTATGCGGCTTGTGAAAAAGTACACCGAGCTGACTGAGTTGACCCCCGAAGTGGTGAGAACGTTCATAGATAAAATTCTTATACATGCGCGTAAGAACGACAAGCAGTGTAGCCAGGAAGTAGAGATTATCTATAACTGTATAGGAGCAGTAGCTGAAATTTAATCATAACAAGACAGTGAAACAATAATTCGCCGTTTGCGATATTGAGAGCGATATGTTATAATTTAGAAAAATTGTTTCGGAGAAAGAAAATGGTTACACGCAAAGAAGATACGCCGCAGAGGTTGGCAAACCGCAGGTATGAAGAAAGAAATAAGGAAAAGCGCAGGGAGACTTGCGGCAACTTCCAGACGATGATTCCGCGCGAGCTTTACGACGAAATCAATGCTTTTCTCAAAGAAAACGGACTAACAAAGGTTAAGCTCATAGAAGCCGGATATGCTGCTTTGCGTGAGCAAGCAAAGAAATAGCGATTGATTATTGAAAATCGATGATGTTTTTTATTAAAATTGCGATTGTTGATACTACAGTTTAGCAAATGGGAAAGGGGAGGAAAACAGATAAGAAAAGGTGTTTTTTTCGGATTTTTAGCACTAAAAACTTGTGTTTTAACCGCTACTATGCTATACTACGAATGTCACACAAACTTTATATATTTACATGGCGGGTACGAATAGGCATTTCGTATCTCTTTTTCCCGTTAGGTGAAAGTTTGTGTGACATCAATCGGAGATAATGCTCATGTACGGTAAAGAAGCAAGCAACCGAAAACAATAGATAGACCGCCAGCACTACACTATTCCGAACCAAAGACCAAAAGATAAGCATTTTG
>CASEHS010000063.1 GCA_949287815.1 uncultured Bacillota bacterium | reverse complement strand
AAATCAATTTTTCTGTGTTTTTATGATGGACTGAACAATATATTACTGCAATCTTATTCATAATTACTAATATTCCTTTTACATTTTAACGATTTGTTCAATACTCTTTAATTAACCCTGACATTTTGATTCTCATTTTTCGTAAAAATATAAACTATACTCATTTATTGAAATAATTAAAGTTGGAATCTCCGTTTTATCTTGATATGTTGTTTTACTAACTGACGCAATACCCTTTGTTCCGTTATATTCAACATCATAAATTGTACTTTCGCCTGATAAATCTTTTTCTTTATACGATAAAACAAATGTTTCTTGGTCACTTTCATTCACAATAGTCAATGATCCCTCTTTTATTTGGATTGAAAGCTCAATAATTTTTGCCGTTTCTGACACCCATTGACTATCTTTGGAGCAAGCAATTACTGCTCCATCATTAGCTGTACCTTGCACATTATCAAATTTCCATTCGTGATTTTGAATTGTGTTATCTCCTTTGCTGCAACCGCTTAAAGCAATAACACAACTTAAAACAAATAGCGTCACGAAAACTATCGTGATAACTTTAACAACTTTGCTTGATAACTGGCTCTTGATCTGTCTTTCAAACATAATAATTACTCCTTTATCCATTATATTTTTTTAATCGTTCAATCATCTTTTTCAAATTTGCATTATTCTGTTCATCAGAAATCGTAGGATCTTTGGTAAATCGTTCGCAAGGTAGACAATCACATTTTCCGCAATTTGCCTGCCCCTTTTGATTGACACAGCAATCGTAAACTTTGCAAACATCCCCGCCCGTGTATTTTGCAGCCAATACACTTTTCCTTTTATTTTGCGGCAACCTTCGCATGTTTTGGGAAACAGCCCGCATTCAGCGCATACCGCGCCGCAAGGAGAAGGTTCAGCAAACTCATCCTTCCAGAGCCACCACGGACATTTGGAAAGGTCTGGATTTTCGGAATTTACAAAATATTCGACGGCTCGATATAAATACAACTGACAGCGGTCGATGGGTTCTCCGCGCAAAGCGCATTCTTCCTCGTAAAGCTGCTCTGCTGTTTTTCCCTTCAACGATTCTATGGTCGTGTATCCCATCGTGATAAGGTCTTTTTCCGTTGTTTTTCCTACATTAGGAATTTTGCGAAGTTCACTCATCTCTTTCTCCTCTCAAAACCACTTGGTCTTTTCATCTCTGAAAACAGGTTTGTCGCCCTCTTCGTATGGGTTATAGTGATTGATATTACAACCATATTCTTTCAGAAAGCAGATTTTGCCGTTTTCCCATTGAATCAAAGAAAGCCCATCGAACGCCTCTGTTCTTCCGTCATTCATTTCGTTACGGAAATACCACTCTACGATCGTCTGCTTGTCTTTGTGAAAAAACTGTTTAATATCCCACGTCTTAACGCTACCGCGTGTGTTCCATTCTTCAAACCAATCCTTAATAGCGTCTATTCCTGTGTATTTCGGCCCCCAACTCTCAATATAAACGGCATCTTGACAAAATAAATCCTCTATTCCTTTGCAGTTTTTATTTATCCACATTGAGAACCATTTTCCAATTTTCAACTCTCTTTCCTTTTGCATCATCTTAACCAATCCTAAAACGCTAATTTAAGAACTTTTAATCGTTATAGATTATATCACAAAAAAAAGAAAAAGCGCAAGTCTTGTTATGATATGCCGCCCTTATTCATTTGACTATGATTGAATATAAAAAACATAAAGGTTCAAGTTCTGTTTTTGCTCGAAAATGGCAAAAAGACAGCATAAAATTAAAATCTTTCTTTCCATAGGAAAAATTTCCTATTTTTGCCAAAAAAATAGCAAAAGTCCTGAAAAACTCATCGTTTTTCAGGGCTTTTGCAGTGGACAGCATTTTTATCCGCTAAACATGGCGGAGAGAGAGGGATTTGAACCCTCGGTACACTTATCGGTGTACACACGATTTCCAATCGTGCTCATTCGGCCACTCTGACATCTCTCCTTTTTTCTCTTCTTTCATACGTGCGTCCGTCTTCCCGTGACGCCTTGCTATTATATCCTATTTTTTATTTTTTTGCAAGAATTTAGCCGCCTTAATCTATAATTTTAGTTTTTTTATTGTTCTGTTCTCATCTTTCCTTGCTCTCGCTTTCTCCCCGCTTTACTTTTATATCTTCCGGCTTTATCTTTCATTCAAAATCTCTTGCTTTTTTATTGACTTTTACGTAAAAATAAATATAAAATATTATCAAGCATATAAAGGGGTGTTTATATGGAATGGGTAAAAAACAGAAGTATTCTTTTAGTTGAGGACAATTCCGAACTTCTTAATCAAATGAAAATTTATTTTCAGATCGATAATCATGTCGTTTGTGCCGACACATACTTCAAAGCCAAACAAGCTGTCGAATCCTCTTCATTTGACGTTGCTGTCATAGACATCATCCTCCCGGACGGCGACGGACTCGAAATTGCGCGTCTTATCAGATACAAAACGCCCGTTATAATTCTTTCCGCTCTCGGTTCTGAGGACAATATTATCGACGGACTGGACGCAGGCGCCGCCGACTACATCGTCAAACCGTGTTCCATGACCCTTCTCGAACGCAAGATCGCTCTCAGACTCCTTCCTCCCGAAAAATCTCTTTTGTGCAAACGGGGGATTTCTCTCGATACGCGCAACCGTACTGTTTACTACAAAGATACCCCTGTTTATCTGACATCGAGCGAGTTCAACCTGCTTCTTTTCCTCATGCAAAACGAAGGCAAGTTTTTTTCCGCAAATGTCATTTACGAAGAAATATGGCAGGCCCCCTCCCTCAATACCGGTACGATCAAGGTACATCTCCATAACTTAAGAAAAAAACTCTCGGATATTTCTCCCGAATGCGGGCATCTTATCGCCACACGGTTCGGTAAAGGCTATTCTTTCGGAGGAAACAATGAAAACTTGTATTAAAAAACTTTCGGCAATACTTATTGCAGTGACCGTTTTTTCAGCGGTTGCTCTCGTCTTTTCTCTCTCTGACTACAAGATCCCTTCCGTCGGAAAAACAGAAGGTTCTGTCAAGGATATCAGGTACTATTGGGACGAAGACACACAGCAAACCTATATCGAAGAAAAAAACTATGTCCTGAATGAAGACCTGGCGGCGATCCGCATTACCGATATAGGCGACGTAAACTATATTTCCCTCGTCAACTACACCCCCGATATTTTCGTGCAGCCCAATACCATACACGAAAACTCTTATATCGTCGACTTATCCGATTCCGGTTTAACGTTATCCGAAAAAGGCTCTCTGCAGCTGGTGATTCTCAACCTCAACCCCGATATCGACAACACGGAATTCATCGATCAGCAAAACGCTTTGGAAAAATATAAAATAGGCGATTACTGGGTCTTTAACTTGAATATACCTCCGGTTTTCTCAGCCTGTAACATCTACAACGCATATCAGTGCGTTTACAAGATCGGCGAAATCGAAAACTATGACTTCATCAAGTTCAACACAAGCGACACCCAGAAAACAGAGCATCATGTCTCCGAAACTCAGAATGTTCAGCTCACCGTTAACTTTTATACCCGCCGCGAAACCATGTTGAATCAGCTTTCTTCCGCAAAAATCATCACCATCCATTATGAAACGGAAAAAAGCACGCTCGCCGGAACTTCTTCCCTCCCCCTGATAGGCGGATCAGCTGCCGAAATAGAAAAATACGCTTCCCTCATGCCTACACTGAGTTTTGTGTGTCTGTGTCTTGCCGCAGTGGCTCTGGCAGTCTTTACAGTATTATGCTTTTTAAAACGCACCGTGCGTTTCATCCCCGCTCTATGCATACTTTTCGGCACAACTTTGACTATGCTGTGTATTTTCATGCTCAAGTCAGGGACCTCCGCCCCGTTTGTTTTCGGATCACTGTATGATTTTTCCATATTGCTCTCCCTCTCGTTTTCCTGTCTTGCAATCGGGAAAAATTTTTCCAGATTCCCTCTGAATAAAATATTTTTTTATTTGATGCTTGCCGGGACCGTTTTTTCGCTGTTCCTTTACGTCCTTCCCGAGAATTTTTACTTCGTGTCCGAGGTCATTGTTACCTTGTTCAAAACGGCAGGGATCTTATATACTACAGCCTTCGCCGTTTACGGTATCTTTGACAAAAATTACAATCTCTGGCGCATGATCCCCCCGTTTACTCTCGCCTTGGCGGCAGGTTTGAGCCTGATCATTCCTGATCTGACGGGGATCTACCCTTCTCCCGCATTTATAATGTCTACCGTGACCGTCGTTTCTCTGTTTGTTTTTTGTCTGTACGTATTTGCAGAATTGGAAAGACGGAACAGGTACCTCACCGAAAACATGCAATCGGAAATCAACAATCAGACTAACCGTCTGAACGAACTGATTTCGGAAAGAGATAAAATGCTGGTATTTGTTTCGCACGATCTGCGCAAGCCGCTCACCTATTCTAAACACCTGCTCGAAACGCTGGTGACGCGGGAAGAAAACCCGGATCAGATGAAAACGCAGCAGATAGTCAAAAACAAAATATCTGACGTGATAAACGAATTATCGGATGTAGCGCGTTTTTCCAAATTCAACCTCATTGCGGAAAAACCTGAAATATTGAACGGAAAGGACATATGTGCAAAGATCACGGAAAGCTTCAGCTTTGACTGCAACGCAAACGGTATAGTACTTGAAAATCATGCACTCTCCGATTGTTACCTTTACGCAAAGCCGAAAACTCTGGACAACGTGCTGACCAACATAATCATAAACGCCATAGAACACGCCGACTGCACAAAAATAACCGTGTCATCGGCAAAGAAAAAAAATACCGTGGAGATTTCGGTAGCCGACGACGGAAAGGGAGTATTTTCCGAAACGGAAATCTTCCGGCCCTATGTATCCGAAAACAGCGCCGAAGAAACCCGCGGCGTAGGACTTTATATATGCAAGCAGTCCGTTGAATCCATGAACGGCACCATTGTATGCAACAGAACGGGAACCCATACAGTATTTACCCTTTCTCTTCCGAAAGCCTGATGCTCCGGCAATCATCCGCAGCGCCGACTTTTTCCGATATGCTTTAAAGCCGAAATATCCTTTGCGATATAAGGGGCAAAAGAAAAAACCCTTGAAAAAGGGTTCGACAGTCAAGTCCGACGTTCGGATAACCTTCAGAATGATCGCTCGATCTTCAGGATATGCACGGCTTTAATTGATATGATTTTTCAGTACGGTTGCCGCAAGATCCGCCGCTTTTATAATCTCCGGCGTAACTTTTTTTGCCGCAATAATCATTCCGCCATACAGATCTCCTTTGCATATTATAGGAGTTACCACGATTTGTCCGAGGTTTTCGCCGCATTCCAGATAGGGGGTTCCGTCCTCAAATACGGACTGTCTGCGGCTGCCGAGAACTTCAGCCAATAAAGGCGTCAATCCTTTTCCTATTTTATCGGAGAGTCTGCCGCTTTTTGCGATTATACCGTCGCTGTCGACGATCACGGCCAAAACATCATACACCCTTCTCAGAGCATCGCACAACGCTTCGCCGAAATCCGCCATTTCTTCCATCGGGCTGTATTTTTTCAGTACGAGTTCTCCGTTGTCATTAGTGTAAATTTCGAGAGAGGTACCATCCTTTATCCTCAGTGTGCTTCTCAATTCCTTAGGGACGACAATCCTCCCAAGTTCGTCGACCCGTCTGATAATTCCCGTTGCCTTTAACATAACATCTCCTTTTGTCGGACTTGACATCCTTAATATGATGTGTTTTGTTTTTTTTATGCAGTCAGGATTTATTTTGTCCGGTTAGTTTTCCGCATTGAGCCTGCCCCGTCCATTCACTTTACAAAATACGGGGATTATGATAAAATCAAAAAAAATCAAGGATGGAAAAAATGCCTAAGCTTTCTGTTATAAAAGAAACGGAAAATAACTGCGATAATGTCGTTTACATCAACGGCGCCTGTGAAATGAAAAAAGAAATCGGAGTGCCCGAAAACTTCAAACTGAAAATACAAAGCAGTCCCCTCAAATGCGACACATCCGCTTTTATTAAAAACATTTCGCTTATCGCTTCCGGAAAAACCCCGAAAGGAGAACTGAATTCACCCTACCAATATGTCTACGAAGCGGATATTTCTCTGAAAACGGACAATACTGTCAATGTGAAACAATACAAAAATAAAGATATATACGAAATCGAAGCGCTCTTCAGCTCTCCAGCCGAAATAAAAAACGAAAAAAAGTATCTGGTCCTTGAAAAGGGAGCCCGCAATTCGATACTGATACTTTATACGCTTTGTATGCTTATCCCCGTATTCATGCTTTTGTATTCCATCGACGTATTTTTATCCGGCCCCGCTGAAGTTTGGGTGATAACAGGAGTGCTGATCCTGATATTGTCTGCAATGGCGGCGATAACGTTTGTTTTTTACAGAATAATTTACCCTAAAATGCCCTGAACTTAAACCTTTAAGAAAATCATTGAAAAGAGGAAATATCATGTGCGGGATGTTCAATATGAGTGAAAGCGCGGAAAAAAAGCTGAAAAAACTTGCAAAAAGTTTTTCCGCTGACATTCCCCGCTATCATACGGGTATTATGCGGCCTGCCGGATCCGTTCCGCTTCTTGCAGGAAAGGAACTGTTGTTTTCCGTAGCGGAATGGGGGATCAGAATGACCGGCAAAAAAATCGTAATAAACGCAAGAAGCGAAAGTGCCGGAACAAGTTTTTTCTTCAGAAACGCCGTCAATAACAGGTGCGTGACGGCTTGTGCGTCTTTTTTCGAAAAAGACGGAAAAGGTGAAAAATACGAGTACTTTTCACCGGAAAAAGACATCATGCTTTTAGGCGGTATATTGCAGCCGGACGTCTCTCCCGCATTTGCACTGCTCACCCGTGAAGCGACTTCCACAAAAAACATCCACCGGAGAGTCCCGTCGGTCATTTCCGAAAAAGAACTGTACGACTTTCTGAACGGAATGCCCTTTGAAGAAATATCGGAAAAAACATTTATTGTAAACAAGCAAAAAAGTCCCGAGATGACTATCTTCGACATCATCGAAAACTGAAATATCGAGCCTTTTTCGTCGTTCCGGCAAACTCGATCATCAAATTCGCGGAACACATTTGATAATAGTTGTCCGAAACGAAAATCATTAACTGTTTCTTAACAAAACCCGTATTGAAAATACGGGTTTTTTAATTTATAGGTGAATTATACTATTAAGTGCAACAGTTGAGAGAAAAAAAAGGAGTTCATACAAATCTGTGGTATAATAAAGTTGCGAAACCAAATTTACACCAGAG
>CASEHS010000062.1 GCA_949287815.1 uncultured Bacillota bacterium | reverse complement strand
GGGGCTCGCAGTTATTTGCTAAACAACTTCCTGCTTCTCTCGAAATTTATTGCACACCGCAAAAATCTCGCTCCCGCAAATTGTCATTTTTGGAGCGGGAGACGAGATTCGAACTCGCGACATTTGCCTTGGCAAGGCAACGCTCTACCACTGAGCCACTCCCGCATCTTCCCATTTGAGTATCCCGTCCACAAACATTATATGTCTGATTATTGACGTTATGCTCTCGGGATATAATTGGTGGAAACAATAGGGTTCGAACCTATGACCCCCTGCTTGTAAGGCAGGTGCTCTCCCAGCTGAGCTATGCTTCCGCAAGTGCCTTATTAATATAGCAAAAATAACGTTGTTTGTAAAGTGTTTTTAGAAAGTTTTTTATTTTGTTTTCGCACCCATAAAAATACCCCAACGCCGCAAAAAACACCTTGCCGACCTCATAAAAAACAGAATACTGCTGTGTTCCAACAACGGCTTCTGTGACAAATAAGCATATCGATTATTGCAGATTACGACCTCTTTTTGCCGCTGTTCATATACAGCAATGCAAAAAATACGGCAAAATATATTATCGCACCGACGACGATGGCAGCTATGGCAATGTCCTCGTTGTCAAACCACAGAAAGTTTGCGCAGAATATAAGAGAAACGATCACCCAGTACACAACGCTGACGACGGCCTTTGCGACCCTTTTCGACTTTTTTGCATACTTTCCTTTTTCACCGAGAACGCGGAAAGGCTTATCCAGCAAGTAGTTCCCAACAAAGCAAGACGCGGCAAAATCCGCAGAAAGTAGCACTCCGAACAAGCAATAATACACCTGATGTTTTTCGTCGGCTATTGCCCCTACTGCCATACCTACCGTTGCCAACAGAAACAACACGCCAAATGACAGAAGCGTTATTCTTGCCTTTTTGCGGGCGTCGCGCGATATCCGAATGCTTTTTTGCGTTTCTTCATCTAGATAAAATTCTCGTCCGAGTTGTTTTTCGTACTTCCCGATACTCTTTATCCCAAAAAATAATGACACAGACGCGATCAGTATGCAAATGAACGGGATAACTCCGCTCAACACCGCAGCAATTACGGTTGGTATGGAAATTACCGTAAACCCTGCGTATAAAAAATATATACAAATTATCGGTGCAAGTATAAAAAACACCGTTGCAACCGACCCGCACGCCGCTGCCGAAACCGATTTTCGCAAATACGCATCGAGCTCGGCACCGTCAAGTTTTTCTCCGCTCTCCTTATGTTCTTCGACGACTGAAACACTATGTGCTTCTTCGATCTCGTTTTTCAATAGGTAATCGAGCGACACGTCGAATATTTCACCTATCTGCAGCAACTTCGGCAGATCCGGGTATGTCTGCGCACCCTCCCATCTCGATACTGCCTGCCTGGTCACGTCCAGTTTATCTGCCAATTCTTCCTGAGACCAGCCTTTTTGTCTTCTGAGTCGCATCAATTTGTCCGCAAAAGTCATATCGTACCTCCCTTTTGTGTTTTCATTATAGCATAATCTTTGCGTTGCTTTCTACGACTCTTATGCACACAATTTGTCAACTTCGCGTTGCTTTTCGGGATTTTACCGCATGACGACTGCGTTTTCACAAAAAACCGCAGACCGACAAGCGGTCTGCGGAACGCATAACTCAGGCGAGATCTCGCCCCGACAATCGATCTACTGTTTTGCCTTGAATGCCCTCACCGTCTCCGGCAATACGAAAACCGCCGCGAACACGCCGCCGTTCTCATCCCCGGCTCGCGGCAACGACGACTCATCTCTCTTCCCCGCCGACGCGTCCGCCCTTAACGACACTGCAATCCGCCGATTTTTTCAATTTTTTTCAAATTCTTGCAAGAATATTATTGATTTTTAATAATAATTTTATTAAAATATATATACGACTTCGGAGATATAGCTCAGTTGGTTAGAGCGCTGTGTTCACATCGCAGAGGTCGCGGGTTCGAGCCCCTCTATCTCCACCATACGCAAACAAAGTCGAACCTGACTTTGTTTGCTTTTTCTTTTATCCCCTTTTTGCAGGCACAGGAAAGGCAATCCGAAATATCTCGGGTTGCCTTATTATTTACTGCTCGGATATTATATCTTTCAGACTTTATCCTTTATCGCATTATATTTATTCTGTATTCTTTCTCGTCTTCTCCATACGTTGGAGCGGTCTATTTTCAGTTTGTCCGCTATTTCGGAGAAGCGCATTCCGGCGATATAGCAATCCAGAGTCTGTCTTTCGCCTTTGGTAAGTTTCATTCTGCGTATTATCTTAGCGCATTTCTTGAAAGATTCTTCCATATCGTCTTTGAAAAAGTCCTGTTCGTAGCAATCCGTTTTTATATAGATTTCCCTTGTGTTCCTGTTAAAAAGCCATCTCTTGTAAATCTCGTTGCTAACGACTCGGCTGCACAGTCTGTACAACGTAACAGGTTCGCCTGTTTTCGGATCTAAGCATAAATCCAATACACGTTCACCGAAATGCTCGCATAAAAAGCAAATTGCCGCCTGAGCTAAGTCGTATCCTTCCGTGATTATGTAACCCGGTGTGTTCTTATAGTTAATATCCCTGATAAGTCCGACATACACGCTTCTGGGTACTTTGATAAGCACCAATTTCTGCACCGTTTTCAGCGCAATAAGTTCTCCGATCTGCATTACGTTACTAGGGGTGATCTTCTCCTCAAACACATCATAACAGCTTCTTTTTGTTTCCATTTTCTTTACCTCCGAAAATATATTTGCCTTTCGGCAGGCAGAGAAAAAGCATAAGACGGAAAATATTTTGTTGTTTTAATGTTGAAAAAGCAAAAGTCAACGGGAAAAGAAAAATCCGTAAACAGGATTTTACGACCGTTTACTTTTGAGAGGATTATGCGACAATGCCAAACGAAAAGGCAAATTCGGAGGTACACCGAATCCGGTGTCATACCTGCATTATGGTATAAATCGGGATATGTATCGTCTGTCCGCTCTGCGGTACGACGTATGGAAGGTAAAGCATTTTTTCGTAAAAAGAAAAGCCCCGATCTTCATCGGAGCCTTCGTTTAGCGGAGTGTTGTATGTAATTATCATTTTGTCATCGTAAAGCGTTATTTCTTTTACAAGAATATTTATCAGGATCTGCGGTTCCTGTTGCATTGCGGATATGTAATACCGCCGTATATCGTCCTCAGAAAGGATATAAGCGACTTTGTTCTGCTCAACGGCAATCTTTTCGTCCAGTTCTTTTATCTGCCTTTCAAGGTCGTTTAATCGCTTGTTCGTCGTGTCGGACATAATCCCTCTTTCAATCGCCTTTACTATATTGTCCAAAGCGACTTGCGTTTGTTTCTTTTCCTTCTGCAACAGTTTGAGTACGGTCTGTTCTTCCATGCTTTGCGCCTGCATTTTCATGATCCCTTTGACTACCGAGTTTACTATTTTCGGGTCTTGCATCACTTTTATAACGCTGTTTAAGACAAGTTCTTCGAGAGCTTCTTTGCGTACAGGCTGTTTCTTGCATCCGTTATGATACTTCTTCCTGCCTATACACTTGTAATAGCGGATTATATCGCCGTTTTTAGCCGTTCCGCATTCTGCGCTTATAGGTTTTCCGCAATACCCGCATTTGATCTTGTTTCTGAGCAAATATACCGCTTGCACGCTTCTCGATCCTTTCTTATTCTTGCGGAGCTTTCTTTTGACTTTGTTAAATTGTTCCTGCGACACTAACTGCGGATAAATATTGTCGTAAACCTCGTCTCTTATTCTGGTTATGCCGACGTACCGCTCGTTTCTCAATATCCCGTATACCGCATTCTGTAAGAACGGCTTTCCGTCGTGGAGTAAACCTTTTTCATTAAGCTTGCATACTATTTCAGGCACACACTCACCTGCGGCGTACTGATCGAAGATAAATCGCACTATCTCGGCTTTCTCCTCATCTATTTGCAGTTTCTTATCCTTGACGTAATATCCGTACGGTATCTTACCACCGCAAAACTGTCCTTTCCTTCTGCTTTCTCTCAAGCCTCGCATTATCTTCTGAGACAGTTCTGCAGAATAGTATTCCGCTATGCCGATATATACGTTTTCAAGCAAAATACCGTCCAGATTTTTACTACCGTCTATATTCTCGGAAGTCCGTTGCGTTGCGGATATAAGCACCTTTTTGTTGTTCTTTAACCGCTGTTTGTTCATAGCGACTTCTATCGAGTTTCTGCCGAATCTGTCTATCGCGTAAACAAGTACGACTTCCCATGCGGCTGTTTCGCTGTCTTTCAACATCTGCTGAAATGCAGCTCTGTTGTCGTTCGTTCCCGTAGTGGCGCGGTCTATATAGGTGTCCACCACGACGAGATCGTTCGCTTTTGCATACTGATTGCAGACGTGAAGCTGTCCTTCGATAGACTGCTCCGTCTGACTTGCGCTGCTGTATCGTGCGTAAATTATTGCTGTTTTCATTTAATTACGGCTTTCCGTATACTTCGCAATACTGTGTTAAGCTCCGTTTCCCCTCGGTCATTTAGGGCTACTAAACTCCCTTCGGGGGATACTCGCTCGCCTTGTCTTGCTCGTATCCGATAAGCCTTCACCTCCTTGTATTATTTTTTGTCTTTCGACGGAAGCGACAAAAACGGAAACGTGTGATAATTTATCTGCTTTTAGTTCATTTGTTTGCCGTCAAGGGTTGTTTACAATGCACCTTGCCCTTGACGGCAAAACCGTTTCCGTTTAAGCTTGCCGGCCGAAAGAAAAAGTTAATTGCACTTTGGCATCTGACTTATTACCTCGGGACTGACCTTGCCTACAAGACACCCTTCATCCCAACAGGTGAAATCGTCTGCAAGCAACAGTTTTCCGTCGTTTAACCCCATCGTGCAAAGTACGTCTTCATCCATAACGTCCGATCTGAAATAGGTCGGGATATTACGGGAGAAGACAAGTTTTTCTCCGCTCTTCTCTATGTACTTCATAAGGTATCTTGCGGAATCGTAGACCTCTTGCTTTACGTTCAGCGGTTTGAAATCGTTTCTGCCGAACCTTTCTTTGAAATACGAATTCTGCTTAATGATCTGCATAGTATGCGTCTTCGTATTGTAGTCGCTTACTTCTTCAAGCTGTCCCGTAATGGCGTTTTCGGGTATGTAGAATATTCCGTGGAAATGTAATCTCCTTTTTTCGGGAGAACGCTCCCACACGCCTATGTATCTCCACCCCTTGCGATGTACGAGCTTTTTCAGGATATTGCTCAGCTTCTTTCTGAAACTTTCTTCGGTATGCAATTTGTCATCATAGGTAAACGTTGCAACCTAATTTTATGGACACTCTAAGTTTAGGCAAAAATAATGCGTATGAGCCCATATTAAGTTGAACCCATACGCTTATTTTATTTATTCAACTTGTAACGCAAAACTGATGCAATATCTACCTTATAGACAATGTCTATTTCACGTTCTTTTCCTGTTATTTTAGGCAAACCGCCAACTACAACTCTGTCTAACAGCTCATAGCACATTTCACGTGTAAGCGTAGGGGCTTCAAGATATTTCTGAATTTTACGAATAAAGTCATCGGCAGTTTGTATTGTATTTGATGTTTCGGTTAGTTTTGTTTTCAATTCTGTGATTTCAAGCTCAAGCCTTTTTTGTTCTTCAGAATATTTCTGTATAAAATTTATACATATATCCTCCGGCATTTTACCTTTCAGCCTATCTTCGTATGCAACCTGCATTAAACGAGATAATTCAGAAACACGTTTTTGCTTTACTTGCAATTCTTTTTCGGCAGACTTGATTGCTTTGTCTTCCAATTCTTTATTATGCCGTATAAACTCCTTACGAATAGAATCTTCATCGAGCACAATTCTTTTTGCCATTTCACGTATATCGTCAAGCACTATATCTTCCAAAATCTTTGCTTTTATATAATGAGAAAAACAAAGCGTCTTACCATACCTTAAATGATATCCGCAGTCAAAGTGATAGTGGTATTCTCCTTTACAGGAATATGTACCGCTCATTTTTAATTTAGCACCGCAATCTGCACATACAAGAAAGCCCGAAAGTGGATGTACGAACCCTGTCTTTGTTTTTCTGCCTTGCGCCATGTGTTTCTGGCGATCTTTTACTTTATCCCATAATTCCTGTGAAATGATAGGTTCGTGGTTGTTATTTATAATTATCCAGTCTTTTTTATCTTTTGCACAACGTTTATGATTTTTGTATGAAATCGTAGTTTCCTGTAATTGTGCCAACTGTCCTATATACATTACATTATTCAGCATATATCTTATACTAATTTCACACCAAAGACGCATTTCGTTAGGGCGACCTTTATGTCCTAGTTTCTCATAAGCATGTCGCCCGGGAGAAGGAATTCCTTCTGCGTTCAGTGTGTCTGCTATGTTTTTAGGACTTATACCAGACGCGTACATTTCGAATATTCTTCGTACTATAGGGGCAGTTTCTTCGTCAATTACCGGCGTTCGCTTTTTATCTGTTCCTTTCACATAACCGTATGTCGCTTTCTTTGCACTATATATACCTGCAAGTGCATTTGAACGTCTCACCGCTCGTATCTTTTTACTTGTATTCGCTGCGTGCCATTCGTTAAATACGTTCATAATAGGCATCATATCCATTGCGCTGCTGTCACGCTTTGCCGTATCTACGTTGTCCTGTATGGCTATAAATCGTATT
>CASEHS010000061.1 GCA_949287815.1 uncultured Bacillota bacterium | reverse complement strand
TATAGTGTCAACAAATCATAAGAATCTGTTTTGCTGCTCGGAATATTCATATCCGATTTGTTTGAGGGTTTCGGAAATTTGTTTTTCGTCTTCGCCCGTATCTTCGCAGAGCGCAGAAAGCGAAGGATATTTGTCGCGCAGCATAGTATTGATAAAACTTAAAAGCAAAAAAGGATCTTTCGGAAAATTCATAATTATCTCAATATAACGGTTTGTCAAACCCTATAAATCTCAAAATGGCGCGGGCTATGATCATTGCACCGATATATCCGGGGTGAACTCTGTCCCATGAAATGCTTATTCCTGAACGGTATTTCAGAAATTTATCGAATTCTTCCTGGATATTCACAAACGGCACTTTGTTTTTATCGGCAACTTCTTTCATGATACCGATATATTCGTCTGTCATTTTGCGCATGGCATCCTGCTTGTTATCTTCCATGAAGAAGGGGGAGAGGAAAACGAAGTTTCTAAAGTTTTTGCTTTTATCGCAGATCTGCTGTAAATTGGAAGCATATTTGTCTGGCAGAACGTGCGTATACGGCTTTGTTAAGCAGTCAAATTGACGCCAAAGATCGTTTATTCCGATCATGCAGAATACAACGTCGGGATTAAGGGCAATTACGTCGTTATCCCATCTTGCAAGTAGATCGGAAGATGTATTTCCGCTTACGCCCATATTTACGATATCGTACTTATTTTCGGGATAGTATGCGGAAAGAAAGGTGTCTATGAGACGAGCATAGCCCACTCCGAGCCCGTATTTCCCGTCGCCGAGTACACCTTGGCGGCCCGTATCCGTTACTGAGTCACCGGCAAAAATGATCCGGTCATTGTTTTGGAAAAGCATAACTTTCTCCTTTGAATAAAATTATTCATATAAATTTTTTTAGTCTTTTTGTCTGTAAGCGCGTTTGAGCTTAAAAATCGTGAGCGCGGTAAAAACAAAAGTCATGGCGATAAGGATCAAAATGGGTATAAATTCATTCAGATCATACAGATCTTTATGAAAATAAGCAGGGCGGAAATTGTTGAGTCCGCAAAGTTTACCGAATACCGCAATTCCCCACGTTGAGGGAGTGATGTATTTGAAAAGGCCGGCTCCGCCGCTGAGTTCGATCAGGCAATCGCTGAAAACGACCTGAACAATAATGATGAGCAGAACGGGTAAAATTGCGCTCTCCGATTTTTTCAGCAGTGCAGAAATAAATAATCCGATAGATGTTACCGAAATATTCGTAAGGATCATGGCGAGAGGGCAGAGAATGTAGCCCTCTACAGGGTTAGAAAAAGTATAATTTATAAAAGGAACGCTTCCGAAAAACAGAACAGTGCATTGCACGGCGCCGATTGCGGAGAGTACGACCAGTTTGGAGAGTGCATAAGCGGAAACGTCGAGTCCGCCGAAAACTTCCCTCGATAATATTTCGCGTTCCTTGCAGATCTCTCTGTAACTGTTGAGAATACCCATCAGCGCCGCCATTACCACGGGCAGGAAAATGCTTACGTTTGCCTGAGTAACGTCTTTTGTTTCGAAGGCGTTGGGAGAACAGGCGACATATAAAATGATCAGCATGACAGGCGCTTCCAGAATTAGCGGCAAAAGAGTGGACAGGTTGGTAAAAATTTGTCTGAAATATCTGGCGATCAGCACATGAAAGTGTAGAATATTCATTTTTGCCGTATGGCGTTTAGTCTTTTTCATGCACTTTCACCTCTTTTTCCGCGGTAGCCTTGGCTTTTTTAGCGCGGGGTTTCGGCTCTTTCGTATTCGCTGTGTCCGTTTCGGTTTCTTTATGAACGGAAGCGCGGATTATTTTTTTCGCTTCGGGAAGGTTTTCAGGCGGAAGTTCCCAAACCTGCCTTCTCACCCGCTTGACGGGTTGGCTCGGCGGAAGAATGCAGTCTTTGCCGTATTCTTCGCAGAATTTAGTATATAATTCCTGATAGTAATCGCTCGCGCGGTATTTTTCCGCAAAGGATTCGCAGACAGATTCGTCGGAAAGTGCGGCAAAAATGCTGGAAAAAGAACGTTTATTGAACCAGCGCAGTGCTTCTTTTGCTTTTCCGAAGAAGCAAAGCCTTCCGCCTCTGCCGAGGAAGATAACTTTGTCGCAGCGGTCGAGGTTTTCCATGGCGTGCGTCACGGCGACGATCGTTCTGCCTTTTGAAGCGAGTTCTTTTAAAAGATCCATCATTTCAAGATCCAGATCGGGGGAAAGTCCGCTGGTAGGCTCGTCGAGGAAAATCACTTTCGGGTCGGATAGAAGCTCCATTGCGATCGAAACACGCTTTTTCTGCCCTCCCGACAGGGCGGAAATGCGAAGATCTTCTTTTCCCGTAAGGGAAACGTCCGCAAGCGCGGTGCGTACCCGTTCAAAGGTCTGTTCTTTGGAAAGATCGCCTCTGATCCTGAGCTTTGCGGTATAATAAAGCGCCGTTTTAACGGTCAGATCGTCGTGCAGGATATCTTTTTGCGGAACGTATCCCACAACGCCTTTATAAGAGTTGATGTTTTCGTAAAAATCGTTGGTATCGTAGTAAATTTTTCCGTCAGTGGCGGGGCGCATTCCGTTGATACAGTCAAGCATCGTAGATTTTCCCGCGCCGCTGCCGCCGACAACGGCAACAAATTCACCCGGTTCAATACGGAAAGAGACGTTTGTTACGAGTGAAATTTTTTTGCGTGCTTTTTTGTCCCACACAAGTTTGGAAACATTGGCAGCGTCTATCCTTATCCCGCCTTCCGCAGAAGAACAGAGCAGTTTGTTTTTGAAGAAAGTATATGCGGCAGAGGGTATGGAAATGTGGTCGTAATCATTGAGTTTTTGCCGCTTGATCTTTTTATTGTTTACGTAAGTTCCGCTGAAACTGTGCGCGTCTTCGATAAAACAGTTCTGCCCGTCGAATGCGATGAAGAAATGTTTGTCGGAAACGAGCGGGTTGTCTACGCGGATATCGCATTTTTCATTTTGACCTACGGTCGTGATCGTCTGTTGAGAAAGATCGAATGCGGAAGCGTTCTTTTTGCGGAATATTTGCTTTACCCTTGAAATAGCGGCGATCTCTGTCTTTTTCTTTTCGCCTTTGCGATGCAAAAAGAGAGTGCCGTCAAATTTCACCATCGGCTTTTTGAATTTTTTTCCGTCATACAGCACATCGATCTTGGAGTTTTCATCGGAGAGATCTTCCGCATACCATACGCCGTTTTGCTGAATCAGCCTTACTTGCAGCGGCTGAACAAAAACGGAATGAATAACGATGTCGGCAGTCCGTTTCGAACCGATAAAAAGTTCACGTTTTTCTTCGGTGTCCACAAAACGGAACAGATCGCCTTCTCTTATTTTCAGTACGATATTTTTCATTTCCGCCCTCCTGATTGAAAACGTGAGTATATTATAGCATAAGAGGTTATGCTTTTCAAGTGCGGGTCATCTAAAACAAAAAATAAAAGCAAAAAGTTTTCGCTGCGGCAGGATAAAAAATTGACTTTTTCTTTCGGCTTGGTATAATGAAGAACGAATCGGAAAGGAAGGGGTTTTTCCTATGTCGGAGCAAGAGTCAAAACTCAATAAAGAAGATGAAGAGTCACTGCAAGAGATAAAAATAAAAGAACAGGACGCGGGGCAGGGAAATACAGTGAAGGGTAAAAAAGTTTCACTGATACTTTTACATATCCTTAAAACAAGCGTAGTGCCTGTTGTGGCTTTTATCGCCGCGGCAATCACCTGTTTTTTTGTGCCGTTCGATAAAGAATATCTCGGTTATTTCGATCTTCGAACCCTTTCTTGCCTGTTTTGTACATTGGCGGTCGTTGCCGCGTTTCGGAATATCCGATTTTTTGTATGGCTTGCCGATAAGATCGTAAGGTTGTTCAAAAATGAGCGGAACGTGATCCTTGCGCTCGTTTTTGTCACTTATTTCGGCTCGATGATCATGGCAAACGACATGGCTCTGGTCACTTTTCTGCCGCTCGGCTTTTTTGTGCTCGATTCGTGCGGAAGGCGGGAAAGGCTGGCTTTTACTTTTGTTATGCAGAACGTTGCGGCAAATCTCGGAGGTATGCTCACTCCCTTCGGAAATCCGCAGAATCTTTACTTATACTCCCGCTTTTCTATCGGGGCGGCGGAATTTTTCTCGATCATGGCGATCCCGTTTGCCGTCGCGTTTTTACTTATTTTTGCCGTCTGTATGTTTGTGAAACCCGTTCCCGTGGTGGTCGCGGGCAAACCTAAAAATGCACCGCCCGTCTGGCGTTCCTGCGTTTATTCGGTACTTTTTATTGTGTCGGTCATGATCGTTTTTCGGGTTTTTCCGTATTATTGGGGCTTGCTTGCGGTGGTCGTCTGTCTTTTGATTTTAGATTTTCGGTCATTGCTTCGCGTTGATTACGGGCTTTTGCTGACTTTTTGCTTTTTCTTTGTATTTTCGGGAAATATGGCGCGCATAGATGGAGTAAGAAATGCGCTGGGTACACTGATGGACCTCGATCCGCTGGCGTTCGGTGTGTTGTCCTGTCAGTTTATTTCCAACGTGCCTTCCGCGGTGCTTCTTTCTGCATTTACGGAGAACTATGCAAAACTTCTCATTGCCGTAAATATCGGAGGGCTCGGAACTCCTATTGCTTCGCTCGCAAGTCTGATCACATTGAATACATACCGCAGAGTTTGTCCCAAAGATACAAAACACTATCTTTGTGTGTTTTCCGCGATCAATTTTTCTTTTCTTGCTGTCCTGATCGGGGCAGGGTATCTTACGGGATTGATTTTGTGAGACAACAAGAGGGCAAAATCCCTTAAACGGTCAGATGAAACGGCTGTTTTTAAAAGTAAGGGATCAAAAGCTGAAATTAAAGAAGGAAAGTGGAAACTTCTTTTAACGGCGATAAATTTAAACAAAAAACCGCCCTGTCGGCTTTCCGACAGGGCGGTTTGAATTTCAAAAAAGTTATCCGTGCGCGGATTACTCTCCTTTGAAAGGAAGAAGGGCAACGATGCGCGCTTTTTTGATGGCGTTGGAAAGTTCTCTCTGGTGCATTGCGCAAACGCCGCTCATCCTTCTGGGAAGAATCTTTCCGCCTTCGGTGATGTACTTTTTCAGACGGTTTACGTCTTTATAGTCGATAACCTCGACCTTTTCCTGACAGAAAGCGCAAACTTTCCTGCGGGAAGGTCTTTTCATAGGTTTTCTTACAGGTTTTTCTTCCATGATTCAAAACACTCCTTTTCAGATTTTGGCTCGGCAGATCTTAAACGTCATGCCGAAAAACAAACCCGCCCGAACGGCTCCCGTCTTTGTTTAGAACGGGATCTCGGAATCGTCGTCAAATGCTTCCAGAACGGGCTTTTTCTTGGGCGCGGCAGGGGTATAATCATCGTCCTGTGCCGCATTTTTGGATGTCAGAAACTCCACTTCG
Organism: uncultured Bacillota bacterium; assembly: GCA_949287815.1. GTDB lineage: Bacteria > Bacillota > Clostridia > Christensenellales > Borkfalkiaceae > Borkfalkia. Next base: position 1,900 of record CASEHS010000061.1, on the reverse strand, counting down.
CTTGCAATGATGTCAACGGCTGTGCGTTTCTGACCCTGGTTGTCCTCATAGTTGCGAAGCTGTATGCTGCCCGAAACGGCAACTTTGTTTCCTTTTTTGCAGAAGCGTGCCACGTTGTCCGCCGTGCCTCTCCATGCCGTAACATTGAAGAAGTCGACTTGTCTTTCCGCATCCTGTGCGGAATAGCCGCGGTTTACAGCAATGCTGAAACGGCAAACGCTCACACCGCTGTTCGTTTCGGAAAGTTCAGGATCGCGCGTAAGGTTTCCGATCAAAAAAACTTTGTTCATGATTTTTCTCCCGATCAGTTGACTGCTTTTGTGATCATTCTTCTCAGAATGCCGTCGGTAATGCCCGCGATACGGTCAAGTTCTTTGATCGAATCACCGTTTGCTTCAAACGTCATCAATACATAGAACGCATCGTTCTTGTAGTTGATAGGGTACGCAAGTTTCTTTACGCCCCACTTGTCCGTTGAAAGTACGGTTCCGCCCAGAGTTGCAACTGTTTCCTCGAATTTGGAAACGATTGCGTCTTTCGCCTCGTCCGTGAAAGAAGAGTCGATCAGATAGAGCATTTCGTATTTCATTTTTTTCACCTCCCGGTCTTATTCGGCGTACCTTATGGCACGCAAGGTTTGCGCTTTTACAAACGCATTCTATATTATAAATGATTTTCAATTTCAAGTCAATGATTTTTTGCCTTGATTGTCCAAAAAAACCTGCCGAAAATATTTTCGGCAGGTTTTTTAAAGTTTTCAATCACGATGCAAATTGTCCGATTTTGGCGAGCAGCTCTTTGATCTTATATTCTCCGATCGTTTTACTGTCTTGAGGGAGTTTTTTACTTAAAACGGACGCATCGTCCAGGTCGAGTATTCCGTCGTCATAAAGATTTTGAAGCGTCGCATTGTTGATGTTTCCGCTCACGTTGAAAACAAGCGAATCGATATCCTGAATCTTGCAGATCTGTTCTTTTCCCGTCTCATCTTTGAGCATATATTTCCAGATACCCGTTATTTCACCGTAAGTGTAAAGTTTTGTTTCGGCAGTGAGAGTCATGCCGTTTGCTGTCCAGTTCCCGTCCTTTTCCGAAAGCTGGATCCAGCGCTCTCTTTCTACATCGAAACAGAACAGGTTTCCGTAATTCGTAAGAGAGCCGATATCCGCAAAAGTTCCCGCATAAGAAAGTCGTGTAAATAAGTTTTTACTCTCGTTATCAGGCGTAACACCGTATTCGGAAGCAACGAGGCTGAGTTTTTTCATCTGTAAAGATGGGGCCGTTTACTTCGGTATACCCTGCGCCCGACGGCAGATAAAATTTAGTGGAACTGTCTACGCCTTCGGGAAGATCTTCCTGTGCGGGAAGGTTCCAACCGATCGTATCGGTCGCAGCCGTCATTGTTCCGTCACTTCCCAAGATATACAAAAGTACGCCTTCATATTTCGTATCATCGGGAGATACAAGAAGGTAGGGGCTGTAAAGGTTTTTGTCGGAAAGTTTTTCGAGTTCTTCTGCGGTGTAGGAGTTATACAGGAAATGTCCGCCCCGCTCATGAACGTAGAGGTTATTTTCTCCGTATACAGCTTTCAGGCTTTCATATTCTTCAAAAGTGCCTACGGTATTATATTTGTAAATGCTGTCCGCAAACAGTGCCTGTACGGGGAGATCTGCAAGATCCTGCGAGAGGGTCTGCAATGTCGAGTTTTTCAGCAAAGAAAGAAGTTTATCGTCGGGGGAAACCTCGAAAATTTCACCGAGAGTGAGATTATCGATCGCACCACCTATCTCACCGAGAGAATAGTCGGAAAGCGCTTTCAGGATCGCGGGAGAATTTTCGTCTACGGTCAGTACATCCCCCAATCGGATAGAATTGATTTTGTCCGCTTTGGAAAAGTCG
>CASEHS010000060.1 GCA_949287815.1 uncultured Bacillota bacterium | reverse complement strand
CCCCCCCAGAAAAATAAAAGTCAAGCATTTTACTAAACTATTGTTAAAAAATTTTAATTAACTGTAAATTTTTTAATTTCTTTTATTTTTATTAAAAATTCTTTTCATAAAAAAAAGGACAGCTACTCATAAGCTGTCCCCCTCTTTAATATTGACTTTATCCTTCAACTCGGATCATGCTGTCCACAGACACCACGTCTTCCAGTTCCCCGATCTTTTCGAGAGCACGGCGAACAGAAAACTCGCTCGTTTCGTGTGTGATAAGAATGATCGGAATATTCTCACAATCTTCACCCTTTTGAATGAGGTCGATTATGCTGATATTATATTTCGCAAAAATCCCCGCAACCTTTGCAAGAACACCCGCTTTGTCTTTTGCGGTAAAACGGATAAAATAACGGCTCCTGAAATCAGTAATAAATTTTACACCTTTTTCCGCCTGCTGTGTATTCTTAAACGTCGCATATTTGACATCGTTATGAGTTGCCGCGTAGATGACGTCGGACACGATCGCACTGCCCGTAGGCAAATCTCCTGCGCCCCTGCCGTATAACATAATATCACCAACACTATCGCCTTTCAGATATACCGCATTGAAACTGTCGTTTACCGAAGCAAGCGGATGATCTTTTCTGATAAATGCAGGATGTACACGAACTTCAATACCGTCTTTTCCGTTTTTACCGATCGCAAGAAGTTTAAGCGTATAACCAAGCTCATTACCGTATGCAATATCACAGGTTTTAAGGTCTGCAATACCTTCACGGTAAATCTTGTCCAAAGGTACTTTTGTATGGAACGCAAGACTGGAAAGAATGGAAAGTTTATAAGTCGCATCGTATCCTTCCACGTCCGCCGCAGGATTTGCCTCCGCGTATCCGAGCGCCTGCGCATCTTTCAAAATATCCGCATAGTTCGAACCTTCGCGCGCCATTCTCGTAAGTATATAATTGGTCGTGCCGTTGATGATACCCGTAAGATTGGTGATGACATTCGCCTGCATTCCGTCAATAAGAGTACGGATAATGGGAACGCCGCCTACGCAGCTAGCTTCAAAAAACAGCCCTGCGTTCGTGCGCTTTGCCGCACGTTCCAGTTCATGCCAGTGCTTGCAGAACAATTCTTTATTGGATGTAACAACGCTTTTTCCGCTATGCAATGCGGCAAGCACGAAACTTCTTGCTGGTTCTACACCGCCGATCACTTCCACAACGATATCAACGTTCGGATTGCTGACGATTTCCGCAATATTGTCCGAAACCTTGCTTTCCTCGATTCCCAGATCAAGCGCTTTTTGCTTGTTGATTTCCAGTACGCATTCCACGGACAGATCCACGCCCTGCGTCTGTTTGTAAAATTCTCTGTGGTCGCGCAGAATTTTATAAGTTCCGCTGCCAACTACGCCCAGTCCGAGTATTGCAACACCGACAGTCTTCATTTTTTACCCTCCGAACGATTCAAATCGTATAATATCTTCAAGCCCTGCAACGTAAGTAGCTTGTCCACATGATCGATGCAGGAAATTTCCCCTGCTATGATCTCGCTGAAACCGCCCGTTGCAACCACTTTCATTTCGGGACACTTCATTTCTTTTTTGATTTTCTTTACAATGTAATCTACCAATCCCGCAAATCCGAAAACAAGCCCCGCTTGCAGATTGGTAACAGTATTTTTACCGATCACGCTCTTCGGCGTTTCGATCTCCACTCGCGGCAGTTTCGCGGTACCCGATACGAGCGAATCCATTGAGCCGCGCATTCCGGGAGCAACCGCTCCGCCGATAAACTCTTTCTGTTCGTTGACAACGTTAAAAGTCGTCGCTGTTCCGAAATCAATCACAATAAGAGGCGCACCGTATTTTTTTATAGCAGCAACATCATTGACGATTCTGTCCGCCCCGACTTCCCTCGCATCATCAACGCGAAGATTGTGTCCCGTTTTCAGGCCTGAACCGACAACGAGAGGCTCAACACCGAGATATCCCGCACACATATGCGTTATAGTATAATTGAGAGGCGGCACAACGGATGAGACGATCACACCGCTGATGTCTTCGGGGGATATCCCTTTGACAGCGAACATATCGATCAATGCCGTTCCGTACTGATCGCTCGTGCGTTTAAGGTCTGTCGCCACGCGAAAGCTGACAACAAGCCTGTCCCCGTCAAAAACGCCGTATTTTATATTCGTATTTCCTACGTCAATACACAAAATCATAAAACGTACCGCCACCCGTCCGAACTCTGTTTTTATAAAATCTCTTTACGCGCTTCGCTACTCTGCTGTTCCTGCGTTTCCTGTTTGTCCGTGCGATCTTTATCGTTGTTATTTCCGCGACCGCGAACAGATTTTCTGACAACTTCCGTTACCGTATAAATAGCAGGCGACGCAACCAGATTGACCGCAAACTCAACAAGAAAGTTGATTCCCGCACAACCTACAACAAGGAAATAAATCACAGAACTTCCTTCCGCTACAAAATTCTCGCTGAGCGTGCCGCTCATCAGCAATGCACCGAGAATAAAAAGCCCTGTATTCACGATCGGCGCAGCAACGGACGCCACGATGACCGCTGCATATTTGTTTTTATTTTTCAAAACAGAAAACAATATACCTGAAACAAAACCTGCCGCCGCACCTTTAATGAGGCACAAAGCAGACGTAAGAAAAGGATGATCAGAAAAAAGAATAAACGTGAACGCATCCGTACCCGTAATTCCTGCGATCAGAACGATCAGTCCGAATACAAAGCCGAGAAACGCGCCCGCAACAGGCCCGATCATAACTGCTCCGAGAACGATCGGAATAAGCACGAGGCTGAAACTCGTAGCCCCTACCTTGATTGCACTGCCCCATAATTGCAGTACGATCACAAGTGCCGTGAGCACCGCAAGATACGCGATGTTCCTTGAAGTAAAAAACTTCTTCTTTGTCATAAAAACCTCCATCGGATTTCCGCAATCGGAATATCCGTGAAAAAATATGTATTTATGCGCTGATCGGGTCAGACCGTTTCCGTATCCGCCCGCGCATATCGGATTGTATTAGCAACGGCGCTTGTCCGCCGCAAATTTTTCAGTTTCTGCTGAAAACAGATGTATTTTATCACAGATTGTCGATTTTAGCAACTAAATCAACACTGATTTCCTTCCGCCTTGTCCGATTCGCACAGATTTCCGCCCTGTTAGTCCTTATTTTATGCACTCTCAAATTTCTTTATGCCCGTCTGTAACATTTTTTTGCGCCGCGCCGTAAATATGAGTATACAGGTTGTGAAGAAATTTCTTTACAACTGAAAATCATAATTCGGTCCTGCTCGGGCATTCCGATCTACATACCGCCCGCGGCAGACGTTTCAGGAGGAATTCTTTAATGAACTGTTTCGGAACTTTCGGCAATAATACCTGCCTCTGGATTCTTATCATTCTGCTTATTCTCTGTTGCTGCGGTCACGGCGCACTTGAAGGCATTTGCAATAGCTGTTATCTCCCGCTCGTTCTCGCAATCATTTATTGCGTAGTTAAAAAAGGCGGACTTTGCAATATGTTCAGCTCCTGCTGCAAATAACTCTTTCCCGGCCGTTTCTCAACCTTTCGGCCGAATACAAACAGCGCGTACCCATAATCGGGTACGCGCTTATTTTTTATGCTTTTTGTTGCCTTTCTGTCAAAAGATAGCGTTGAAGGGCTATGATCGTTTTTGCGTCTTTGATCCTGCCGTCGTTGATCATTTGCTCCGCTTCATTAAGCGGATAAAACTCTGCCGATACGAACTCCCCTTCATCGAGATGAATTTTACCTTGCCTTACGTTTTCCGCAAGATAAATATATATTTTCTCATCCGTATACCCGGGGCTCGGATATATCGTAAAAAGATGTTTGGTTTTCTCGGGATAAAACCCCGTTTCTTCTTCGAGCTCCCGCGCCGCAGTCAGGGAAGGATCTTCTCCTTTATTCAGCTTTCCTGCGGGAATTTCCAAAATTTCTTCACCGTAAGCATATCTGAACTGTTTTACAAGCAAAACTTTTTCATCCTTTACGTACAAAATGCCTGCTCCGCCGCTATGCTCGACAATTTCCCTTACGCACGGCTTGCCGTCGGGAAGTTCGGCGTCGTCCCTGCGCAGATTCAGAATTTTTCCGCGATATATGTAATTTTTCGCAACCGTCTTTTCAAAAAACTTCATACGCTTTCCGTCCCCTTATCCAGTTCCTTGAACAGTGTTTCCGCATCGGGACTTTTCCAACGCGTTTTTTCCGCAAAACAACGGTATCCGCACAGCAATCCGTTGATCAGTTCCCTGTCATCCTGAACGGCGTTCAATGCGTTCAAAATAATAAGAGCGTTCACTTTATCCACATCGGAAAGATTTGAAGAAAAAATCCTCGCACGTTCTGACTGCACTATTTTTCTCAATTTTTCAAGCGCAAGCATTTCCTCCTCTTGTTCACTGCTTTTCCAGCCTCGGAACATTTGCCTTACGGTATTGCGGAAAGGCTTGATAACTTGATTACAGAAAGCGTAAAAACTTTCATATACACTCCCGTCGCCATAAAAATATTCCTGCAAAAAACGGGAAAGATCTATTCTTTTACTGTCAAAATCAACTAAAAGACAAAATATAAATGCAAGTTTTTGCTGAGGATCTTCCGGAAAAAGGAGCTTACGCATACCTTGCGTACCTTCGGGCGAATAATTCATATACTTCTGCTGCGCGGCAGGATAATCAAACTCTCCCGTAATATCGCGAAAAAATGCGTAAAGAAGATCGCTCGCAGCTATTGATTTGAGCACTTCGCTGATTTTCGTATCCGCTATAATAAATTTAGATTGCATCAACTCGTCGCATTTAATCAAAAAAGTATCTATCTGCCGAAGATCGGTATCCATCGCAACCACCTCTTTCTTGTGCAAAATTGATAATATTTTTTATCCTTATTTCAATTATATCACAAAATTGTTTTTTTATTAAGTTATTTTCGGAAAATATCTTGATTTTCGTATTTTTTTTATGTATAATATATTCAACGAAAAATTGGAGGCGTTCTAATTTATGAAATCTGTAAAAATTTCTCTTCAGATGGCACAAAACGTAAAAGAATTCGTTAAAATCGTTCAGGATTATCCTTATGAAATCGATCTGAAAAGCGACAAATACGTCGTGGATGCAAAATCCATTCTGGGTATTTTCAGCCTCGACCTTTCCAAACCCCTTGTCGTTGAAATCCATTCGGATAACTGCGACGATCTGGTTGCGGCTCTTAAAAAATTTGCTTAATCATACAGCGGCAAAATAACTTTTGCACGGACAAGACAGATCCGCTTTTTCAATAAAGCGGATTTTTTGTCCGCGCCTTTATTTAGTTTTCTACACAGGGTATTCAAATGCAGATTCAGGGCGAAACGTTCGTAAACAAGTTAATATTGCTTTTCGTCTTTGATAAGATGGAAAGCGCATTGTCTGAGCGTACGCTTGTAGATATGTGCTCTACCAGCAACGACTGGATCAATTACATGGATTGCGTGATGATGATCAATCAGCTCCTGGAAGACGGATTTATATGCACCGTAGATTCCAATGATGATACCCTGTTCACGATCACTCCCGACGGCAGAAGCTGTCTCGCCAATTTTTATATTAATATCCCAAAAAGTACGCGCGAAGAAATTTCCGTATTCGTCAAAAACAACAGCGCGAGATACAGGAACAGGCAGGAATGCAAATCTGACTATTACCAGAACAAGGACGGGACTTATACCGTTTTTTTGCGTATCCTCGCCCCTGCCCAACCCATTCTCGAACTCAAATTTGTTGTTCCTGACCGCAAGACCGCTCAGAACATTTACAAGAAATGGGAATTAAAAGCGGCAGATGTCTATGCCGTTATTTATGAAAATTTGGTCGACTAATACACAAGAGGTATAATTCAGTTATGTTTACTTACAATACGCGAGGCACTTGCTCGCGCCAGATTTTGTTTGATGTGGACAGCGAAAATAAAATCCACAACGTCAAATTTATCGGAGGATGCAGCGGAAACCTGCAAGGCGTTTCAAGGCTCGTTGAAGGCAAAGATATTGACGAAGTTGCGAATATTTTACAGGGCATTCGGTGCAGAGGGAACACTTCCTGTCCTGATCAACTCGCTTACGCCATTCACGCTTATAAAATGCGTGAAGTCAGACAAAAGGTCTGATCAAGCTTCTTTAAAGAAATAATGCCGATGAAAACATTTATCGGAAATAATATAATACGCCCTTTTCGTATGCACGGATCCAAAAAAGATCCGTGCATTACTTTTGCTGATAATTTATCAAACAATTTTAAAAACCCGCGGAGAAGAACTTATTCCCCCGCGGGTTTTTAGTTATTTATTATTTTCTTTTAAATAAAATTCTGCGGCAACTGTCACATTCTACAAATTTACCGTCATTCAATTTACTCTGTTCCGCAATAGACAACTCCATACCGCATTGAGAACACCTGTTTCCATTCACTTCGCAGAGTACGGGATACAGCTTCTCTTTACGTTTACTGTTATATTTCTCTAAAACGTCAGCAGGAACGTGTTTCCCTGCTGCGGCAAGTTCTTTTTCCGCTGCGGAAAGTTCATCTTTTCTCGCGTCTTTGATCGCCGCATATTTCTCTTTATATTCTTTATACTGCCTCTGCATGGCGATCGTCTGCTGTTTTGCTTCCGCATATTCCGCAGCCGTCTTTTCGATCTGCGCGATCAGCTTGTTGATCTCTGCTTTCAGATTTTTCAGATTATCCGCGATCGCAGCCGCGTTCTTCTTGTAAAAGGATATTTCGCCGCCCTGCTCGTCCACCATTTCATC
>CASEHS010000059.1:7011-9198 GCA_949287815.1 uncultured Bacillota bacterium | reverse complement strand
AGCATTCCTTTTATAAACGTTTCGTCCGGGGTGATGCTCGCCCAGCCGCCGATGTTTTCGCCGTAATAATGTTCGTCCTTTTTTAGGAGCTTGATTTCGTCGTAAAAATCCGCCACTTCGACACCGTTGACTAAAACGAGGGCCGAGCCCTGCGTGACCGAACTGCGCCGCCTTATTACTTCAATAGTGTATTTCATAGTCAATGCCTCTGCTGTTTCTTTGCCATATTCCAGTTTCTTTATTATCCGGTCGAGGCTTATATATCTCTGCCTGAAACGATATTTTTCGCACAGCATTCTCGTTACGATCAGGTAGCACTCTACCTTTATGGAGATGGTTTTGCCGCGTTTGGATACATACAGGAAATCGTCAAGGTATTCTCCGCAATGCTCGCACAGGAACGCTGCCACGCTCTGTACGACATCGTAGTTGTCTGAAAGAGTATAATCGGGCATATCCTTGCAGAAAACGTCGGTACAGAGGACTGCGTGTGCCCTTATCGCGTGTTGTCCCATAAACTTTACAAGCTTTTTCGTTTCCTTAATCGCCAACAACTCCGCCATGATCAGGACGTTATCGGGAGCGATTTTCTCCGTCAACACCTTAAAATCCCTTTTCTTTTCCGTTTGTGCCATTTTCTGTTTCCTCCGAATTTTGAATTTTGCCTTTTTCGGGCAAGAGGCGAAGGAAGCATAGGACGGGAGAAGGGGAGCGTTTTGCGGAACAGAATGCGCAAGTCAACGGGGAAAGCAAAATCGTTGCGTGGGTGGAGGACGGGAATATATAACTCTGACCCTATAAATTTGATTTGATAGATTTAAGCGACGATTTTGCGGACGTTGACTTGCGCGAGGAACTATGCTACCATAGCCGACCGAAAAAGGAAAAATTCGGAGGAGGATTGCTTAGGTTCATTGATTTTTTAGAGAGCGTGTTTTATGGAGGGGAAGCGGTAATAGATTTTCCTGTATCGGCAAAAATATTGATAATTTTGCGATAGCGTGGTTGTATTTTTGCCGATAATGTGATATACTGAATAAGCGAGGTACTATCGTATGAAATATCTGTCTGTAACTGAAACGGCGAAAAAGTGGAATCTTTCCGAACGGAGTGTTCGTAACTACTGCGCTTTGGGAAAGATATCCGGTGCATTTTTAACGGGCATAACGTGGAATATCCCCGAAGACGCGCAAAAGCCTGACAGGGCAAATAAAAAAGCTGTATTGCCAACTACTCTTTTAGAAGTTCTTTCGGCAGAAAAGCGGGCAAAACTTTCGGGCGGCATTTATCATAAGGTTCAGATTGAATTGACATATAACTCTAACCATATCGAAGGCAGCCGTTTGACGCACGACCAAACTCGCTTTATTTTTGAAACGAACACGATCGGGATCGACGGCGGCACGGTAAAAGTTGATGATATTGTAGAAACGGCAAACCATTTCAAGTGTGTAGATCTGATTATCGAAAACGCAAAAAAGCCGATTACGGAAAACTTTATAAAAGAATTGCACCGCATACTCAAAAACGGAACGACGGATGCGCGGCAGGATTGGTTTGCCGTCGGCGATTACAAGCGGTTGCCGAATACTGTGGGCGATATGTACACGACAAAGCCGGAAGACGTTGCCGAAAAAATGAAGGGACTGCTTTTTGAATACAATACAAAGCAGGAAAAGACTTTCGACGATCTTTTAGACTTTCATTATAAATTCGAGTGTGTTCACCCCTTTCAGGACGGCAACGGGCGTATCGGAAGATTATTGCTTTTCAAAGAGTGTCTGAAGTATAATATCGTGCCGTTTATCATTGACGAAGAATTGAAACTGTTTTACTATCGCGGGCTGAAAGAATGGAAAAGCGAACGCGGTTATTTGCGTGATACCTGTCTTGCGGCACAAGATAAATTCAAACTGTATCTTGACTATTTTAAGATAAAATATTGATTTACAACGGCAACTCAAAATGTGGGTTGGCTGAGTGACATAAAAAACCGTAAAATGTGCAAAAAAGCGGCAGAACATAAAATTCTGCCGCTTTTTACTTTTCCGAATGGCTTTGTTTTGTTTCCCATATGTAACCTGCTCTGTTGCGCCCGTGGAGCCCGTTGCGCCCGTGGGGCCTGTTGCTCCCGTAGAACCGGTTGCTCCCTTAGGACCTGTTGCACCGCGGAAAACAAGCGTCTGA
>CASEHS010000059.1:0-6977 GCA_949287815.1 uncultured Bacillota bacterium | reverse complement strand
GTTGCGCCCGTGGAGCCCGTTGCGCCCGTGGGGCCTGTTGCTCCCGTAGAACCGGTTGCTCCCTTAGGACCTGTTGCACCGCGGAAAACAAGCGTCTGAGTATTAACGCAGCAGCAATTACATGCAGGCCTAAAAAAGTTATTATTCAAACAAAAATTTTTAGCTTCGGAATGATTGCAGCCGAAGTTACAGCTGTTTCTATTGCCGAAATTATTAAAATAAAAATAAGGTTTATAAGAATAAGACATAATTTATCCTTTGTTCATAAAACTGTCGAAATAAAGTTTGTTATGCAGGTAATTTTTGTCATAAGGTTTAATTTTGCCTGCAAGATCGTTATAAAATCTTGCTTTTTCAAAGTTACCTAGTTTATCGAAGCAAACGCAAAGCCACATATATGGAATAAATCCGTAATAATCGGGAACGACAAAAGCGCCGTTTTGACCGTTTTGCGGTTCATTTGCGGCAAGTTTATACCAAAATACGGCGTGCTTAAAATCCTGGATTTCAAAATAAAATTCGCCGATATCGCAACAGATATCAGATCTTGGAGAGCCGAATGAAAAAGATAAAAACAGCGCTTGGCGGCGTTTGTCTCTGTTGCCGAGCATTTTGTAGCAGAAAGCAAGATCGCGGCAAGCGCAGATTTTATTTTCAGACCAACCGTTTTCGTTGCTTAGAAAAGAGGTAAAAACACTTGCTGCAAGATTATAAAGACCGTGATCAACAAGTTCCCTTGCAAAATAAAATTGACCGCGTGCGTCAGGAGTTTTGCCGTTTAAAAACCCTTTCAGAAAAAAAAGGAGGTTCCGAAAGTTGCGTTCCTGTTTTGTTTGGCGCAAATGAGTAATGGCAATATCAGAGTAAACGAGATTTCCGTAAACGCTCACGGCTTCATGGATTTCTCCTTCCCAGACAAAGCCTGAAAGCCTTTTAAAAATGCGTTCCCGATAGTAGAAAAGGGAGACATTTCCGTATTCATCGAAAGCGGCATCGTATCTTAAAAAATAAGCATCGGCAGAACCGTTGAGCGAAGATTTGAGTTGTATAAGAGCGAGTCTGTTTTCGGGCGATAAAACATCGTCGGCGTCCAACCACATAATATAATCGGTAGAAGCCAACGAAAAAGAATAATTTCTTGCCGCGGAAAAATCGTCCTGCCAATCAAAATGGCTGACAATATCAGCATATTTTTCTGCGATTTTGATGGTATTATCGGAAGAACCGGTGTCAACTATAATGATTTGATCAAAAACACCTTTTACGGATAAAAGGCATCTTTCCAAAACGTCTTGTTCATTTTTAACGATCATGCATAAACTTAAAGTCATAGTGAATCCTCATAAGTGAGAACGGAAAAGATCCGTAGTACATAATACGGAATTTTTTTTGCGAATGTGAGAAATTTCTTTTGTGTTTTTATAAAAAGTCTGCTATAATACAAATGTTTCAAAACTTAAAAAATTTGCATCCGTAGCGCAATTGGATAGAGTGTCGCCCTCCGACGGCGAAGGTTGTGGGTTCGATTCCCGCCCAGTACCCGAAGTGTACACGCAACGCGGGGCTTGAAAACATAGGCAAGTGCCGAATAATAAAGGTTTTGCAAGGCATTAAAAAGTAGTAAAATTTTGCACCCGATCCTTGACTTTCAGTAAATCGAAAAAATTGCAACCCTTGAACGCCAGTAAAATGCGCCGTTCAAAAATCGACCTTTGACAATTTAATCGACGGGAAAACCGCATAAAACGGTTTCCCTATATGCGAGTGTAGTCTAACTGGATAAAACATAGCTCTCCGACAGCTACGTTCTGGGTTCGAGCCCCAGCATTCGCACCACCCCAACCCCTTACACGTTGCTTGCGTATAAGGGGTTTTCCTTAATTTCGGGGATTTTGGGTGGTTGAAAAAAGGCGGTTTTTGGCGGTTGCAACCCTTGAGCGTCAGTAAATGAAAAATTTGCGACGCTTGACTTCTTGTATTTCAGCACTTTTTCATTATCTTCCTATACTCTTAAAAATCGTGGGAAATTTGGGAAATATGGGAAAACGCTGGCAAAAGGCTACCTATCACCGCCCCGAAGGGGCAATTATGGGGAAGGCGGGAAAGCGAACGGAGAGCGTTTTGCCGCTTACCCACAAACCGAGGGGAAGCGGGAAAACACGCGAGTATCTCTCCCGCCTTCCCCAAACAAATTGACATGACGGCGTGAATCTGCTAAACTGTAAAGCAAGAGGTATTAGAAATAGGGATTATCCCGCCTTTGGTGTTTCGCCAAAATGGTTAGAAGTCTGTAATCGCTTTTATGTAAAGCCATTACAGCAATCAACGGCTGATTGCAGCAATGCTTTTCTGCCTTTATGTAATACCTCCCGAAAGCGAGCGTTTGCCCGCTTTCTTTTCGTTATAGGGCAAAATCTTATAGCGGAGAGCGCAATGCTCAATATAGCCCCGCGAGGGGTTAAAAAGAGCCGAATAAAATCGGCAAACATATATCGGGGGCGGGCGGGTTCGCTCGGCTTCCGCAATCACAGGCGCACGGTTTTCGTGCGTCTTTTTTCATATCAAAATAAGGAGAATTTTAATCATGAAAAAGACAACAAACATTTACTTTCTTATCGACTGCTCCGTAAAATCTGCTTACGGTATAAACACACAGGCATACAGAGCGGTTATAAAGGTGGACAGGGCTTTGACCTGCTCCAAATTCCCCGTTAACGTGCAGACGCATATCATCGGGTATAACGAACGGGCATTCTTTCTCAATATGTTCTGAAAGTTCCCGATAGCGGGCAAAGCAAGGTTCGGCGAGGGGCTGAAACTTTTGAAAACAAGTATTGAAATGCAACGGCAGATACAGGCGGCGCAAACGCGGTCAATCTTTCTGTGGTATTCGTCGGGAGAAGTATTCGGAGAATGGAAAAAGCCTTTGAGCGACCTATTCAGGCAACCCGAATTTGCGAACGGCTTGCGGTATTCGGTTCAGATACAGCCGCAGATAAAAGAGCCGTTTATGCAGTTTTCGGACTTTCCCGACAGGATTTTGCCCTATTTTTCGGAAAACAGGCTCTGTTCTCTTATTCAAACACTCACAATCAACCATTAAGTCATTAAAAGGCTTGCGAAAAATCCTTTAATTTGCTATACTGTAAATGCTACACAACTTAATTGACGCAGAATAGGTTACATCGGCATAGGTGTACCCTCTATTTCCCTATTCTGCGGAAGTTGTGTAGCGACAATTAAGGGGTGCAATATGCGGGCGTTCCTTAATTGGGACGCTCTTTTTTCATTTTCAGAGAAAAATCATAAAGGAGAGGAAAAAACGATGTTAAAAAAGAAATTCGGTATTGTTACCCTCGTATGCTTGCTATGCCTGTGCGTGGCAATGCTCTTTGCGGCTTGTAGCGGCACGCAGGGCGAAAAAGGCGACAAGGGCGAAAGCGGAACAGACGGAAAAGACGGCGTAAGTATCGTTTCCGTTGAAAAGACCGATTCAAAAGGTTTGACGGATACATATACGATTACATTTTCAGACGGAAGCAAAACGACGTTCACGGTAACAAATGGCAAAGACGGCGTTGACGGTTCTGACGGTGCAGACGGCGAGGACGGAACAGACGGAGAAACGCCGTATATCGGGGAAAACGGTAACTGGTGGATAGGCTCTACCGACACGAAAATACCCGCCAAAGGTCAAGACGGACAAGACGGTTCTGACGGAAGCGACGGCTCTGACGGGCAAGACGGTATAACGCCGCATATCGGAGAAAACGGAAACTGGTTTATCGGCGAAGAAGATACAGGCATACCTGCCGAAGGTCAAAACGGCTCTGACGGCAAAGACGGAATCAGCATTACCGACGCCGAATTAAACGGGAACGGCGAACTTGTGCTTATTTTGTCCGACGGTTCAAAAATCCCCGTCGGCTCGGTAGTCGGCGCTGACGGCACAACGCCACATATCGGCACTAACGGAAATTGGTGGATTGGCGAAAAGGATACGGGCATATCCGCCAAAGGTCAGGACGGGCAAGACGGAAACGACGGTAAAGACGGCGCGGACGGTATAACTCCGCACATCGGAGAAAATGGCAATTGGTTCATCGGCGAAGAAGATACAGGAATTCCAGCCAAGGGTCAAGACGGGCAAAACGGTTCTGACGGCACTGATGGCATAACTCCGCATATTGGAGAAAACGGCAACTGGTTCATAGGCGAAGAAGATACAGGAATTCGCGCCGAAGGTCAAGACGGGCAAAATGGCGCAGACGGCGCAGATGGTATAACTCCACACATCGGTGAAAACGGAAACTGGTTCATCGGCGAAGAAGATACAGGAATTTCCGCCAAGGGTCAAGACGGACAAAATGGTTCTGACGGCAAAAACGGCGTTTCCATAACGGGCGCAAGAATTGAAAACGGTATACTGTACTTGACTTTTACGGACGATAGCGGGAGCAGTGAAAGAGAAATCGGGCAAGTTACAGGCGAAAACGGCGCGGACGGTAAAGACGGAAAATCCGCCTATGAACTCTATCAAGAATATCACCCCGAATATACGGGAGATGAGGCACAATGGCTTTATGACCTTGCAAACGGCAATCTTGCCGAGGTGAAAACGCATACCGTTACTTTTTCAGATATATACGGTGGTTCGCCAATCCCCTCTGCACAGGAAGTCAAGCACGGAGAAAAACTTGTACGCCCCAAAGACCCGACGCGGGAAGGATATATCTTCGACGGCTGGTATTATAAAGGCGAAAAATGGTCGTTTATCGGCTATATCGTAACTGAAAATATGGTCTTATCGGCACGGTGGATTCAGGAAGAAGAGGAAGAAAGTTGTGCGATTGTTTCTGCGGACGGCTTTGAATTCGGCTGGGAAGAAGTAAATGCACAGCAAGTACAAACAATCACTAAAAAACTGCCGAATAATGTGACGGCTTACGATTTGGCTTCGCAGATTACCGTCAGCAAGGGTTGCACTTGGAACTTATATAAAGATTACGGGTTGACGGATTCATATTACAGCAAAACGATGACCGATTTGAAAGAGGGAAATAATGAAGCGTGGTTAATTGTTTCTACTCCTTATGAACAGACAAGGTATAAAGTAAATTTACACCGTAGATTTATGTTCAAGTATGAATTCCGAAACGAAAACACGGTTTTGAAAAGCGGAACTGTCGAAGAAGATTCTTTTATCGAAACCGCACCTGAAACAATTCCCACAAAAAAAGGTTATACGTTTTCTCATTGGGCAGTGAACGGCGAACAAGTTGCATTCCCTTATACCGTTACATTTAGACCTGTTTTTAATGCGGTATTCACACCGAATAAAAATACTTTGCATTTTGACGGCAACGGCGCAACAAGCGGCTCAATGGAAGATATGACGATTGCCACAGACGCTACTGTTAATCTTCCGAAAAGCTGCTTTGAACGTAAGGGATATGCTTTTGTAGGTTGGCGGCAAACAAGCAATGTCTTTGTTAAGGATCAGGGCTCTTACACAATGGGAACAGAAACGGAAGATACATTGTATGCCGTTTGGGAAATCATAACCTATTCGATAACTTATAATACCGACGGCGGAACATGGCAACAAAATTCTAATCCTTCTACTTTCACGATTGAAAATTTGCCTGTTACACTCACATTTAATGAGCCTGTTATCAAAAACGATCATGCGTTTTTCGGCTGGTATGAGAAAGAAGATTTCAGCGACGAAGCCATTACGGAATTTACGATTAACAATATAGGCGATATAACTTTCTACGTAAAATTCGTCGCTGGAACAGAAGGCTTACAATATGTCGAAGAAAATAGTGGATATACCGTTAGTCAGTATTCGGGGTCGGAAACAGAAATCGTGATCCCTGATTTTCATGATTATGAGCCTGTGCTATCTATTCAAGGCAATAGTGACTATCCTTATTCTTCTGCTTTTGTAAATGGTGTAAAGTCAATAACATTTGGGATAAATACGCAACTGACCTCTATCGGCGAGTATGCATTCTATGGTTGTAGTGGTTTGACGAATATCGAGATACCGAGCGGTGTGACTACTATCGAGTATGCTGCGTTCTCTGGTTGCAGTAGTTTGACGAGCGTGGTATTCGGCGAAAACAGCCAACTGACCTCTATCGGCGAGTATGCGTTCAGTGGCAGTGGATTAACGAGCGTGGCTTTTTGCGAAAATAGCCAACTGAAATCTATCGGCGATTCTGCATTTGAATATTGCTATGATTTGAACGCAGTTTATATTTCTGATTGGGATTCTTGGTTTAGAATTCAGTTTGTTTCTAGTGACTCCAATCCACTTTATTATGCTCATAACTTATACTTAAACGGAGAACTTGTAACCAGTTTTGTGGTTCCCGACGACATAACTTCTATCGGTAATTATGTGTTTGCTGGTGGTAACTGTTTGACAAGCATAAAAATACCGAGTAGCGTGACTTCTATCGGCGATTCTGCGTTCTCTGGTTGCAGTGGATTAACGAGCATTGAGATATCGAGCAGAGTGACTTCTATCGGCGATTTAGCGTTCTCTGATTGCAGCGATTTGACGAGTGTTATATTCGGAGAGAATAGTCAATTGACATCTATCGGCGAAAATGCGTTCTCATGTTGCTATGATTTAACGAGTATCGAAATACCGAGCGGCGTGACCTTTATCGGCAATGGTGCGTTCGATGTTTGTAGTAGTTTGACGAGTGTGGTATTCGGTGAAAACAGCCAACTGACTTCTATCGGCAAAAATGCGTTCCATAATTGCAGTAGTTTGACGAGTATCGTAATACCGAGCGGCGTGACTTCTATCGGCTATTCTGCCTTTGCTTAACCTCATCCGAACACTTTTGAACAGCAATATCCATTGATTTTCCTCCTATATCTCGATTAAAACAGACTTTTTGCAGACGCCTTTGAATTTTGGTTCGGGGCGATTTTTCTTTATGCCCTGATAGGAATAG
>CASEHS010000058.1 GCA_949287815.1 uncultured Bacillota bacterium | reverse complement strand
TTTTTCGGGTCATATTCTGCCCTGCTTTTATAATTGTATCTGTTTACGGCGATTATATTTTACGCATTTATTTACGTACTTGTGATATAAGTTTTTTGCGTGAAATTATATTTGCTCTATAAAAACAAGGTCTGATCCTAAATTTCAGTTTCACACGGATTAATATTTAACGCCCGCTTTGGGCGTTATTTTTTTATAAATTTATCCCAACTTTTAGTTTAATAAATTTAAACCATAAGCTTTGCTCCTTTTTCAGCAAAGCTTTTTATTTTTTAAACTTATATTTCGGAAACTAATATCTGAAAATTTTTTAAGTAAATAAAACTCCCCTCCCCCGCACCTATCAAACTTATTTCAATAAAATTGATCTTTTTTCTTACTATTACTAAACTATTTTTAGACTTATTCTCCTTCGTAAATATTTCTTTAAAAAATTTATTTTAAGATAATCTTTATGAATATCTTCTTATTTTCAAAATTTTTTTAACTTTTTTTCACAAATGCCATAAAAATAATTGCATTTTTTTTCTTTTTTTGTATAATAAATGCAGTTGGTTTAATTTTTCTAAACTTTAAGTTAAAAGATTATTAACCGAAAAAATTAATAGAAATCGGGGTAAATTCTTATGGAACTCGGCGCAAAAATTAAAGATATGCGCTTGCAACTCAACCTTACACAGGAAGAGCTTGCGGACCGATGTGAACTGACCAAAGGTTATATTTCTCAGCTCGAAAACGATCTTACAAGCCCGTCAATCGCCACTCTCGGAGATATACTTTCCGCTCTCGGCAGCAGTTTTTCCGAATTTTTCAAAGAGGAAGAAAACAAAAAAGTAATTTTTACCGAGAATGATTATATCGAAAAAGAATCAGAAGGGCTTATACAGAACTGGCTTGTTCCCAACGCTCAGAAGAACCTGATGGAGCCCATCACCGTAGAACTTGAGCCGGGAGCATCATCCGGGGAAGACATCCCCCATGAAGGCGAAGAATTCGGTTATGTACTTGAAGGCAAAATCACTCTTCAATGCGGAAAGAAAAAATACATTTGCCGCAAAGGTGAAAGTTTTTATTTTACGGCAGACAGAACTCATAAAATTACCAACGAATCAGATTTAAAAGCTAAATTTATATGGATCTCCTCCCCTCCGAACTTTTAATCGGCAGCGTGGGGATTTTTCATGCAAAGAACGGGCTTTCCCGAATAAATATTTTTTACAGGAAATATGAAAAATGGCAAAACTGAGCAAAGATGAAAAAATCATCCAAATTGTAGGCGTCTCCAAAGTGTTTGACGAAACCGTTGCAGTTGATAACATCGACCTGTACGTCAGAAAGGGCGAATTTATCACATTTCTCGGTCCATCCGGTTGCGGCAAAACCACAACCTTGCGTATGATCGCAGGTTTTGATATCCCCACTTCCGGAAAAATATTGCTGAACGGTAAAGACATTACCAACCTGCCCCCCAACAAAAGGCCGGTCAATACCGTATTCCAGCGTTATGCTCTTTTCCCGCATTATAATATTTACGATAATATCGCTTTCGGGCTTAAGCTTAAAAAAATACCCGTAACCTATGTCAACGACAAGGGCGAGACGTATACAAAAATGCAGAAATTGACCCGCAAGGAAATTGACGAAAAAGTTAAAAACGCTTTGAGTGTTGTGGACCTCGAAGGCTTTGAAAAGCGTTCCGTCTCCACCCTTTCCGGCGGACAGCAACAGCGCGTTGCCATTGCAAGGGCGATCGTAAATGAACCCGAAATCCTTCTCCTCGACGAACCGCTCGGCGCACTCGATTTAAAAATGCGCAAAGAGATGCAGATCGAACTTAAAGAGATGCACAGAAAACTGGGGATCACGTTTATTTACGTTACACACGATCAGGAAGAAGCTCTCACAATGAGCGATACTATCGTTGTAATGAAAGACGGTAAAATTCAGCAGATAGGCACCCCCACTTCCATTTACAACGAGCCTGCTAACGCTTTCGTGGCTGACTTTATCGGCGACTCCAATATCTTCAACGGCACTATGGTTGCGCCCCGCACCGTACGTTTCTGCAATAAAAACTTTGATTGCCTTGACGACTTTGAGAAAAACGAAAAAGTGGACGTCGTTGTTCGCCCCGAAGATATTCGCATGACTTATCCCGAAGACGGAATGCTTAAAGGTAAAGTCATCAGTGTCGTTTTCAAAGGCGTACACTACGAAATAACCGTTAAGGTCAGAAAAACGGAAGTTATCGTACAGAGTACCGAAAGCAGAGAAATGGGTGATACGATCGGTTTAGTCATTCAGCCGGACGGCATCCATATCATGAAAAAAGAATTTACCATCAACAAATATGACGGATACATTACCAAGAAAAACACTGTCGTATTCGGTGACGGCGAGTTTGAATGCGATGTTACCAAACTTTATCCCGGATCTCATCTCGACGAAGAAGGTTACCTCATCACCGCAAACGGCGAACAAATCGACCTCACAGACGTTGATGTTAATGTAGAAGTTGAATTCAAAGACATTGAAATCAGCGATAACGCCGAAGAAGGCGGTACACAAGGACATATCGTTTCTATTATTTACAAGGGCGACCATTATCAGGTCATCGTTCGTACAGAAGAAAATGAAGAAGATTTTGTTCTCGACACCGAAGATCTGTGGAACGAAAACGATTTTGTCGGAGTAAAAATTGCCCCCGAAAATATCAGACTTACCCTCAAACAGGAGAACAACAAATAATATGACCGCTTTCCGTTTTTCAAGGAAACAGCTTTGCATTCCTTACGCGCTGTTTCTGATCTTGTTCGTGGTCATCCCCATGCTGCTCATCCTCTTCTATGCCTTCACCGGCGAAGGAGCAAACGGGAACCTGACCTTTACTTTCGGCAACTTTATAAACTTTTTCACCAGTACCGCAAAACTTTCCACACTGCTGATGAGTTTCACGATCGCGATCATCTCCACCGCGCTGTGCCTTGTTATTGCTTATCCGCTCGCTTATATACTCGCCCGCAGTCATTGGAAGAAAAAATACGTACTTCTGATGCTCTTTATTATGCCTATGTGGATCAACTTCGTATTGCGGATAACTGCACTTCGTGAATTACTTGATCTCGTTGGACTGTTGGGTAAAGAAAATTATCTCAACACCATTATCGGCATGGTTTACGACTTTTTGCCTTTCATGATCTTGCCCCTCTATACCACTCTCGAAAAAATCGATAACAGTTATCTTGAAGCCGCTTCCGATCTCGGCGGAAACAAACTTACCGTCTTTACCAAAGTTACTTTCCCGCTTTCTATGCCTGGCGTGATTTCAGGCATAACAATGGTATTCATGCCGTCCATGACCAACTACGTTGTAAGCGATACGCTCAGTAACTTCAACATCACCATTCTCGGAAAACTCATTGACGAATACTTTACCACATTCAACAACTGGAACATGGGATCGATGATCTCTATCATTCTTTTGGTCATTATATTCGTTACAATGTTGTTAACAGGCGGATTTAAAGACAATAAAAATGAAGCGAGAGGTGCTAATTTATGGTAAAAAGAATATTATCCATCGCTTTTTGCGTTCTGGTTTTATTGTTCATTTATTCCCCTATTCTTCTGCTTGTAGTTTACAGCTTTACCGATTCAACGGTTATAGGTCAATGGAAAGGATTTTCTTTCAGCTTGTACGCTGACCTTTTTAAAAGCGCTGAAATAATGGGGATTCTTTTCAACACAATCTGGCTGGCTCTTGCCGCGGCTACGCTTTCCACGATCCTCGGCACTGCGGGTGCAATAGGCATTTTTTACAGCAGAAAAAGAATTTCTGCCCCCATCAAAGCAGCTTCTCAAATTCCGATCATCAACGCCGAAATCGTAACAGCTATCGCACTTGCTCTTCTTTTCTCGATGACGGCCCTTTATCGTACCTATTTTTCTCTGATCATCGGTCATATGGTCTTATGCACACCTTTTGTTGTCCTTTCCGTTATGCCTAAACTCAAACAGATGGATCCTAATGTGTATGAAGCCGCCCTCGATCTCGGTGCTACCCCCTCAAAAGCTTTATTTAAAGTCGTAATCCCTCAGATCTTTTCCGGAATAATGGCAGGTTTCATGCTCTCCATCACCTTATCTTTGGACGACTATATCATAACCGCATTCACAAAGCCCAAAACATTTGATACTATAAGTACCTATGTCTATAATGCGGTCAAAAACGGTACCAACAGTTCTACACCCGCACTGCGCGCACTTTCCGCACTGATTTTCGTAGTGATGATCGCCGCAGTACTTATTATCAATCTCCGCGCAAAGAAAACCAAGGAGGATCGCAAATGAAAAAGCTTTCAAGAATCGCCGCAACCGCAGCCGCTCTTATCTTTTCTTTTTCCCTTGTCGGCCTCTTTTCCGGTTGCAGCAAATCCAATGGCTCATCAAATGTTTTGCGCGTTTATAACTGGGAAGATTATATCAGCGAAGGCGGCGACGGATATGTAGATCTTATCGGAAAATTTGAAAAAGAATACGGTGTTACCGTGGAATACTCCACATTCGGAACAAACGAAAATATGTACAACGAGCTGAAAATCAGCGCCGCAGGTTATGACCTCGTTTGCCCTTCCGATTATATGATCATGAAAATGATCGCCGAGGATATGGTCGAACCGTTCAGCGATGAATTCCTTGCCTCCGGAACATACTCCACTTTCGTTTCCCCTTATATTAAAGATTTATTCGCAAAAAACGGTTGGACGAAATATGCAGCGGCTTATATGTGGGGAACAATGGGATATGTTTACAACCCCGAAACCGTAGATAAGGAAGATCTTCTTTCTTGGTCAGGGATCTGGAATTCTAAATATGATAATAAATCCACTATTAAAGACAGTGTACGCGATTCTTATTTTCTAGGCGTTGCCGCTGTGTATAAAGACGAACTTAACGAACTAAAAGCACAATTTGCAACCGGTGAACTGACAGACGAACAATACAATGAGAAAATCACCGAGATCATGAATCGCACTGACGAAAACACTATTGAGTCGGCAAAAAACTCCCTTATAGACCTGAAACAATATCTTTACGGCTTTGAAGTAGACAGCGGTAAACAGGATATGATCACGGGTAAAATATCCATCAATTTCGCTTGGAGCGGCGATGCCGTTTACTCCATGGACGAGGCGGAAGACAGCGGAGTTTATCTCAATTATATCATTCCCGAAGAATGCTCAAACATTTGGTTTGACGGCTGGGTCATGCCTAAAGGCGCAAACACAGATCTTGCCGAAAAGTTTATCAACTTCCTTTCCAGGCCTGAAAATGCCGTTGCAAACATGAATTATATCGGATATACAAGCGCTGTCGCAGGTGATGCCGTATACGAAGAGATGCTCGATTGGTATTCCGAAGGAGAAGAAGGAGACCTCGATGAAAACGGTAATCCCCTTGTAAAACACGACCTGAACTATTTCTTCAAGGATACGGGTGATTATGATGATTATTCGATCTGGGTCAGCGAGGAAAGCCTTGACAGGCAGGTAGCAGCCCAATACCCGTCCGGAGATGTCCTTTACAGAAGTGCTGTCATGCAATACTTTGATGATAAAGCGAATGCTGCGATCAACGAGATGTGGGAAGAGATCAAAGGACAGCCTATCCCTATTTGGGCTTACATTGTTATTTGCGTCGTTATTGCCGCAATCGTGATCATCGCACTTTCTTTTGTCTATAAAGGAAAACGCTCTGAACCTAAGCCCAAAAAAGGTTATCGCGTACTGAAACGGGGAATATAATCCCCGTTTTGTACTTTTAAACTTAAATCTTTTAAAACTGCATATAATTAGTTTGTATTAAATTCAAAAAGGAATCCCAAATGAAAGATGTAATTATAATCGGAAAAGGCCCTGCAGGCATTTCTGCTGCCCTTTACGCCGTTCGCGGAGGTGCTTCCGTATCTGTTGTCGCCAAAGACGGCGGAGCCCTTACAAAAGCTGATCTGATTCAAAATTATTACGGTTTTGAAAACGGCATCAATGCAAAACAACTCATTCAAAACGGAATTACCCAAGCCGAAAACCTTGGCGTAAAATTCTTTGAGAATGAAGTGGTAGGCATTGAGTTTGCTCAGCATGGTTACTTGGTAAAAACGCTTACCGATACCAAACAGGCAGATGTCGTAATTATTGCCTGCGGTACATCCAGAAACATACCCCCTATCGAAAATATTGACCGTTTCGAAGGCAAGGGAGTCAGCTATTGTGCAATTTGTGACGGCTTCTTTTACCGCGGTAAACGTGTTGCCGTAATCGGAAACGGGGGTTATGCCCTGAGCGAATATCACGTTCTCAAAAATATAATCCAGGACGTGACAATTTACACCAACGGATTAAAGGCAGAATTCGACGAAATCAAAGCAGATGAAAGAAAAATTAAAGCTTTTGAGGGCGAGGATATTATTAAAAATATTGTTTTTGAAAACGGCTCCTCTATCCCTGTCGACGGAGTTTTTATTGCGTGCGGATCAGCGGGGGCATTTGAACTTTCAAAAAAAGTAGGTCTTGCAATTTCTCAAAATAAAATCGTAACAGACGAAAAACGAGCAACGAACATTCCCGGTATTTTTGCCGCAGGAGATTGTGTGTCCGGTTTACAACAAATTGCAAAAGCTGTATGCGACGGAATGATCGCAGGAACAGAAGCCTTAAAGTACCTGAAAAACAGATAAGTCTGCCATTGAAACGCGCTCAACATCCCCAAACATCTTGGATTGCTGAGCCGTTTTTTTATTTTACAATATCTTAAAAATCGCTCTATTCGCCATTTAGCGCGTCATGCGTTGCTCCGCCCAAAAATACGCTATCTTATACAACCTCAACACTGCTTTGGGCATAAAAAAAGACAAGATTTCTCTTGCCTTGATTTTTTGTATTAAAAAAGACAAAGCCATTTCGCCTTGCCTTAATTTGGATTAAAAA
>CASEHS010000057.1 GCA_949287815.1 uncultured Bacillota bacterium | reverse complement strand
AATTTTTCCTTTGAGTATGTGGAAGGGGAAGCGCTTTTATATAATCTCGATCTTGCGGGGATCGCGGTGTCCAGCGGTTCGGCGTGTACTTCGGGGTCTTTGGAACCCTCCCATGTGCTTCTTGCAATGGGGCTTGATAAGGAAACGGCAAAAAGCAGTATCCGTTTTTCGTTCGGTAGGGAAAACAGTGCGGAAGAAGTCGATTTTGCTGTGGATAAACTCAAAGAAATCATTGTGAAGTTGCGTTCGATGTCTGCGACTTTTCCGAAAAATCTGAAAAACGAAGTTTTTGAGAAAGAATAAAAAAAGAAAACAGAAAAAGCCCTCTGCGCAATGATTTACGCAGAGGGCATATATTTTAGTTGATTCAGATAAAAATCAGGATTTTAATGTGTCGGCTAAAACGTCCGAAAGGCGGGCGAATAATTCGGGCGAAAGTGTTTCTCCGCGCGCTTTCTCATCTATCCCGCAGGCGGTCAAGACTGCTTTTGCCTGTTCGCGCGAGAGCGAAAAGCCGTTTACAAGGTTGTTTTCCAGCGTCTTACGCCTGCTGGCAAACGCACACTTTATCGTTCTACGGTAAATATCTTCATTTTTTACGGGGATTCTGTCTTTTCGGAAGGTAAGTTTTACGACCGCGCTGTCCACGTTCGGAACGGGGAAAAACATTCTTCTCGGCACATATTTTACGATCTCTGCGTCCGCTTTTAAGGCGATCGCCGCCGTGATCGCGCCGTATTCGGGCGTGTTTTCCTTTGCACAGAACCTCTTTGCCACATCGTCCTGTACCATGATCACGAGCGAACGCACTTTTTTGCTTTCTTCCACAAACTTCATAACGAGCGAAGAAGTAATGTAATAGGGCAGGTTTGCGATCACGGCATATTCGGGAAGTTCCTTTTCAAGTTCGGAAAGATCAACTTTCATAAAATCGGAAAAAATCACCCTTGCGTTGGGAAACTCCCCGAGAGTTTCCGCAAGAACGGGCTTCAAATTTTTGTCGATCTCAAAGGCGATCACCTCTTTTGCCGCCGCGGCGATCTCACGCGTGAGCGTGCCTGCTCCGCATCCTATTTCGAGAACGGTCGTGTTTTTGTCCGCGCCCGATTCCGCAACGATGCTCTTTAACAGGTTTGCGTCTGAAATGAAATTCTGTCCCCATTGTTTTTTAAAGGAAAAGCCGTGCCTTGAAAGGATAACTTTCAGATTTTCCATAATTTGTCTCCCGTGTCTTTGTATAAGCGCAGAGTATGCGCACATAATGATAGTGTCGGAACAAACCGTGCAAACGGAACATCCGGCGGAACAAATGAAGAGGGAAAGCCACCCGTAGGTCAAAACGTGTCAACGTGTTTGCGAATGGGCAGGCTTTCTTTTTTTGTGCTTTACAAACGGTTTTCGCTGTTTTAAGTAGAGAAGCCGTTTATAATTAAAGAAAGTTTAAGTTTTTGAAAAACGCCGCAGGCTTTTTATAAAGCCTGCGGCGGCGGTATCAGCTGTTTTCAATAAATTCGCGCACGCGCAGAGCAACGCCGCATTCTTTTGCGATCTGCCTGCATTTTTCTATTTTTTCCGTTCCGATGCAGTCCACGACCGAAAACCATACGTCGATTTTTCTTGCCGCGCAGCGCTTTGCAAAAGTCTGTAACGCTTCGAATGCTTCTTTCCCGTAAGCGGGGCGGCAGAGCGCGGCATAATCTTCCGCGTTGCAATCGTTCAGGCTCACGTTTATTTTGTCGATACACTGTGCAAGATCAGGCGAAATGTCGCGTTTGTTATAAAGATCTCCCTGTCCGTTGGTATTGAGACGGGTAGTCGCGCCGCGGCGTTTGAGTTCTTTTGCGATTTGAAGCATTATATCGAGTTTGCAGGTCGGTTCGCCGAATCCGCAGAATACGTATTCTTTATATTTTGAGATGTCTTCGGGCAGAAGATCGATCACGTCTTTTGCCGAAGGTTCTTTTGTCAGCCGCAGTTTATGCCCGAAATAACTGTCTTTTCCGTTTCTGACGCAGAAAGTGCAATCGTTCGTGCAGCGGTTGGTAAGATTGATATATAAATTTCCGTCCAGTTCGTATGTGTATGTGTTTTCCATAATTTTTTCAGGCGTTCAGTTTAGGGAAAAGGGTGAACGCATTTTTTTGAATTTGAAGTGCAAGCGCTTCCGTTTGTTCGTTTCGCAGAGCCGCAAGTTTTTCGTGGATTTTAATTACGTTTACGGGGGTGTTCTGCGTTCCGCGCAAGGGTTCGGGCGCAAGATATGGTGAATCCGTTTCCGCCAAAATCCTGTCGGGCGGTACGATCTTTGCCACTTCGTCCAGCCGCCGCGCGTTTTTGAAGGTCACGGGCCCCGCAAATGAGATGTAAAGCCCGAGTTTAAGATATTCTTTCGCGGTTTCGGGACTTCCCGAAAAACAGTGCATGACTGCCCCGTAGACAAGTTTTTCTTTATTCTGCCGCAATATTTCCAGAGTATCTGCCGCCGCGTCCCTGCTGTGAATGACAAAGGGAAGTTTCAGCGTATACGCAAGTTCTATCTGCTCCAAAAAAGCGCGTTTTTGCGCTTTTTCGTCGGTATTGTCGTAATGATAGTCAAGTCCGATCTCGCCAACGGCAACACCTTTGGGTGAGGAAAGAAGAGCTGCGATTTTTTCATAATCGCCTTCTTTGTAATCGGAAATATTGGAGGGGTGAAATCCCGCCGCAAAATATAAAAGAGGGTATTTTTCCGCCTGTTTTGCGGCGAAGAAGGAGGAATCGTAATTCCAGCCCGCATTGATCACTTTGCCGATCCCGGCATCAGAAATTCGGGAAATAAGCTCCGCTTCATCGCCGTAACGGTCAGAGTAATTGAGGTGTGCGTGTGTATCGATGAACATAACTTTGCTCTCAGAAAATACCGCTTCCGTCCTCAATGTCGCCTTCGGGAGCGAGAAGTTTTAAGTTTCCGTTTTCGTCTTCCGCGCAGAGGATCATGCCTTCGCTGACGATGCCGCGAAGTTTTGCAGGCTTTAAGTTTGTGATCATCACTACTTTCTTGCCCACCATCTCTTCGGGTTTATAGAATTTGGCTATGCCGCTCACGACTGTCCGCGTTTCGTTTCCGATCTTTACGGTCGATTTGAGAAGTTTGTCCGATTTTTCCACCTTTTCGCAGGCGATCACTTTTGCGATCTGCATTCTGACTTTCGCAAAGTCGTCAATGGTGATCTCTGCGGGGTATTCGGGTTCGTGTGCTTTCTTTTCGGGCGCGGGTTTTGCCTCGGCTTTTTTCTCCGCTTCGTGCATTGCCTCGTACTGTGCTTCCACGTCTTTATAATCCCTTCTTACGAACAGTTTTTCCGTTTCGGGATTGACGAGCGTACCCTGCGCGATGAGCCCGAATGTTTCGAGTTTGTCGTAGGAGCGGAGGGGACTGTTCATTCTGTGTGCGATCTTTTCGGCTGTTTCGGGCATGAACGGCTGCAAGAGCGATGCCGCGATCATGATACATTCGGAAAGATTGTAAAGGACGGTGGAAAGCCTGTCCTTTTTGGAATCGTCCTTTGCAAGGAGCCAAGGCGCGGTTTCGTCGATATATTTATTGCAGCGGCGAAGGAAGGTGAAAATTTCGTCGAGCGCGTCTGAAATGCGGAACTCGTCCATTTTCGCACATACTTTTTTGTAGAGTGAAACCGCTTCTGCGCGCAGTTCGTCGTCGGGATCCTGCGCGGCATTTGCGTCTTTCATCGCTCCGCCGAAATATTTTTCGCTCATAGCAGCGGTACGGGATACGAGATTTCCGAGATTGTTTGCAAGGTC
Organism: uncultured Bacillota bacterium; assembly: GCA_949287815.1. Lineage (GTDB taxonomy): Bacteria > Bacillota > Clostridia > Christensenellales > Borkfalkiaceae > Borkfalkia. Next base: position 10,710 of record CASEHS010000057.1, on the reverse strand, counting down.
GGAATTGATACGCTCGTTGATGAGTTCCCAGGTGATGTTGCCGTCATTGTCGAAGGGCATATCGTTGAGCACGAAATAGCGCACAGCGTCCACGCCGAACACCTTTACGAGTTCGTCCGCATAGATCACGTTGCCGCGCGATTTGCTCATTTTGCTGCCGTCCATCAAAAGCCAGGGATGTCCGAATACGCGCTTAGGCAGGGGAACGCCGAGAGCCATAAGGAAAATAGGCCAGTAAATGGTATGGAAACGGATAATGTCTTTTCCGATCACGTGTACGTCTGCGGGCCAGTATTTTTCAAACAGTTTGTCTGAATTTCCGTCTGTATCGTATCCGAGTCCCGTGATGTAGTTCGTGAGCGCGTCCAACCATACATAAACGACGTGCCTGTTGTCGAAATCTACGGGGATACCCCATTTGAAAGAGGTACGCGAAACGCACAGATCCTGCAACCCGGGTTTTAAGAAATTGTTCACCATTTCGTTTTTACGAGAAACGGGAGTGATGAATTCGGGGTGATCGTTGTAGTACTGCATGAGTTTGTCCGCATACTTGCTCATTCTGAAAAAGTACGCTTCTTCCTTGGCGGGCTTTACTTCTCTGCCGCAGTCGGGGCATTTCCCGTCTTTGAGCTGAGAAGGCGTCCAGAACGCCTCGCAGGGGGTGCAGTACATTCCCTCGTAAGTGCCTTTATAAATATCTCCCTGATCATAGAGTTTTTTGAAAATCTTCTGAACCTGTTTTTCGTGGTCAGCGTCCGTCGTGCGGATAAACTTGTCGTAGGAAATATTCATCAGATCCCAGATCTTTTTGATCTGATCAGCAACGCCGTCCACAAACGCTTTGGGCGAAACGCCTGCCGCCGCGGCCTTTTCCTCGATCTTCTGGCCGTGTTCGTCCGTTCCTGTCTGAAACCGAACGTCAAAGCCCTGATTCCTCTTGAATCTTGCGATCGCATCGGTGAGTATGATCTCATAGGTATTCCCGATGTGCGGTTTTCCCGACGTATAAGTGATGGCTGTTGTAATATAATAAGGTTTCTTTTCGCTCATAAGAATTTCTCCGTCTTGCGAATTTGCCGCAAAATGCGCGGTAAAGATAGTTTTCTGAATAATTATACTCTATTTTTTCCCGCTTGTAAACAAAAACGCCGCGAAAGGGCGCGTTTTTCCGCAAGCCATGCGTCAAAAGTTCTGTTTGTGTCCTCTTGCGAATACAATATCGAAAGGGGACAAGACTATGAATATCGCTTTTCTGATCATTTTTATTGCTTCGTCAGTCGTTTTGCTCGTTACAAAACCCGAAGCATATCTTTCCGCCCTTTTGTCGGGTGCAGAAAGTTCGCTTGCATTGTGTTTTACCTTGGCGGTCATTTATACGGTGTGGCTGGGACTTTTGAATGTCGCAAAGGACGCGGGGCTTACGCGCGCCTTGGCTCGGGGCATGAAGCCCGTGACGAGCAGGCTCTTTCGAACCAAAAACGAAGGCGCGCTCGATAAAATTTCCGTCAACCTGTCGGCAAATTTTTTAGGCATGGGCGGAGCGGCAACGCCTGCGGGTGTTTCGGCAATGAAATTATTGGACGGCAAAGACGAAAAATATTCCCGTGCAATGCTGTTTGTTGTGAACTGTTCGGGCTTGCAGATCTTGCCCGCGACAGTCATTGCCTTGCGCGAAAAATTCGGTTCGGTTTCCTCATACGATATCATTTTGCCCGTTTTACTTTCCTGCCTCGTTTCTCTTCTAGTGGGTATGCTGCTTGTAAGGATGATTTACGGGAGGAGAAAATGACTTTCGCGGTTTATCTTTTTCCCGTCGTTTTTCTTCTTGTCTTTATAGTCGCGGCGATCAGAAAAGTAAAAGTCTATGAAAGTTTTGCGGAGGGTATCAAGGGTGCTATTCCGCTTATTTTGTCATTATTTCCTTACATTGCCGCAGTAAACGTGCTTGCGGCTCTTTTCGAGGCGAGCGGCCTTTCCGCCAAACTTACCGAACTTTTATCTCCCGCTTTTTCCTTTATCGGTATCCCGCCCGAAATTTGCAGGCTGGTTCTCATCAAACCTTTTTCGGGGAGCGGCTCAGCTGCTATTCTTGCCGACATTTTCTCAAAGTATGGCGCGGATTCCTATATTTCCCGTTGTGCGGGGGTTGTGTATGCGTCGGGAGAGACGGTATTTTATATGTCGGCAGTCTATTTTGCGGGGCTTGGCAAAAAGGCTCCCGCGGCGGCGGTCGGCATTACTGTGTTGTCTAATTTTATTGCGATCGCGGCAGGTTGTTTGATTTGTCGCATTTTATAAAAAATTAGTATTTAGTGTTAATTATTTACATTTTTGTAGAAAAACAAGAGATTTTGTCGAAAAAATGTTATTTTTTAACAAAAATAGTTAGAAAAATAAATTTCAGAAAGGTTAAAAAATTTTTTATTTTTTTACTTTACTTTTTTTGGGGGAAAGAATATAATATGGGTGTAATCAAACGAAAGACGCAAGGGCTTCCGCTTGGTTACCTTGAATAGCTCATCATTTTCCCCCTTATCCAAAAGTATATTTTGCCGCACCTGCTTTAATTATAATATGAATATATTGTTTAAGCGAGAAACTTTGTTTGGATAAAAGTTTAACATCATAGAGTCGGCACTTCTTTTGCGCCTTCAAAGAGATATTGCGCGATTTTAACGTCGGCATTTGCGTCTTTGCAGTACCAGTCCGCGCCGATTTTTTTTGCATAGTCTGCGTTCAGTACCGCGCCGCCGACCATAACTTTGCAATCGGGACATTCCGTGCGAAGAAGCCGTATCGTCTCTTCCATGGAAGGCACGGTTGTCGTCATCAGTGCGGAAAGCCCGCAAAGTCTGATGCTATGTTTTTTGCACGCATTTACTATTTCTTCGGGCGGCACGTTTTTGCCGAGATCGAGCACCGTGTATCCGTAGTTTTCGAGCACCGTTTTTACTATGTTTTTCCCGATGTCGTGGATATCTCCCTTTACGGTTGCAAGTACTATTTTGCCTTTTTCTGCCGTAACGTCTGATGTCAGGCGCTTTTTGACTTCCGCAAAACAAAGTTTTGCACTTTCCGCCGCTGAAATGAGTTGGGGCAGGAAAAGGATTCCTTTTTCATAATCATCGCCTACGGCATTGAGCGCAGGGATAAGGTATTGGTCTATAAGATCGAGAGGGGATACCTTTTCAAGAAGTTCTCTTGCTCGGTCTGCCGCGGCGGGAAGTCCCTTGCGGATACAGTAGAAAATATCTTCGTTCGTGCTTTCTTCCTTTTTTAAAGCGGTTTTGCTGATGCTCGTCTGTACGGTAACTCCCGAAAACTCGGAAGTATAGGCGGCACAGTTTTTGTCTTCTCCCGTCAGCACTTTCATCGCCGCGATCGCCTGCATATTTTCGGGAAGATTGGGATTGAGAATGGGAAGATCAAGCCCCGCGGCGATCGCAGAGATCAAAAACGCCGTATTGATGATGGGGCGGCTTGGAAGCCCGAAAGAGATATTGCTCACGCCCAAGACAGTTTTTACGCGGTATTTTTTCTTAATTTCTCTGATCGCTTCGAGCGTTTCTTTTGTCTGAGCCTGTTCCGCGCTCACCGTGAGGGTAAGGCAGTCGATAAAAATATCTTCTTCGGGGATACCGTACTCTTTCGCGCGGCGTATGATTTTTTCCGCGATTTCCACTCTCTTTTGCGCAGTTTTCGGAATGCCGTTTTCGTCTATGGTTAGCCCTACGACTGCCGCGCCGTATTTTTTAACGATAGGGAGAATGGAATCGAGAATTTTATCCTCACCGTTCACGGAGTTTACGATCGCTTTTCCGAAAGTGGTCCGCAGGGCGCGTTCTATGGCTTCGGGCTTTCCGCTGTCGATTTGCAGGGGAAGATCGCTCACCGCTTGCACTTTTTTTACGATTTTTTCGAGAACTTCCGCTTCGTTCAGTTCGGGAAGCCCTGCGTTGACGTCGAGAATATCCGCTCCCGCGTCCGTCTGCTCTATCGCCTGCGTTGCAACGTAATCGTAATTTCCTTCATAGAGCGCCGCTTTCATCGCTTTTTTGCCTGTCGGGTTGATTCGCTCTCCGATCACGCGCACGCCGTCGATGTGTACGACCTTATTCGCAGAACAAACAGCCGATCTCGGTTGAAAAGAAGTGGGCCGGGGTTTTTCGTTTTCGGCGAGGGTTTTAAGAAGTTTTATATATTCGGGGGTCGTGCCGCAGCATCCGCCGATAATGCGTACGCCTTCCTTTATGAATATCTTGTATGTTTGTGCAAACTGCTCTGCCGAAACGCCGTAGTTTCCGTTTTCGTCGGGAAGTCCCGCGTTTGCCTGCACAATGACGGGCTTGTCCGTAGCGGAAAGAATTTTTCTTACCACGGGCAGAAGCTGATCGGGGCCGAGCGAACAGTTCACGCCCACCGCGTCGGCAAGAGGAGAGGCGGTAAGTGCGTAAGCTTCGGCGTCGCAACCCGTAAAGGTACGGCAGTTGTTTTCAAAGGTCATCGAACAGATCACGGGAAGATCGCTGTTTTCGCGCGCGGCAAGGAGTGCGGCTTTGAGTTCCGCAAGGTCCGTCATCGTTTCGATGAGTATGAGATCGGCGTCTTTGCCTGCTTTTATCTGACGGGCAAAAATATCGTAAGCCTCTTCAAAAGAAAGGCTGCCCATCGGCTCTAACAGCCTGCCCGTGGGCCCTATGTCGAGCGCAACGTATCTGCCTTTTGCCGCGGCTTTTGCGAGCTTTACGGCGGCGCGGATGATTTTTTCTGAAATTTCACGGCCGCCCGCTTTGAGTTCATTCGCTCCGAATGTGTTTGCAGTGATCACGTCCGCGCCCGCGAGGACGTATTCCCTGTGGATTTCGGAAATGATTTCAGGGCGTTCGAGATTGAGAAGCTCGGGAACGGTTCCCGGGTTTTTTATCTTTTTTTGCAGCATTGTGCCGAACGCGCCGTCAAAAACGACGATTCTGTCTTTAAGAAATTCGGAAAATCTTAGCATATGTTTCTCCGTTTTTTCGGCAAATAGCCGAAAAGTTTTTTGAGTGTATGAGCCTTAAATAAATATACGTTAATCAATTGTTCTGATCATCTGTCTGACGCAGGGGAATCATTGTTTTCGGAATTGGCAGTCGTTTTTATTGCAGCTTGCGCATTTTCCGTAGCAGCTTTGTCCCTTTTTAGCGGGAGAGGCGGTGATCCCTGCGAGAGCTGTGACCGATTTTCTCGGATTGAGCAGAAAATTTTCGTCCGCAATGAGTCCGATCCGCTTTTGTGTTTCCAGTATGCGGCAGATGTCTTTTTGCGATTCCAGCGGGAAATCTCCGTATCCGCAGGAAAAACGCGGCGTTAAGGACTTCTTGCAGGAATTTTCCAAGTCTATACAAATATCGTCGCAATAACTTTCTATCGCGCAGGATGCCGCAGTATCGAAAAGCAGAGCCTCGGTCATAGAAGTTACCGAAAGCCTTGCGGTTTCCCGTTCAACGGCAGAGCCGAGCGTGAACGCCATAAGATAAACTTCAAAGCAGCCTTGAAGGTGAGCGCGGATATCTTTGCCTTGCAGAATGAAACCTGTTTCGCCTAAGGAAAAATCTTCATTCAGCGTAAATTTTTTCACGACCGAACGTGGAGTTGCAAAATCCAGACAACGCTTTGCCGCATCCTCGATTTTTTTATAGAGTTGTTCGTCCGTCTCCTGACCTTTCCAGCCGAGATAGCGAAGAAGTTCTTTTTTGTCTATTTCCATTTTAATTTCCGTTTACGTCTTTGAAAATTCCGGATATGTTTTCGGTAATGCGTTCCGCAACGGACGCATTGTTCATTACATAGAGGTGTATTCCTGCCGCGCCTGCCGAGATAAGATCGACGATCTGATCGGTCGCATAGGCAATGCCCGCTTCCATAAGCGATTCGGGTTTATCGTAAAAGCGGGAGATCATTCTGGAAATTTTGGCAGGTATCTTCGCGCCCGAAAGGCTGATGATCCTGTCCACGTGATTTTTCTTTACGAGCGGCATAATGCCTGCCTGTACGGGGATATCGATCCCTGCAAGGCGTATCATGTCCATGAATCGGAAAAAGTCTTCATTGTCAAAAAACAACTGTGTATTGAGGTGCGTAACGCCTGCGTCGACCTTCCTCTTTAAATTTCGGATATCGCTGACAAGGTCTGCGCTTTCGGGATGTCCTTCGGGATAACAAGCCGCGGCAATATCGAAAGTATATCCGCTTGTTTTGATAAATTCCACAAGCTCGTTTGCGTAGGAAAAGTCAGGCGATTGCATACCTTCCACTCTGTCTCCGCGAAGGGCAAGTACGTTTTCGATGCCCGAAAGGGAAAGTTCCTGTAAAGTACGGGCAACATCCTTTTTTTCGGAGTTGACGCACGTTACATGCGCGAGCGGTTCTATACCGTGGTTTTTTACGAGTTTTGAAATTTCCGCGGTACGGGAATTGCCCGATCCTCCCGCGCTGCAAGTTACAGAAATATAATCGGGCGAAAGACGGGAAAGGCGCTCGATCGCGTCGGTTATGCCCGTAAGATCCGCTGTCGGTTTAGGCGGAAAAATTTCAAAGGAATATACCGCTTTTTTATGTTTGAAAATTTCTGATATATACATAGCTTACCACCTTTTAAGGTCGAATTTTTCAGGAATATATATAAATTATACTAGATTTGTCGAAAAGGTGCAAACAATTTTTTAAGAGTGCAAAAAAATCGTTCTGTTTTGGAAAAAGGGCGCATAAATTAAAGTATATCTCATCGGTACGGAGGAACGATATTATGGGCGAAACCATCGATTACGCGGAAATGCTTGAAATTCCCGTAAACACGCTCAATGTAGTCAAAAAAAAGAGCAAAAAGAAAAAGAATGAAGAACTCAAAGAACGTGTCGTAGACGCAGTCAATGAAAAAATGAATGCTTACGACAACGTTTCCCGCGAAAATCTGTCGGGGGAGGAAGAGATGGCAGCGGATGTCAAGGCGGAAGAAGATTCATCCCGCGTCGCTTTCAGTGAAGACGTTACCGACTATTCGGCGGAAGAATTTGTTGAGCCTCGGAAAAAACCGAAGTTTCTGGAAGGAAAGATCCTGATCGCGGAATTTGCCGCAGTCATTGCGCTCTGTGCGCTGATTCTGATCACGAATATATTCATGCCGACAAGCGCGATCAATACTTTCTTTGCGGGCCTCGTTTCGGGTTCGGAACAGACGGTGAAAACGGACGATCGTACTTATTCGGAACTTATCCTCGGCGCTTGCGTGCAGGATACGGATATCGAATGTGCGGTTTCTGAAACGGGCGTTATGACGTTCAAAGGCGAATGCAGTGTGTATGCTCCCTATACGGGAACGGTAGAAAGCGTTACCGAACAGGACGGCGTATATACGATCGGCATTTCGCATACCACGTCTTTTTCCACAGTGATCACGGGTCTTTCGGCGGCGTATCTTGAAATGGGCGATAAGGTATATTCCACAATCCCTGTAGGATACAGCAAAGGCGAGATCGAAGTCAGCGTAAGTATGTATGACGACGGAACACTGATCACATCCTATTCCGTGAATGAAGAAAACGATATCGTGTGGAATGTCTGATAATCCTTTTCTGAAAAAGAAAGGGCGGATGCGCATAACCGTTCATCCGCTCTTTTTATTGTTCGGAGTCTGGTTTGCGTTTACGGGCAAATTATTTCTGTTTCTGAGTGCAACGGTCGTTGCTTTGATACACGAATACGGACACGCACTTGCCGCGGCGCGGGTAGGGTACGGGCTCGACCGCATTGTCCTTATGCCGTACGGTGCGTTGATTTCGGGGGATCTTGAAGGCGTAGGGCTCAAAGACGAAATTTTCATCGCGCTTGCAGGACCGCTGATCAATGCGGCATGCGCGGTGCTTTTTGTCGCGCTTTGGTGGTTTTTCCCCGATACTTATCCGTATACAGACGTCGCGGTCTATTCGAGCGCGTCCATCGCAGTTATAAATCTTTTACCTGCGTATCCGCTCGACGGGGGAAGGATTTTATATTGCACAGTGGCAAAGTTTAAAGGCGAAAAGGCGGCGGCAAAAATTGCGCGCGGTGCAGGGTTTGTCTTTGCTGCTTTGATACTTGCACTTTTTATTTACGGCTGTTTTCGTAAGCCTAATTTTACCATGCTCTTTTTTGCACTCTTTATTGCATTCGGCGCGGCAGGGGGAAGGGAATGCCGTTATTCCCGCATTCGGTATCAGCGACCGCGTGAAATGAAAAGGGGTATGGAGATCCGCCGCATTGCAGTAGGAACGGACTGTCCCGTAAGGCGGGTGCTGGCGTTTATGCAGCGGGGAAAATATCTTGAAATTTCCCTGTACGATGAAAGCGGCGAATTCTGCGGCGAATTTTCGCAGGAAGAGTTTTTAAGGTTGCTCGAAACCGCAAATTTATATGAACCGATCGGCGTTGCAATGCAAAAAGCGGGGAAAATGTAAGCAAATTTTTTTGTATAGACTTGCAAATATTGCTTGTTTATGGTAAAATATAAATTAAGATTATTAACAGCGGTAATAATTTTGACTGAAACGGCTTTGGGGCTCGTTTCAGCGTAAGGTTTTTGATATATGCATAAGAATATGTATTTCGACTACTTCGGCAAAGACTGCTTTGCGGCCGTTACCGAAGGGGATAAGCTTGTCGAATTTCATCTCGATTCAGACGGCGCCAGCGATATTTCAGGCAATATTTACAAGGGCAGAATTGTGAATGTTGTCAACGGTATGCAGGCGGCGTTTGTTGCGTTCGGTCAGCCGAAAAACGGGTATCTCTATGCAGGGGATATCCCGGCAGGGGTGGAAGTGCCGTTATCTGAAAAACTTAACGTAAAAGTCGGGGACGAAGTAATGGTGCAGGTGCTGAAATCTCCGATCGGCACAAAAGGCGCACGCCTTTCCATGAATCTTTCTTTTGTGGGGAAGAACCTGATCTATCTTCCCGGTACGCCTTTTCTCGGCGTTTCGAGAAAAATCACGGAGGAAGAGGAGCGGGAAAAACTTCTTGCAACAGCGGAAAAACTGCGTTTTTCAGGTGACGGGCTGATCATGCGTACAAATGCCCGCGGAACCCAGATGCGTGTATTGAAAACGGAAATAACTTACCTTCGCAGCCTTTATTTGTCTACGCTCGAAGCGTATAAAGAAGCGGGCGTGGGGGATTTGATTTACAGGGAAGCGGATGTGCATTTCCGCCTTCTTCGGGATATCGATATAGATACGGTAGATAAAATTTATATCGGATCGGAAACGGTATTTAAAAAAGTAGAAAATCTGTTTCGGAAAACGGGCAAAAAAAAGAAACTGGAACTGTATAACGGCAAAACGGAAATGTTTGATCATTTCGGGCTGGAAAAACAGATCTACGAATTTACCAGTCCGCGCGTTGAACTGGAAAGCGGCGCGTATCTGATCATCGAGCGCACCGAAGCACTTACCGTTATCGATGTCAATACAGGCAGATTTACAGGCGATACGGCTCTGGAAGAAACGGTTTTCGCTACCAACTTGCTTGCGGCAAGGGAAGTAGCGCGTCAGGCACGGCTTCGCAATCTCGGCGGGATCGTGGTGGTCGATTTTATCGATATGGACAAGGAAGAGCATCGCGCGGCAGTTTTGGAGGAGCTTACAAATTGCCTGAAACAGGATCGCGCAAAATGTAATGTTTCGGGCATGAGCGGGCTGGGGCTCGTATCCTTCACGAGGCGGAAAGTCAAAGTCGATAATATGACCATGCTCGGCAAAACTTGCCCGCATTGCAGGGGAACGGGTGTGGTTTTATCCGATTCGTATATCGCATTCCGCATAAAAATAGCGTTGAGAAGATGTTTTTTCGAAGGATACGAAAATGCGATTGTAGAACTCAATGCGGGGGTTTATTCGGAAATCGTTTCCAAAAAAATGTTTACGGACATGGTGACGGGCGAATGGCGAAATAAACGAGTATATATGATCCCGCATCGCACTTATCATGAAGAATTCTTTACCGTTCGCGGCGATAATAATACAGTACTTACCTTGCCCGAAAGCGCAAAACTGCTTTATTGAGAGCATTTCTTCAATATCGAAAAAATGAATTTTACGCCCGTCGCTTAAAAACGACGGGCGTTATTTTTATAGCGTTGATTGAAAAAGATGAATTGTCAAACTAAGTGCAACAGTTAGAGAGATTCAGATCAAACAAGGGCTCACTCGGGAAAGGTTTCTTCCCTTTGGATAAAATTCCCTAAGTAGTCCGTTTAAGTTTTCGTTCGTTCCTTTCTGCCATGCGCAATACGGATCTGCGAAGTACATATCACAACTCAGCGATTTTTCTATCTCTCTCCAACAGGCAAATTCGCTGCCTCTGTCGCAGGTGATCGTCTTTACCGCTCCTTCGGGAAACTTGGAAAGCGCGTCTATAATCGCTTTGGCCATCGTCTCTCCCTTTCTGTCCGGAATCTTAACTGCGATATAATATCTTGTCTTTCTCTCCGCTAGCGTTGCAAAACACGCTTTGCTTTTTCCTTGCCCCGATACCACCGTGTCCGCTTCCCAGTGTCCGAACTCTTTGCGGTTATATACGCTTTTATTCCGTTTGCGTATGCTTTTCCCCGTTGTGAACCTTCCGCCGTTGCCCATGCGTTTACGGGTTTTCCCTTTTCTCCGTAGGTTTTTCAGGGTGGAACGCAAGTAT
>CASEHS010000056.1 GCA_949287815.1 uncultured Bacillota bacterium | reverse complement strand
GTTTTTAAAAATCATCTTACTGAAAAAGAAAGAATAAGAGAAACGTATGAATTATTTAAATTAGTAAAAGGATATGGTAATGACCTTTATGTCAGAGAGGCAATTAAACTAAATTTTCCTAATGAAATCAATAATATTGAAGAATATGTAAAATTTAAAAAGGGTCTTACTGAGTTTCTTAAGAGAATGAAAAGAATGGACGAATTGGAGCGTAAAAAATGGGCTACTATTGAAGAAAGTCCCACTGAAGGCACTCCTGATAAATTATCAAGCAAAGCAAAAGAAGAAAATACTACTCAAAAAAATATTAGCAATAAATTATCAAATGCAATAGAAGAAACTACTACAGTAGAAGATCTTAATAAGTCAAAATGTTGTATATTAATATAATTCTTAATAAAAATTAAAGTTATCTTTTAATAACTTTAATTTTTAAAAAAGTTAATCTTCTAGCATTATTTTTAATATTTCATTATCTGTTTCTCTCATACCAACTCTTGCCATTTTACAAACGGCAGAAACAGTTTTCTCAATATTGTTTTTAACTAGTCCTTCTCCATTTTGAAAAACATCATTATTTAAAGCCATATCGCTAGCGGTTATTCCACATTCAACAGCTGTTGCTATTTTTAAAGCGCATGAAGATTTTGCTCCATCACATATAATGCCGCCAGCAGCATTTATTGCGTTTATTATAGTATCTTCTATTTGTTTTCTGTTGTGCTTTTGCTGTTCTGAATAAGTGACGAATATCTATCTTGTAATGAGTGAATACGTGTTGGTTTTTGAAGTATTCCACATCATGATGGTTGTGTATTTAAATGGCAGATTTTACTAATTAGTAATTATTATCATTAATTGATTTTCTAATTAATCAATCAATGTGTTTATTTGCTAAAGATGTTTTAAGTGGTAGTTTAACAAAAGCCAGGCATGTTCAAATAAATTTAGTGTTCTAGATAATAAGGGAATAGATTGCTGTCGAATTTTATTGTAATAAATTATTCTTAAAATTATTTTAAGCGGTTTATTTTAAGCGTCAAAGGATAAAATAATAGAGTTAGCAAAAATTTATCTTAAAATTGCACAGGCATATTATATTAAAAGTTGGTTAGTTTTTTCCATTGATCGCTTCGGGCGCATCATTTATTATAATTAGGATAGACTTTTATAGCTAAAAAAGTGGATTGGATTATTATGGATGGTAAGGACTGTCTTAATTAACAAATTTGTGCGCTATGTAATGAAGCGGCAGATGGAGCATGAATTGTAAGAAATGTTTGGATTGCGCGCAAACCTAAATCGTGAGCAAAGGCTGAATCATATATAAGACTTGAGCCATGAATAAGGCTTGAAGCGTGAGTAAGAATTTGATCGCGAGAAAGGTGTTTACATGGTGTAAGTTTTGAATATTGGAGTTTTAAGATAAATAAAATATTAAAGTTGAGCAATTCATCTGTATTTATCTACATTTTTCTTAACATTATAATAATAAATAGAAGATAAAACATAGAGGTGTGGAAAAAGAGCTGCGGAAAATTTTAATTTTCTAATTTGATTTAAGTATAGGTCACGGAAAGAAATACTTTTTTAGGCAAAAGATTTGAAGGTTAAATACAGGCTGGAATTTTCAAGGCAAAGGAACAAAAAAGCTATACTCATCTGAAATGTTAAAATCAAGATTAAGGTGAGCGGAGAAAGATAAGTTAAATAATTTAAACTCGAAGATATAAAAATTGAATCTTTGAGTATTGATATAGGCAATGCTGCGGGTGACCGCGTTGCAAATAGATTTAAGAAAAGCAAACGAAAGAAATTTTCTTTCGGCAAATAAGGAGAAGGACTGAATGACAAAATCATCAAAAATTGTACTATGGACGATTCTCGGGATCGTGATCGCATTGATCCTGTTTATTGTCGTTTCGAGCATACTGAATTCTGCTCCGGAGATCAGTATCACGGAAGCAACGCAAAAAGTTCAGGAAGGCAAAGTTGACGAGCTTGTCGTTGACGATTATGTTTATAAGGCGTATAGCGATGGGCGTTTAGTTTTTACGGCGAACGGACCTCGCGGTGATGCGGGAAATACCGTTTATGAAAAGTTCTGGTCTGCGGTAGATGCGGCGAATATCAAAGTTTCCTACACGGATCCGAATGCGGGCAGTTATTGGTCGTATTTATTCCCGATCGTGGGGGTAATTCTTGTCTGTGTGGTGTTCTGGTTATTGATCAGACAGACACAGGGCGGTGGAAGTAAGGCGATGAGCTTTGCAAAGACGAAAGCCCGCGTCAATTCCAACATAAAAGTACGTTTCTCGGATGTTGCGGGAGCGGAAGAAGAAAAGGCAGAACTTGCGGAAGTGGTGGAGTTTTTGAAATCTCCCCGTAAATTCTCCGATCTCGGCGCACGTATTCCGAAGGGTATTCTGCTTGTAGGGCCTCCGGGAACAGGTAAAACATTGTTCGCAAAAGCGGTTGCAGGCGAAGCAAACGTGCCGTTTTTCTCGATTTCAGGTTCTGACTTCGTGGAAATGTTCGTAGGTGTCGGTGCATCGCGTGTAAGAGACTTGTTCGATGCTGCGAAAAAGAGTCAGCCTTGTATCGTGTTCATAGACGAAATCGATGCGGTAGGACGTCAGAGAGGCACGGGACTCGGCGGTGGCCACGACGAGCGTGAACAGACGTTGAACCAGTTGCTCGTTCAGATGGACGGCTTTGAAACCAATGAAGGAATTATCGTAATGGCGGCGACCAACCGTGCGGATATTCTCGATCCTGCACTTTTGAGACCCGGCCGTTTTGACAGACAGATACACGTTAATCTTCCCGACGTGCGCGGAAGAGAATCTATTCTTAAAGTTCACGCAAGGAATAAACCTCTTGCACCCGATGTAAACTTCAAAATTCTTTCCAGAATGACGAGCGGATTTTCGGGAGCGGATCTTGAAAACCTGTTGAACGAAGCGGCGATCCTTGCTGCTCGTGCAAACAAAAAAATGATCGGGAACAAGGAATTGTTCGAGGGTATCAATAAAGTATTGCTCGGACCTCAGAAAAAGAGCCGTCTTGTTACCGAATCGGATAAGCGGATCACGGCATATCACGAAAGCGGACACGCGATCATTGCGAAACTTTGCAAGCATTGCGATCCTGTACAGGAAGTTTCGATCATTGCCCGCGGAATGGCTGCGGGATATACGATGACACGTCCCGACAATGACGACAACCATATGACCAAAGCAAAGCTGACAGATCTTGTCTGCGAAATGCTGGGCGGCCGAGTTGCGGAAGAATTGGTGATCAAGGACGTTTCGACGGGTGCTTCCAACGATTTGCAGCGTGTGACGGAAATCGCGAGAAAGATGGTTACCGAGTGGGGTATGAGCGAACGTGTCGGCCTTGTTACCTACCGTTCTGACAGCCCGATCTTCCTCGGCAGGGATATGGAAGCCCACAACAGTTACAGTGAAGAAACTGCGGGTATTATCGACGAAGAAGTGCATAAGATCATTGAGTCTGCGCACGAGCGTGCAGTGAAACTTCTTACCGAAAACAGAAAAGTACTCGATAATATGGCAAGGCTCTTGGTCGAAAGAGAGACTATCTACACGGACGAAGTGGATATGCTCATAGAAGGCAAGAGTGTGGAAGAGATCTGCGCGTATATGGATTCCAAGGAAAAAGAATCAGAGGAAAATCCTTTCAAGCGTTTTATCTATAAGGAATCGGAAGTGAAGTCTGAGAGCGATCCGAAGAAAGAGGCTGAAAAGAAAGACGGGCCTGAAAAGGACACTCCTGACGATACGGAGCGGAAACACTGAGTATTTCTTAATAAGACTTAAAGCGTGAAACAAACAGAAAGCAAAAAGACGTTGCGCCCTTTTCGTTAAAAAGGGCGCAACGGAAAAAATTTGAAAATTACGGTGGAAGAGAATGGGAAAAATAGTATCGTTTTCAAACCAGAAAGGCGGTGTCGGCAAGACTACGACCTGTGTGAATATGGCTGCGTATATTGCGGCGGAAGGCAAGAAAGTACTGCTTATCGATATCGATCCGCAGGGAAATGCAACGACCGGTATGGGCTTTTCCAAAAGCTCGCTGAAAAAGTCGGTTTACAACGTTCTGATCGACGACGAGCCTGTTTCCGATAATATTTTAAAAACGGAAGTGGACACGCTCGATCTTTTGCCTTCGAACATCGATCTTGCAGGTGCGGAAGTTGAATTGGTTTACAAGCAACGCCGTGAAAAGATTTTGAAAACCGCTCTGGAAGAAGTGAAAGATCGGTATGACTACATATTTATCGACTGTCCGCCTTCGCTCGGACTTTTAACGATCAACTCTCTCGCTGCTGCCGATTCGGTCATTATTCCGATCCAGAGCGAATATTACGCGTTGGAAGGACTGAGCCAGCTGATGAATTCGATAACGCTGGTAAAACAGCACCTCAACTCCGCTCTCGAAGTAGACGGCGTTGTGCTTACCATGTTTGACAGCCGTTCGCTGATCGCAAAACAGATCGCGGACGAGATCCGTAAATTCTTTACGAAGAGTGTCTTTGAAATCGTCGTGCCGCGCAACGTGCGGCTTGTGGAAGCATCTTCCTACGGTAAGCCGATCATGCTGCACGATCCCAAATGTGCGGGTGCCAGGGCTTACAAGGCTCTTACGCAGGAATATCTCGACAGAAATCTGAAAAAAAGCAAATAATGTCAAAGCCGTTTCGGCAAGTTATGCGGATAAATATCCGCGGATATAAGTTCAAGTATATACGAGTGAGGTAATTATGAAGACGAACAGAGGATTAGGAAGGGGACTTTCCGCTTTATTTTCGGATACGGAAGAGGCGTATGAAAACGCGGCAAAGACGTATTCTGCGCCCGAGACCGAACTTCCGGAAGATATCAAGGGACTGATAGAGGTGGATATAGATCTCGTTCGCCCCAATCCCAATCAGCCGAGAAAACATTTTGACGAAGAAGCGTTGGCGGAACTTTCCGATTCCATCAAAAAACACGGCCTGATCATGCCGATCGTCGTAAATAACATGGAAAACGGCAAATATATGATCATTGCCGGCGAACGTCGTTACCGTGCCGCAAAAATGGCGGGAAAAAGGCAGATCCCTATCGTGATCCGTTCGTATACCGACAGGGAGATCAAAGAAATTTCCTTGATCGAAAACTTACAGCGTGAGGATCTGAACCCTATCGAAGCGGCAAACGCGATGAAACAGCTGATGGACGAATACCGCCTCACGCAGGAAGAGCTTGCCGAAAGGATCGGCAAATCCCGTCCTGCGGTCACCAATACTTTGCGTCTGCTCTCGCTGGCTCCCGACGTTATTTCTATGGTTTCCTCGGGAAAACTCAGCGCAGGACACGCAAGGGCTCTCGTTACCCTTCCCGAAGATGCACAGTACAAACTGGCTACGGATGCGGTAAAAGACGGTTTGTCTGTTCGTGATATCGAGAGAAGCGTGCGCGATTATTTTGCTTCGCCCGAAGAACTTGCAGAGAAAAAAGATAAAAAGAAAATGCAGGTTTCTATCGAATTGAAAGATTTGATCGAACGGATGCGGCATACCTTCAAGACGAAAGTTTCTTTGATCGGTAACGACAAAAAGGGAAGAATTTATATCGATTATTACAATACCGACGACCTCGATCGTATCAGCGAGATCGTGGAACTTGTCGATAAAACGGAAGGCAGATAATTTTTCTTCGGCTTTTCAAGATGCCTGAAAGGGTAGTCTTATATATTATTATATATACATTATTATATAATAAGAAAAAAGCCGTGAAACCTTCGCGGATAAAATTAGCGAATCAGAATAAAAAACAGGAAAGGTGTTTCATATTCTTCCCATAGGGAGTATAATCAGATATCTTGCAAAAATCAACGAAGAAACAAGGGTGTTTTTATTTGAGTAAAAGAAATTGATCTGTGTTTAAATCTGTAAAATTATATTTTAATTAAGGAGTGAACGTTATGTTTTATTCAATAGTGTCGGAAAAAGATATAAAAAATTTTCTTGATAAAACTAATTCGTTGCACGATGGATATATTATTGATGTTCACTACGTTAATGACGGCATAACAATAAAAGAGGATGCATATTATTTTGATTCCGAGCGAACAAAGTTAATACTTAGAATATTAGTCACAAGTATTAACGATATTGTTGTAGAAATTGTATTTGAAAATATTTTAGAATGGCAAATAAAAGATAATCAAAGAGATATTCTTGACACTGCTGTTATTTTTGATGTCAATCATCGGATTATTTGGACAGATGAAACTTTTATTGATATGAACGAGTTAAAAAATAATTCTTATGTCATTGCTCAATCTATGAAATGGAGAATAATAGAGTAAAAAATTTTTTGAACAAGTAAATTGTTCAAAAGCGTAAAATATTATACTTTGCACGCAAAGCTCGTGTTTTGCAAAGTAAAAATGAAAAGGATAGCGAAAATTCGCTATCCTTTTACAATATCGAAAATTACTGAACAAAAAAACTCAATTTTTTTCGGAAGGATCGGCTTTGTCTTCGTTTTTATTTTGAGCTTGATTTTTTTCTTTTAGAGCTTTTTCTTCGCTCTCTTCCTGTAAAAATTTAAAGTACATCGTAAGAACAAAGAAAAATAAAGCCCCGCCGATGCAGCACCAGAAGGCGAGCATAGAAACGTAAAGGGCAATAAAAATGCTTGCCGCAACTAAAATAGCGGCGATAATAGAAAAAATCATCCGAAGAATTTTATACATCTTTTTACCTCGCTGTATCTTTGTGAATACAAATTTTCTTACAAAAACATTATAACATATAAAAAGACAGTCTGCAAGAAAAAAACAGGATATGCCCGTAAAGACAAGATATAGTGTTTAAAAACCTTCATAAATACAACATTTGGCGGCTGCAAAAAAAAGTAAAAAAAGTCGAAAAAAAATTTAAAAAAGTTTGAAAAAATGTTTGACAAATAGAATAAGATATGATATTATATGCAAGCTGTCGCAAGGGAAGAGGTCCTGAGCACTGAAACAAAAGAAACTGAAAAAACTTTTTGAAAAAAAATTCAAAAAAGTTTGAAAAAACAGTTGACAAACGATTTCAGATGTGGTATTATGGATAGGCTTTCACGCGAAAGCACCGAACGAGTTTCGGTTCAGCGAAGATTAAAAATTGAATAGAAGGAAATGAATCAATAGAATTTTTCTTTTGAAAAAGTTTCTGTCAATTAAACTTTTAGTACACAAGTACTCAAAGAACAGTCAGCAAAAAAACGTTAGAGCAGACGTTCGAAAGAACGGCTTTAAGCAATTAAACTTAAGAGTTTGATTCTGGCTCAGGATGAACGCTGGCGGCGTGCTTAACACATGCAAGTCGAACGGACTAAAGGGGCTTGCTCCTTTAGTTAGTGGCGGACGGGTGAGTAACGCGTGAGCAACCTGCCCATATCAGGGGAATAACACAGTGAAAATTGTGCTAATACCGCATAAGACCACAGAAAGGCATCTTTCAGTGGTAAAAGATTTATCGGATATGGATGGGCTCGCGTCCTATTAGATAGTTGGTGAGGTAACGGCTCACCAAGTCGACGATAGGTAGCCGACCTGAGAGGGTGATCGGCCACATTGGAACTGAGAAACGGTCCAGACTCCTACGGGAGGCAGCAGTGGGGAATATTGGGCAATGGAGGCAACTCTGACCCAGCAACGCCGCGTGAATGATGAAGGTCTTCGGATTGTAAAGTTCTGTGACGGGGGACGAACACAATGACGGTACCCCGACAGCAAGCCACGGCTAACTACGTGCCAGCAGCCGCGGTAATACGTAGGTGGCAAGCGTTATCCGGAATGACTGGGCGTAAAGGGTGCGTAGGTGGTTTAGCAAGTTGGCAGCGTAATTCCGGGGCTCAACTCCGGCGCTACTGCCAAAACTGTTGAACTTGAGTGCAGGAGGGGTAAGTGGAATTCCTAGTGTAGCGGTGGAATGCGTAGATATTAGGAGGAACATCGGTGGCGAAGGCGACTTACTGGACTGTAACTG
>CASEHS010000055.1:11077-18779 GCA_949287815.1 uncultured Bacillota bacterium | reverse complement strand
ATGATTTTGCGGTGCGCTTACCTTTATAAAAAACTATCAGATTTTAAATAATAAATTATTTCACTTTGAGCGAATCTTCTTCGCGGATCTGTACGCGGCGGATCTTTCCGCTGATCGTCTTGGGAAGTTCGTCCACGAATTCAAGAACGCGAGGATACTTGTAAGGTGCAGTCGTCTTTTTTACGTAATTCTGCAATTCTTTTCTGAGTTCATCGCTTGCGGTGTAATCTTTCGCAAGTACGACGGTCGCTTTTACAAGTTGCCCGCGTACGCCTTCGGGGTCGGGAACACCCGTAATTGCACATTCTAATACGGCAGGATGCTCCATTAACGCGCTTTCTACTTCAAAGGGCCCGATACGGTATCCCGAACTTTTAATAATATCGTCCTTTCTTCCGACAAACCAGTAATAACCGTCTGTATCGCGGTAAGCAAGATCTCCCGAATGATAGTATCCGTCATGCTTTACAGTGGCTGTAAGTTCGGGGTCTTTGTAATATCCGTCAAACAATCCGTGCTGAGGATTGCGCAGGCGGATACAAATTTCTCCAGCTCCTGTTTCGATCGGCTGATCGTTATCATCCAATAACTGTATGTCATAGAGCGGGGAAGGTTTACCCATAGAACCCGGACGTATTTCTACATAATCGGGGAAAGTTGCGCAGGCGATCGTGGTTTCCGTCTGACCGAATCCTTCGTAGATTTTGTGTCCGGTTTTCATGTAGATCTGTTTATAGATTTCGGGGTTGAGTGCTTCACCTGCGGTCATCATGTATTTTATGCTGGAAAGATCATATTTACTAAGATCAGTTTTGATCATGAACCGATAAACGGTAGGGGGCGCGCAGAATGTACTGATTTTGTATTTGGTAATATAATTGAGAAGGTCTGCGGGTTCGAATTTACCGTGAAAGTCATAAACGAAGATCGCGGAACCGCAGAGCCATTGTCCGAAAAGTTTTCCCCAACTGCATTTCGCCCAGCCTGATTCTGCGAGCGTAAAATGCAAGCCTTCGTCAAGACAATGCAGCCAGTAACCAGCCGTAATGATATGTCCGAGGGTATATGCTTCGGTTAGAGCGACCATTTTGGGCATACCCGTTGTTCCCGAAGTAAAATAAACAAAGATGAGATCGTTTGCGTTTTTTTCGAGGCGATATTGCGCGTTAAGTGTTTCGCTTTGTTTTTCCACTTCGGCGTTAAAGTCGATAAATCCTTCTCTTTGTCCGATAACGGCAAGATGTTTTACGGTCGGTACTTTTTTTGCCGCTTTTAAGATGTTTTCGCAAAGTTGGTCTTCATTTACGGAAATTACAGCTTTTACGCTCGCTTTTTCCATTCTATAAACGAGGTCTTTTTCCATCAGCATATGCGTTGCGGGTATCGCGATCGCACCGATCTTGAAAAGTCCCATAAGGGTAGTCCAATACTCATAGCGGCGTTGCAGAATTACAAGCACGGTATCGCCTTTACGAATTCCGATAGAAAGAAAATAGTTTGCGGCTTTATCGGATAAACGCTTGATTTCTTCAAAATCAAAAAAGCGTTCGTTTCCGAGATCGTCGCACCAGACAAGTGCCCTCTTATGGGGAGCAATACGCGCATACTCGTCTACGACATCGTATGCAAAATTAAAGTCCTGCGGGACATTCAGTCTGAAATTATTATAGAAATCGTTGTAATTATCAAAAGACGTTCTGTTGACAAATCGGTTCAGCAGATTCATCGGTCTTCGCCTCCGCGTAAAAATCGTACTTTGAATATTTTAGCATATTTTTGACAAATAATAAAGTATATTTCATAAAATCAATCAAAAATTGTACGAATATTTGCAAATTTTTACAGTTAATGTTATAATCAAAAAAAGTGTCGGCAATCCGAAAAGTTGTCAGGGAGGGTGTTATGCTTGATAAGCTTACAGCCGCTGTGCTAGGAGTAGTAAACGAAGGCTCGGACGGTTCGTATAAAGTGATGGATATATCCGATTTTCTGTCGGCATTGCCGGGTAAACTCGGGGCTGACGAAGCCGGGGTGGAAAGCGCGATAAAATATCTAAGTGAACGCGCTTATATCGATGTTCGGTATTCGGATAAAGGAACTTATTGCCTCAGTTCTTTGCCGAAAGGAAGAACGTATGCAGAAACGGCGGCGGAAGAAGAAGCCAAACGAAAAAAACGGGGCGGATTTTTTGCATTGTTTTTCGGGGCTCTTGCGGGGGCGTTTCTAGGAGCTTTGGCGGCGGGGCTGATCCTTCCGTTTTTGTTGTAGAGAGCAGGGAGGAAAAATATGCTGAACAAACAGGAAAACGAAGTTATGAAAGCAGTATACGAAATGTGCGACGGCAAAGGCAGTTGCCTTGTAAGTCCTTTGGAAATCATGAGTATATTGCCTGAAAAACGCAAATATACTCCCGAGCGCGTGGAAGCAATACTGCGTTCTTTGGAACTGGACGATTATTTCGATCTTATCGCTTCCGATCGGAAAGGCGAAAAAATGTATGTGATCACCTTGCACGCCAACGGGGAAGCTTATAAAAGGACAAGCCTTCAAATGAAAAGAAGCGTAGCGTTCAAGATAGGGCTTTCGGTCGCGGGCGCGGTCGTGACTTTTGTTGTGGGGCTTATTCTCAAAGAAATATTTACCTGAACGGCAATGTCTTCGGGCATTGCTTTTTTATAAAAAGCGTATTTTGATTTTCTTGACATTCAAACAGGAAGAAAGTATAATATTGTAAACATATGTTTGTAAAATAATCGGGCGGATAAAAATCCCGATCGGAGGGTAGGGAGATAAAAATCAATGAACGGAATTGAGAAAAAAACGGAAAAATTTGAATTAGTATCTCCTTATCAGCCTACGGGGGATCAGCCGCAGGCGATAGAGAAGTTGACGGAAGGGGTGCTTGACGGTATCAGAACGCAGGTTCTCGTAGGTGTTACGGGCAGTGGCAAAACTTTTACGATGGCAAATGTCATTAAAAACGTGAACCGACCCACGCTTGTCATAGCACACAATAAAACGCTCGCGGCGCAGCTTTGCAATGAATTCCGCGAGTTTTTTCCGCACAACAGAGTAGAGTATTTTGTCTCTTATTACGATTATTATCAGCCGGAAAGTTATATTCCGAGTACGGATACCTATATCGAAAAGGATATGTCCGTGAACGATGAGATCGATAAACTCAGAAACTCGGCAACTGCATCGTTAGGTGAGCGGAGCGACGTACTTGTGGTTGCGAGCGTGTCGTGCATTTACGGTTTAGGAGCTCCCGAGGAGTACTTCAAATTAGCTGTTTCGCTTCGGCCCGGGGACGCGATGTCCAGGGAAGAACTGATGCGCCGACTCATCGAATTGCAGTATACGAGAAAGGATATCGATTTTTCCCGTTCTTCCTTTCGTGTGCACGGCGACGTAGTGGAAATTTTTCCTGCGGGTGCTTCGGAAATTGCTATCCGCGTGGAATTTTTCGGCGACGAAATAGACAGACTGTGTGAAGAGGAAGTTGTAACGGGCAAGATCACGGCAAATTTAAAACACGCGCTCATCTTCCCTGCGAGCCACTATGCAGTGGGCAGTCAGAAATTAATGTCTGCGATCGAAGAGATCGAGCGGGATATGAAAACGGAAGTAAGGGCGTTTCAGGATGAGGGCAAACTTCTCGAAGCACAAAGGCTGCAACAGCGCACGGAATACGACATTGAAATGATGAAGGAAGTAGGGTATTGCAGCGGAGTGGAAAATTACAGCCGTTATTTTGACGGCAGAAAACCGGGAGAGCCGTCTTTCACTTTGCTCGACTATTTCCCCGAAAATTTTCTTGTTTTTATAGACGAAAGCCATATGACTTTGCCGCAGATCAGAGCAATGTACCGCGGCGATCTTTCGAGGAAAACGAACCTTGTCAATTACGGATTCCGTATGCGTTCGGCATACGATAACAGACCTCTTACTTTCGAAGAGTTTGATGCGCGGATCCCGCAGCTTATCTGCGTTTCCGCAACGCCCGCCGAGTACGAACTCAAAGAGGCGGGACAGGTAGTGGAACAGATCATCCGTCCTACGGGACTTTTGGATCCGATCGTGGAAGTGCGCCCGATCAAAGGACAGGTAGACGACCTGCTCGCGGAGATCGGAAAAGTTACGGCGTCGGGCGGACGGACACTTGTTACTACTCTTACCAAGCGAATGGCGGAAAATCTTACCGATTTTCTTAAAGAAAACGGAGTCAAGGTTCGCTATATGCACAGTGATATCGATACTTTGGAGCGTATCGATATCGTAAACGGATTACGAAGCGGTGAGTTTGACGTACTTTGCGGAATCAACCTTCTGCGTGAAGGGCTGGATATGCCCGAAGTAAAACTTGTTGCAATCCTCGACGCGGATAAAGAAGGATTTCTTCGCAGCGACACGTCCCTCATTCAGACGATCGGCCGTGCGGCGAGAAACGCGGAAGGCAGGGTCATCATGTATGCCGATACGGTCACGGGCAGTATGCGGCGTGCGATAGACGAGACCAACCGCCGCCGCAAAGTACAGGCGGAGTACAATGAAAAGCACGGCATTACTCCGAAAACGATCATCAAAGAAGTAAAGAGCACTCTTGCGATCACGGAAAAGAAAAAAGAGATCCCGCCCGACAGGATATCGAGGGAAGAGATCCCCGCCGAGATCGAAAAACTCAAAGCGCTTATGAAAATTGCGTCCAATCAACTTGATTTTGAAAGGGCGATAGAAATCAGGGATACGATCAATCTTCTGAAAAAAAGGCTTTTGAAAAGGTAACAAATATGAAAGATGAAATCTTCGTCAAAGGGGCGAAAGAGAATAATTTAAAGAATGTAGACCTGCATATCCCGAGGGATAAACTTGTGGTATTTACAGGCCTTTCGGGCAGCGGAAAATCAACGCTTGCTTTCGATACGATTTTTGCGGAAGGGCAGAGGCGGTATGTGGAGAGTCTGTCTTCGTATGCCCGTCAGTTTCTGGGACAGATGGACAAACCTGACGTTGAATTTATCGACGGGCTTTCTCCTGCAATTTCCATCGATCAGAAAACGACGTCGCACAACCCCCGTTCCACAGTCGGTACGGTAACGGAAATTTACGATTATCTCCGCTTGTTGTTTGCTAGAACGGGCGTTCCGCACTGTCCGCAGTGCGGCAGGGAAATTCGCCGTCAGACGGTAGACGAGATCGCCGATCAGGTTTTGGCAATGCCCGAAGGGAGCAGGATCCTCGTCGTTGCCCCCGTTGTAAGAGGCAGAAAAGGGGAGTACGTCAAGGAACTTGAATCATACCGCAAGAGCGGGTACGGGCGGGTAAAAATCGACGGTATCGTTTACGATTTGCAGGAAGAGATCAGGCTGGAAAAGAACATCAAACATAATATCGGCGTCGTTATTGACCGTCTGATTGTAAAAGACGGTATCAGAAAACGCCTTGCCGACAGCTTGGAAAACGCATTGAAACTTGCAAACGGATTGGTCGTGATCGATGACGGGCAGAAAGAAGAACTGTATTCGGCGAATTACGCTTGTCCCGATTGCGGTATCAATATCGAAGAGATAGAACCGCGTCTGTTTTCTTTTAATACCCCGTACGGTGCGTGTCCCGAATGTTCGGGATTGGGATTCAAAAGAGCAATCGATCCCGATCTCATCTGCCCCGATAAGACAAAGACGTTAAGGGAAGGCGCGATCAAGATAAGCGGCTGGAATCTGGATTCCTCTTCTATGACGCAGATGTATCTTTCTTCTCTTTCCAAAGTTTACGGTTTTTCTCTCGATGTACCCGTAAAAGATTTGCCCAAAGGCGTATACGAGATGCTTATGTGGGGAAACGGCGGAGAAAAGATCGATCTTGAATATAACGCTTACCGGTTTTCTGGTAGTTATAAAACGGATTGGGAAGGCTTTGCGAACAACCTGCAACGCCGTTACGATCAGACGCAGTCCGAAGGGGTGCGCGCAGATATCGAAAGGTATATGCGCACGTCCGACTGTCCCGTCTGTTCGGGCAAGAGGCTAAAAAAAGAAGCCTTGTCCGTCACGGTCGGAGGGAAAAATGTAGCGGAACTTTGCGAGATGTCGGTGGAGGATCTGTACGGATTTTTCGATTCTCTCGAGCTTACGCGTACACAACTGATGATCGCTGGACAGATCCTTAAAGAGATTCGTGCGCGGCTCAATTTCCTGCGCAACGTGGGGCTTAATTACCTGAATCTTGCAAGAAGCGCAAGCACTCTTTCAGGCGGTGAAGCACAGCGTATTCGCCTTGCTACACAGATCGGCAGCGGACTTACAGGGGTGTTGTATATACTGGACGAGCCGAGTATCGGACTTCATCAGCGGGATAACGAGAAGCTGCTCAATACCTTGAAAAGTCTTCGTGATTTAGGTAATACGCTCATTGTAGTGGAACACGATGAAGATACGATGCGCGCGGCGGATTACATCGTAGATATCGGCCCGAAAGCGGGCGTACACGGCGGAGAAGTGGTGGTGGCTGGTGCGATGGAAGATGTCATGAATTGTCCCCGCTCCATCACGGGCGATTATCTTGCAGGCAGGCGCAAAATTGAAATCCCTGCCGTCAGACAGGCTCCGTCCGATAAATGGTTCAGCGTAAAAAATTGCAGGCAGAATAACCTTAAAGGCATTGACGTCGATTTCCCCGTGGGATTATTTACCGCGGTTACGGGGGTATCGGGATCGGGTAAGAGTTCGCTCGTCAATGAGATCGTATATCCCTATCTTGCAAACGGACTGAACGGCGCACATCTGCCTTTGGGAAAGAGCGACGGGTGCGAAGGTCTTTCCTATTTCGATAAGGTCATCGCGATAGACCAGTCTCCGATCGGCAGAACGCCGAGGAGCAATCCTGCGACATATACGGGCGTGTTCGGTATGATCCGCGAATTGTTTGCGGCGACTCCCGACGCCAGGGAACGCGGCTATAAAGCGGGCAGGTTTTCCTTCAACGTTGCGGGCGGAAGGTGTGAACATTGCGCTGGCGACGGCATTATCAAGATCGAAATGCACTTCCTTCCCGACGTATTCGTTCCCTGCGAGATCTGCGGCGGTAAACGCTATAACCGCGAAACGCTGGACGTGCGTTATAAAGGTAAGAATATATCCGAAGTTCTGGATATGACGATAGAAGAAGCGTGCGAGTTTTTCCGTCCCGTTCCGAGCGTATATAATAAACTGAAAACGATAGAGGAAGTGGGACTCGGCTATATCCGTCTCGGACAGAGTGCGACAACTCTTTCGGGCGGCGAAGCGCAGAGGGTGAAACTTGCTACCGAACTTTCCAAGCGTTCCACGGGCAAAACTTGTTACATTCTTGACGAGCCGACAACGGGTCTGCACAGTTATGACGTAGATAAATTGATTCAGGTATTGCAGCGTCTGAAAAGCGCTGGAAATACAGTGATCGTAATTGAGCATAATCTGGATGTTATCAAAGTTGCGGACTGGGTAATAGACCTCGGCAAAGAGGGAGGAGACGGCGGCGGCGAGATCGTAGCTTGCGGAACGCCCGAACAGATATGCGGCTGTGAAGAGAGTTATACAGGCAGATTTCTTAAAAAGATTTTAGGAATCTGCTCTGTTCGTAACTGGGCGGCGGAGGGTATAGAAAAGTAATATGTAGGCGGATTTTCCTAAGATAATGGGGGATCCGCTTTTTTTTGAAAGAC
>CASEHS010000055.1:0-11041 GCA_949287815.1 uncultured Bacillota bacterium | reverse complement strand
CGTTGCGTGTGAAATAAATGTATGGTATAATCAGAAAAAGCAGAAAGGCAGGTTGTGGTGATGCAAGCAAAATGGATCTGGAAAACACAGTCGGCAGACGATGAATATGTAAATTTTGTATCCGATTTTGAGTATAAAGGCGGAATTTGTAAATTATGGGCGTGCGCGGACGGCATGATGACGGTTTTTCTCAACGGAGAAAGAGTGTTTTTCGGAAAGTATCCTGATTTTCCTCATTATAGGGTGGCAGAAGAGATCGATTTGACCGATAAGGTTAAAAAGGGAATAAACCGTCTTGCTTTTCTTGTCTGGCATATCGGAGCGGATTTTTCTACATATACACGCGGAGAAGCGGGGTTGATTTTCGAAGTTCGATCGGGTGACGAAGTCCTTGCCGCAAGCGGAAAAGATGTTCTTTGCAGGTTGGCACCCGATTTTATCTCTCATAGGGGCTATAAAATTACATGTCAGCTCGGTTTTACTTTCCGTTTCGATGCCGAGAAGGCGGACGGCTGGAAAGAAGCAGAAAAACCGCTTATCGGATTTACAGAAAGTTCGGAGCGGAGCGCGACTGAAAGCTTTCATTTCCGCCCTGTCAAAAAGTTGCAGGAAGGGGAACTTTTGAGCGGCAGGATCGTCCAGCAGGGTACGTTTACAGAAAAGGATTATCCGACGGCAGGGGAGCGGCTTTATCGCTCGGCGATGTCCTTTGTCCCTCCCGAAGAAATGTTTAAAGAAAAGCGTATGTTTATGGCTTTGGACAGACCTGTTTCATTCTCGGCGGCTGACGGAAACGGCGTTTTTATCCTGATCGATCTTGGTAGAGAAGAGGCAGGATTTCCTTTCCTTGAATTTACAGTTGAGCAGGCTTGTGAAGTGGAAGTCGGTTTTGGAGAACACATCAACGACGGCAGAGTGAGAAGTTCTGTGGGTGGCCGTAATTTTTCCTTTGAATATCGCGCGAAAGCGGGAAAGAACAGATTTTGTAACGATTTCAGGCGTTTGGGCGGAAGATATCTGCAACTGTTTTTCCATACGCACAGCGTAAAGGATTTTATGGGCGGAGTGATTCCGGTCTATTATCCTATAACGAGAAAACCGAGGGAAATTTCTGATCGGCTTTTTAAGAAAATTTACGATGTTTCCGTGCGTACACTTGAACTTTGTATGCACGATCATTATGAAGATACTCCTTGGCGTGAACAGAGCTTTTATACAATGGACAGCCGAAATCAGATGTTATTCGGCTATGATGTATTTGAAGAAACAGATTTTGCGCGCGCAGGCTTGCGTCTGTTTGCCGAAGCGGGAAGGGATGACGGGCTTTTGACTCTTTGTGCTCCTATGGGAAAAACTTGCGATTATCCTATTCCGTATTTTTCGTTGATGTACGTTGTTGAAGTTGCGGAATATTATGCGTTTACGGGCGATCGCTCCTTAGTGGATGAGGTTTACCGTGTATTAAAAAGGATTTTGTCCGTATTCGAGAAAAAGATCACGGAAAAGGATGTTATTGATAATTTTGCAGATCCACAGTACTGGAATTTCTATGAATGGACGGACGGAATGAGTGGCGGAAAAGGCAGTTCACTGGATGCTCCTCTTAACGGTTTCTTTCTGTTTGCAGCAGAAAAATTTGCGGAAATGTGTGAAAAGACAGGACATGAAGAAACAGGCAAATATTATCTTGCAGTAGCGGACAGGGTAAGAAAGGGTTGCAGAAAGGAATTCTTTAATTCTGATAGGGGACTTTTCAAAACTTACAGTGAAAGAAAAGAATTGGACGATCATTTCAGCGAACTTACCAACAGCCTATTTGTTCTTACGGGTGTAGCGCAGGGCGAAACGGCGAAAAAAATCTGTGATATGCTCGTGGAAAAAGATAACGGAATGGTCGCAATTTCTGCAAGTCACTCTATTTTCAAGTATGACGCGCTCATGTGCACGGATAAGGAAAAATATGCTCCGTACATTTTACAAGAAGTTGAAGATCGTTATTCGAAAATGTTGTACGCTGGTGCAACTTCATTCTGGGAAACAGATAACGGTGCAGAAGATTTCGATCATGCGGGAAGTTTGTGTCACGGTTGGAGTTCTGTACCTATCTATGTTTTCAACAGGCTTAATGTTAAATAACAGAAGAATATCGGTAAAATGTTTATAAACTGATTAGGTAAAATTAGTTTGAAAGGAGAAAGTTTATGCGTTGGCTGATCACGGGCGGAGCGGGATTTATCGGAAGTAATTTCATATTTTATCTTCTTGACCGTTATCCGCGTGATCAGGTCATCTGTCTGGATAAACTCACTTATGCGGCAAATATAGAAACGCTTGCGCCTTTGCGAAGCGAAAAAAGATTTACTTTTATAGCGGGAGATATTGCCAATAAAAAGGCGGTAGAAAGTGCTTTTAATGAGCATAAACCCGACGTCGTAGTAAATTTTGCGGCGGAAAGCCATGTGGACAGATCGATCAAAAAGCCTTCGGTATTTCTTCGTTCAAATACATTCGGTGTACAAGTATTGCTGGACGCCTGTTTGAAATTTGGTATACGTCGTTTTCATCAGATCTCGACGGATGAAGTTTACGGGGATTTTGCGAAGGGTGAAGAGGGATACTTTACGGAAAAATCAAATCTGAATCCGTCCAGCCCATATTCTGCATCGAAAGCGGCGGCGGATCTTTTGTGCGGCGCGTATTTTAGAACTTACGGGCTTTATGTTACAGTGAGCAGATGTGCCAACAATTACGGAGCATATCAGTTTCCCGAAAAACTCATACCGCTCACCATTCTTAACGCTCTTTCAGATAAACCTGTTCCCGTATACGGTGACGGGCAAAATGTGCGGGATTGGCTGCATGTTTCCGATCATTGCGCTGCGATCGATCTTATTGTGCAGAAAGGCGAAAAGGGCGGGATTTATAATATCGGCGGAAATTGCGAGTATAAAAATATAGATGTCGTAAAGATGATTCTTGCTGAACTCGGCAAGAGCGAAAATTTGATCCGATTTACAAAAGACAGAAAGGGGCATGATTTCCGCTATGGATTGGATGCAACGCTTTTGCGCAAAAAATGGGGCTGGCATCCGCAAGTAGATTTTCAGCAAGGCCTAGCGCGAACGGTTCGATGGTATCTAGAAAACGAAAGATGGTGGCGAGCGATTCTAAACAAGTCTTATCAAAAAAGAAATGAGCAAGTCAAAGTAAATATTTTAAAATAAAATAGAAAAGCCGCGGCAGGTAAAAATGCCGCGGTTTTTATTGCTTATAAATTAACAACAAATGCAATAAATTATAGGATGAATTGTTATTGAAGAATAGCAAAGTGTAGACTATAATAAATCAGCGATAAATTTTAATTGCGGGTATTATTTATGGTTATGGAATTCAGTACGCAAGGAGAAAATTTTCTTTCGGGCTTTCCGATCGGAAACGGAAAAATCGCTGCAATGATTCGGGGAAATGCCAGCGAAGACAGGCTAACACTCAACCATGAAAAATTATGGACCGGTCAGAATAAGAACAATCAAATAGAAAATGTGAGCGCATATTTACCGACTCTTCGTGCATTGGTTGAGAAAGGGGATGTGTTTAAAGCAACAGCATTCGCCAATCTTTTTTGGGGTGGAAAAGGCGGTATTTCAAAAATCCCTGCGCCTATTGATGACTATGTTCCCGCAGGAGAACTTTGTTTTAGTTGGAAAGATAAAGTTGAATTTATAAATAGAAAATTGGATCTTGAAAACGGGGCAGTATACACGCAGCGAAAGAGTGAAAAGGCGGGAAATATAAAATCGAGTTTTTTTGCCGATTGTGTTTCGGGTGGCTTTGTTTTTACGGTAAAGTCGGAATTGCAGACAGAAATTTTGATATGTTTCAACAGACAACAAGACTCTCGACTTTGGTATGCTACGAAAAAATATACGGATAATGTAATTACTTTTGAAGCAAAGTATCAGCGCGGAACAAAATTTAATGTGCAGATAAAGATTGTATCAGACGGACAAGCAAATGCCGATTATGATGGAATTTATATTAAAAATCTGACAAGTTTGACTGTTTATGCGGATATTAGTGTAAACGGTGGCAAGTTTTCGACGCAAAATACCGATACGCAAGAATCGTTCCGTTTGCATTCGGAAAAGTTTTCATCGCTGATGAACAGAACAAAGCTGGAAATCGCAGAATGTGAAAACATATCGGCGGAAGATTTGATTGCGAAGTGCAAAAAGGAAGGAAAAGGAAATGTTGCACTCTACAAATTATATTTTGACTATGGCAAATATCTTTTTTTGAGCAGTTCAATTTGTGCCGATCTGCCCGTGAATCTTCAAGGAAAATGGAACGATTCATTGACGCCGCCGTGGCACAGCGATTATCATCTGGATATTAATTTGCAAATGAACTATTGGTTTGCAGATAAAGTGGGGTTTTCCGAGTTTTTCAGTCCGTTGGAAAAATTTCTTATACGGCTGGCCGAAAACGGGAAGGTGCTTGCGCAGAGATTATATGGTTGTCGAGGAATTGTGTTCGGGCATTGTGCGGATGAATGGGCAAATCCTGTACCGACAGCATATGGCTGGGCAGTATGGGTATCTGCAGCAGGCTGGCTCGGCGATCATCTTTACGATCATTATCTTTATACCAAGGACAAATCTTTTTTAAAAAGGATTTATCCGTATCTGAAATCGGTAGCGGAGTTTTATGAGGATTTTTTTTACAGTGATGCAAACGGTACTATGCAGATCGTACCCAGTCAGTCTCCTGAAAACAGGTACGGAGAAGTCGGATGTTTTCCCGTAACGATCGGGAAATCTTCCGCAAATGATGTGCAGATCTGTTATCGTTCGCTTACTTCTGCGATCGAAGCGGCAAAAATATTGGGCGTTGATGAAGAATCTTGTCGGGTATGGCAAGGTCTCAGAGAAAAATTACCTGAATTTAAGATCGGAAAAGACGGCAGACTTTTGGAATGGGATAAGGAATACGAGGAAATTGAGCCTGGACATAGGCATTTTGCACATTTATATGGTGCGTATCCGGCAAAACTTTTTTCATTGGAAGAAAGATCGGAGCAGTATGCTGCGTGTCTGAAAGCGTTGGATTTTAGAATTGCGAACGGAAGCGGGCAAACGGGTTGGAGTGCAGCATGGGCCAGTGTTTTATATGCCCGTGCAGGCAGAAAAAAAGAGTTTCGGGACTGTTTTAATAAATTGGTTGTTGGTTGTACGACTTCCACGTTATTGGATCTGGTTCCGCCTTCTATTTTTCAGATAGACGGAAATCTCGGCGGGGTCGATGCTTTGTTGGAGGCTGCGGTGTCTGTGCACGGAGAGTGCATATATTTAGGACAGGCGATCGGTTCAATCATTAATAGCGGAAGGTTGGAAGGCGTTGTATTGCCCGGAGGTCATCAATTATCCTTACAATGGGAAGATGGTAAGATTTGTGAAGCCACTGTGTTTTTCAAAAACGACTCTTCTATCAGATTTTATCTGAATGGACATTATGTTGAGTGTCCAGGACGGCAAGGTGAAAAGAAATATATAAATTAAAACAAATTATGGAGGTAAATATGCATCCTTTCCAGCTTTCAACTTTTATGATGAATATGGATGAATTATTCATTAAAATGTCGTTGGAACCCGAAGTTGCGCACAGGTTGTATGATCGTTTTGTAGAATTTGAGTTGGAGTATTACGAGCGTATTCTAATTGCGGGGGACGGACAGATCGATATCTTGCGTCCTCACGATGACTACGGAACGCAGAACAGCCTTTTATTCAGCGTAGAAATGTGGAAAGAGTTTTTTGAAGAGAACACAAAGAAATTAACCGCATTAGCGCATAAATACGGCTGTTTTTATCAGCAACATTCCTGTGGAGCGGTTAGCAAGATCATTCCTTCGTTGATTGAATGTAATGTAGATGTACTTGAACCTTTACAAAAAGTCAACGGAATGGAAATTGAGTTACTGAAAAAAACATACGGTGATAAACTTGCTTTTCAGGGAGGAATAGATACTCAGAATTTATTGCCTTTCGGAACGGCAGAGCAAGTAAAACAGGAAACACAGCGTTACATAAATATTCTAGGCGAAAACGGCGGATACATTCTGATGGCGAGCCAGGGGTTTGAAGGCGATGTTCCGATAGAGAACATTGAAGCGGTTTACTCAGTAAAACGTTAGTTACAGATTTTGATGACCGAAATACGTACGGTATTTCGGTCATCATTTTATGCAAAAATAAAAAAACATTTCTAATTTAATTGACAAAACGGTAAATTTAGGATAATATATAGATAAACATCTATATGAGAGTAAGTGCTATGACAGAAAGCGAGATTTTACAGGTTCTGAAAGCGTTAGGGGACGAGATAAGGTTAGAGATTTTTGAAATGCTTAGGAACGGAACCCTGTGTGCCTGCAAAATACAGGAAAGATTCGAGATCACTCAGCCGACTTTATCGCATCATATGAAAATTTTATGCGACAGCGGTATCGTCCTTGCAAAAAAAGAAGGAAAATGGGTACATTATTCATTAAATTGCGAAAAGTTAAAAGGTGTACTCGATTTTTTGGCAAATACGAAATGCAATACGCATTCCTGATGCGTATTTTTTTCAGATAATACATAGATAATTATCAATATATAGAGGTAAAAAATGACGGACAATAATTTGCTGACAGAACAAGAAACAAAAGATCAGGAAAAAGAAAAATCTTTTTTCAAAAGACATAAAAAGCTGATAATAGTTATAGGTGTGATTCTGCTGGTCGGTCTTGCAATAGGCATAGCGGCAATTTTAGACGGCGTTAGCGGGATTAAAGCTTTGGGAAGTTTTATAACAGATCAGATCCTTGGTATGAAATGGCTAAACACTGTTTTGGGAATGGCGTTTACCGCAATATTCGGAGCGGAGTTTATGTCGACTCGCTGGGGCGGCGCTATTCAGTTTTTTATATATGATACGATCAAAATCATTATATTACTTTGTTTGCTTATTTTTCTTATTTCCTATATACAAAGCTATTTTCCGCCTGAGCGCACAAAAAAATTACTCGGAAAATATAAAGGCATCTGGGCAAATATAATGAGTGCTCTTTTGGGAACTGTTACACCGTTTTGCAGTTGTTCTTCAATTCCGATTTTTATGGGATTCACGAGGGCAGGGCTTTCAAGCGGTGTAACGTTCAGCTTTCTGATTTCCAGCCCGCTTGTCGATCTCGGGGCTTTTATTTTGCTTGTAAGCGTATTCGGGTTTCCGATCGCTATTGCATACGTGGTGGTCGGACTTGTCCTTGCCGTGGTCGGAGGGACGATAATTGAAAAGACGGGCGTCGGCAATCATGTGCAGGAATTTATTTTACAGGGAACGATAGCAGAAACAGAAAGCGTAAATCTTACCCAAAAAGATCGGCTGATCTATGCGAAAGATCAGATGATTTCAACGCTGAAAAAGGTTTGGGTGTATATCCTTATCGGGGTGGGTATCGGTGCCGTGATTCACAATTTTATACCTTCGGAATGGATACAAGCGGTGCTTGGTCAGGATAAGTAGTACAGTGTTTTGATCGCGAGCGTCGTGGGTGTCCCGATGTATGCAGATATTTTCGGAACCATTCCCGTTGCGGAAGCGCTGTTTATGAAGGGCGCAGGCGTCGGAACCATTCTTTCTTTTATGATGAGCGTTACGGCGTTATCTCTTCCGTCCATGATCATGCTGTCAAAAGCGGTGAAACCCAAACTGCTTTTTTGGTTTATCGTGATCGTCGTTGCGGGAATCATTGCGATCGGATATCTTTTTAATGCTTTAAATTTTTTATTTATATAGACAGGGAGGTTGTTTATGAAAATTATTACTTTGGGATATTGTTGTAAAAAATCCAAACAAAATCATGAAAACGCAGTTCTTGCGGCAAAAAACTGCGGGGTGGATGAACCGATCAATGTTTCGGATATGAACGAGATCCTAAGTTACGGGGTGATGATGACGCCGGCGATCGTAATTGACGGAAAAGTCGTTTCGACGGGCAGGTCGCTTTCTGTTGACCAGATCGAAAAACTGATCCGCGAAAGGATGTAAGAAAGTAAGATGAAAGAAGAAAAGCAGAAAAATAAAAAACCGAAAGTCGCTTTCGTTTGCGTTCATAATTCCTGTCGGAGTCAGATCGCTGAATGTCTCGGAAAACTTTTGGCGACAGATGTTTTTGACAGTTATTCCGCAGGCACGGAGCCGAAAAGTAAAATCAATTCGGATGCGGTGCGAATAATTAAAGAAATGTACGGCTTGGATATGGAAAAAACGCAGTACAGCAAGACGAAAGAAATGTACGGCTTGGATATGGAAAAAACGCAGTACAGCAAGACGATCGGAGAAATTCCACAGCCTGACGTAGCCATATTTATGGGGTGTAATGTCAAATGTCCGATTCTTCCTTCCCAGTATTCGGAGAACTGGGGGCTTGACGATCCGACAGGAAAGTCCGACGAAAAATTTAGGGAAGTCATCGCCGAAACGGAAGAAAAGATAAAAAGGTTGAAAGATACTCTGAAAAACTTCAAATAAAATAATTTTGAGTGATAGGTGTGTAGATTAAAAAGCAAAGTTATTTATTCAAAAAACTTGACAAATTTTGTATATCAGTTTATAATAATCTTGGTTGAGTAAGGGGCGTCGCAGAAATCTGTGGCGTCTTTTTGTTTAAATAGCACAAGTGAAAAAGTTATCGACAGTTCAGCGCAAAGAGAAGATATTTTTTTGTTGCTTTCTGTTTCGGAGGGGAATTTATGAACAAAATCAGCGAGGTTTTCGGGACAAACGTGTTCAGCGATGCGGTCATGCGCGAGCGGCTGCCTAAGGAAATATACAAGCAGTTGCAGCGTACCATTAAAGAAGGCAAGCATCTCGATACGGCGGTTGCGAATGTAGTTGCGAATGCAATGAAAGATTGGGCAATCGAAAAAGGCGCAACGCATTATACGCATTGGTTCCAACCGATGACGGGCGTAACGGCAGAAAAACACGACAGTTTCATATCCCCGACGGAAGACGGGCGGGTAATTATGGAGTTTTCCGGTAAAGAATTGATTCAAGGTGAATCGGATGCTTCGTCTTTCCCTTCCGGTGGGCTTCGCGCAACATTTGAAGCGAGAGGATATACTGCATGGGATGCAACTTCCTATGCGTTTATCAAGGAGAGGACCCTTTGTATTCCCACGGCGTTTTGTTCTTACGGCGGGGAAGCGCTGGATAAGAAAACGCCGCTTCTTCGTTCTATGGAAGCGATCAATCGTCAGGCACTCAGGATCTTGCGTCTTTTCGGTGACGAAACGAGTGTGGGCGTCAGAACGACGGTAGGGCCCGAACAGGAATATTTTCTTGTCGATAAAGAAATGTTTGACAAACGTCCCGATCTTCTGTATACGGGCAGAACTCTGTTCGGAGCAAAAGCGCCGAAAGGTCAGGAGATGGACGATCACTATTTCGGTACGATCAAAACGAA
Organism: uncultured Bacillota bacterium; assembly: GCA_949287815.1. Classification (GTDB taxonomy): domain Bacteria; phylum Bacillota; class Clostridia; order Christensenellales; family Borkfalkiaceae; genus Borkfalkia. Next base: position 1,530 of record CASEHS010000055.1, on the reverse strand, counting down.
AGTTGCAAAGTTTATGCAGGAACTCAACGAAGAGCTTTGGAAGTTAGGGATTTTAGCCAAAACGGAGCATAACGAAGTTGCTCCTGCGCAGCATGAACTTGCGCCTATTTTCACAACAACGAATATTTCAGCCGATCACAATCAGCTTACGATGGAGTTGATGCAGCGAATCGCTAAAAAGCACGGACTTGTCTGTTTGCTGCATGAAAAACCGTTTGACGGCGTGAACGGCTCGGGTAAACATAATAACTGGTCTATGTCGACGAATATCGGCAAAAATTTGCTTGATCCCGGTGATACGCCGCATGAAAACGCACAGTTTTTGCTTTTCCTCTGCGCGGTAATTGCCGCAGTGGATGATTATCAGGATCTTTTGCGTATATCCGTTGCGTCGGCGGGTAACGATCACAGATTGGGTGCAAACGAAGCGCCGCCCGCGATCGTTTCGGTATTTTTGGGAAGTGAGCTTGCGGAAATCGTTGATTCACTGGAAAAGGATGCAAAGTACGGCAAAAAGGAAAAAGAGATCTGGAAGGTAGGGGTACATACGCTTCCCAGATTCCCGAAAGATTCAACCGACCGCAACCGTACATCTCCGTTTGCGTTTACGGGCAATAAATTTGAATTCCGTATGCTCGGTTCCAACGATTCGATTTCGGACGCAAATGTAGTGCTGAATACCGCAGTTGCGGAAATTCTGCGTCAGTTTGCGGACAGGCTGGAAAACTGCAAGAATTTCAATACCGAATTGCATAACTTGTTGCGCGATACGGTTTGCAAGCATAAACGCATTATTTTTGACGGTAACGGTTATGACGATGCGTGGGTAAAGGAGGCGGAAAAGCGCGGACTTCTCAATCTTCGTACTGTGCCTGATTGTTTGCCTTATTTCTTGCACGAGAAAAACATTGCATTGTTTACGCAGCATAAAGTGTTTACTGAAACGGAAATGCACGCGAGATATGAGATTTTGCTCGAAAACTATTGCAAAATATTGAATATTGAAGCGCGTACTATGATCGATATGTCCAAAAAGGATCTGATGCCTGCGGCGTCTGCTTTTTCTAAAGTTCTTGCGGAGACATTGTATATTAAAAATCAATGCACTTGTGATCCGGATACATTTTATGAAGAACAGACTCTTAAAAAGATCTCTTCTCTTTGTGCCGAAATGTATCGAAAGACTGAAGCGCTTGAACAGACGCTTACCGCTCTTGCGAGCAAACATCTTGATGAATTGGGCAAGGCGAAATATTATCGCAGTGAAGTATGTGCGGCAATGACCGAGCTGAGAAGTGTTGTGGACGAAGCAGAGAATGTGATGGGGCGTAAATATTATCCTTATCCCACATATGGCGATCTGCTGTTCGGCGTAAGATAATTAATCAAATTTAAGGAAATGGAATGATATAAAAAAGCCCTGTCGGGAATTTTGAAGTGAACCCCAAAGTTTGGACAAAAAATATAATTAAAATGCTTGGTAGTGAGTTCGGTACCCAACCGGGCTCATTCCTTTTAGTTTGAGAGAGA
>CASEHS010000054.1 GCA_949287815.1 uncultured Bacillota bacterium | reverse complement strand
GAGCCGATCACTAAGAAAAAAGAATACGACAAGTTCGATTTGAAGGCATATAAACGCGAAACTTTTGGTATGTATTACGGCGAAAAGACGGATGTTACACTGAGTTTCACGAAAGAGCTTTTTGATATCGTGGTTGAACGTTTTGGCGATATTCCTATTTCAAGCCGCGGAACTGATTATCTTATCAAGCCGACCGTTCGGGTGAGCAAAACTTTCTTTGCCTGGCTTACTATGTTTGAAGGCAAAATTAAAATTATTTCTCCACAAGAAGTAGTAGGGCAATACAAAGACTTTGTTTTACGGTTGTATGATAATCTATAACATGAAAGTGGGGCATTGCTCCGCTTTTTTATAAAAAACGAGAGGAAAGGCGATATGCCTTTCCTCTTTTATCATTTGTAAGGGAATCATCTTATGTAAAAAGGTTAATTGCAGGATTTAACGGAGATCAGGAAAGACTGTCCGTTCTCAAATGAGAGTTTGAGGTTTTCTCCTGATTCCGTGAAAGTGGCGACATAGTATTCTTTGATAAGGCATTTCAGATCAAACAAGAGGTCCTGTTCGCTTGTCTTCCAATTTGCCGCAGTGCATACGTTCTTTTTGTCAGTTTCAGTGGTTTGTGTTTCGTTCATTACAGATTCTCCTTAAATATGATGTTATCTTCGTTGCGCACCGAAGTATGGTTCTATTATATCCACTTTATAGGTGGTTTGCAAGTATTATCCAACTAAAAAGTGGATAATTATTGTGTGCGAAGGTACTAATATTGACGAATTTTGTCGAAACACAAATCGGAGGCAAAAATCATGGAAAATAAAAACGTATTTCACGAAAGATTGACCGAGTTGATGATTGAAAAAGGGGTGAATACAGTATCGCTTGCATTGGCGCTTGGTGTCAGCGATGAAACGGTGCGACGTTGGAAAAACGGACAAAGATATATTTTATTGTCGCAATTAGTCAAACTTGCTGATTATTTTCAATGTTCGCTTGACTTTCTTGCCGGAAGATCTGACGAAATATTGGATTATCCGGTAAAAGAAATGCCTGCATTTTATGAAAGATTGCGCGGGATTATGCTTGAAAAAGGAATATCAAGATATAAACTTGTCAAAGACTTGCCGATTTACGATAGTTATTTTACCAATTGGAAAGAAGGGAAGAGTCCGAATTTATTGACATTGATTGTGCTTGCAGATTATTTTGACATAACGATCGATTATCTTGTCGGTCGTGACAGATAAGAACTCTTATTTAACTCGTTGTTTTTTCAGAAATTTCAAAAAAATAGAAAAATTTTCCTGTCGCGTTAATTTTATTTAACGCGACAGTCTTGATTTTATGGGCTCAATATGATATAATACACTTGAAATTTAGATGAACAGTCTGTTCGTCTAAAAAGGAGAAGTACAAATGAGAAGGTACGACGAAGAATTATTGAGGCAACTGTATGATTACATTATGGATTATCAACAAACAAATAGTAAGTCTCCGTCTTATAGAATGATAGCAAAACATCTGCCAAATGCGTTTTCATCAACCGCCAAAATAGGGAAGTATCTTACAGTGCTTGAGAACAGGGAGTTGATAGAAAGAGAATGTGACGGAGCTATAAAAGTGAATCCGAAATTCCGAACAAAAACTGTCAATGCCCCTATTGTAGGTAAAGTTGCGTGCGGACAACCTATTGAAGCAATAGAAAATATTGAAGGAAGTTTTGCATTGCCTGCCGAAATTTTCGGAAGCAGAGACTTGATGTTGCTTAAAGCCGATGGAATGAGTATGAAAAATGTCGGCATTGAAGATGGTGACTATATTATAATTCGTAGGCAGGAAACGGCTGATAGCGGAGATATGGTGCTCGCTTTGCTGGGAAATGAAGCGACAGTAAAGACCTATTATCCGCAAAAGAATGGAAAGATTGTATTGCATCCTGAAAACGAGCAATATCAGGACATTGTTGTGGAAGATTGTATGATACAGGGAATCGTAGTCGGATGTTTAAAACGATACAGATAAATCAGTGGACAAGCCCCGGTCTGCTATTTATATAGAAGTTTTGCAAAAGATGGGTTTCTTTCGTGTTGGCAATCCCGACCGCACAATGAAAGTTCTCAAATACAAACTTTTGTAAGACATGGGAAAAGGAGGTTTTTATATGAAATACGCTATGTGTCCGAATTGCGGTCGCAGGCTCTGTAAGGGGGAGCCGGGAACAAAGGTGGAAATTGAATGTCCAAAATGCGGAGAGAATGCGGTAGTGGTAATCGAGGATAACGATATGCACATCCATAAAAAGCCGCCATTGACGGATAAGCCTATCCATCAACACGCTTAATATTATTGTTACAATTTAATATCGGTCGGAATCGTGCCGTTGTATGGTTCCGGTAACGTTTGCAGAGGTTGAACTCGGCACAGCACCTTGAAGAATCTGGCAAACAGACAAACCCGTATGGGGTTAGTCTGTTTTGCCGGGTTCTTTTTTTATGCCTTGATAACCCCAAAATATTTTCTTTCCCTGTACGGCGACTTAAAAAATCGCCCGCTCCCAAAGGGCTTACAGGGAAAGGAAAGAAAAATGGCAACCATTCAATATCAATTTGCAGACGGTCACTATGAAGACATTGAAGTTACAGAGGAATTCAAAGAAGAATACGAATTTTTACTGATTCGTGAAAAAGCACAGCATTGGAAGGAAATGAAACAAAAAGAAAGAGCGGGACTTCGCTGCGCAAAGGATTTGTCATTGGACAAGTTTAGTGAAGATGGTTACGATCTGCCTTCTGAAAAAAATGATCCGCTTGAAGCAATTATTCAAAAAGAAAATCGTCAGGAACAATACAAAAAAATCTTTTCGTGCTTAACGGAGAAACAACGGCAAGTCTATATTTTGTTTCATATCAAAGGCTACAAAAAAGTTCAGATAGCCGCCATGTTACATATCGACGAGAGATCGGTTCGTCGGCGTTTAGAATGGGCGCAAAAAAGAATTTTAAAAATTTTTTGAAAAATAGCCGATTTTGACCCTTTTTTGTCCACGGATATATGAGGGGATAAAAATATCTCAAAAAAACGGAGGTTGACAATGATAGTCAAAAAGGAAAAGTTGCAAGCGTTTCTTAATGAACGCGGTTTATCGCAGAAGAAGTTTGCCGCTAAACTCGGCGTGGATGTTACCGAAGTGGAAAAAATGCTTTCGGGCGAACCTGTCGGATATGATACGGCAAAGAAGTTCATTTATTTTATGAGAGCAGACCGCGCACAGCATTATATTGACTGGTCGGCGATCGGCGAAGAAAATCCTTTGCTTGCCGACGATTACGACGATAACGCAGACAAAAACAATACGGAGGATAACGCAGCATGAAAAATTTTGAGGTTCAGCATACCATTCGGCTTTACGATCCCGAACTGATTGCGAAAATCGGCAGAGCATACGAAGCGCACGGCAAAGAATTCCGAAACAAAAACGAATTTATGACCCATCTTCTCAAACTCGGCGTAGACAAACTTATGTCTACGCCGCCCACGTCACCTGCAGGCACTGCCGTTCCGCCCGCCGCGTCTTTGGACAAACTCTATGAAGAAGTCAAAAACATTGAAAGCATCTCTACGGAAACGGGAAAATATCTGACGACGCAATTCAAAAAAATGTATGTCCATATCGCGGTCATGGAGCGTTTGCTTTCTTCTCTTTACAATATGAAGCTGGGCGACCTTTCGGGGGAACCGCCGCAGCCGCATAAAGTTGAGGACGGCTTTTTCGACGATCTGCCTTTGCGGTTTGAGAAGATCATCCTTACGCTCGAACAGCGATACGGGCTTAAATGAGTGTACCCAATGTCAACTGCAAACTTCTGTATGTTCAGAACGAGGACGAGATTGCAAAATCGCCCGCCTTAGCAGAAAAGTACGGCAGCAAACGGAAATTTTATTCCAGCAACCAAACGCAGGACTATCTGACCTACGTCAACACCGGCTCGAAAGAAAAAATCGACTATGTTGCCTATTCTGGAAACGACGAAAAAAGTTGCGGCGTGTTCGGAAAAAACGGTCTTTTGACCATGAACGAAAAAAAGAAACTTCGCCAACAGTTACGCGAAACAAAAAGCGTGATCTGGGACTGCTTGTTGACCTTTCAGCCCGAATTCGGGCAAAGATATTGCAATGACTTTGAGCAAGCCTACGAAATGCTGAAACGCGAAATGCCGCGCTTTCTCAAAGACGCCGGGTTCAATCCCGACAACATAACGTGGTACGCGGCTTTGCATACGAATAAAAAGCATCGCCATATCCATATCAGTTTTTTTGAAAATGCGCCCACGCGGATCCGTCAACGCTCAAAAGAACTGCAATTCTCGCGCGGAAAAATCAATCAAGAGTGCATACGTTGGTTTAAGGTACACGTTGAGCAGAACCTTACAGACATTTCCGCAGAACTGCGGATCGCCCGCAAAGAGGCAACCACCCTATCCAAAGAGGTACTGTTTTCAAAGGACAGCCTTATCCGCTACAACAACGCCTTTCAGGAGCAGATACTCGACCTTGTAGAAAAACTGCCGCCGAGCGGCCGTATCTCCTACGACAGTGAAAATATGCGCCCGTTAAAGCCGCTTATCGACAAAATCGTGGATACGGCGATCAAGTCAAACCGAAAATGGTACAAGGCTTTCGTAAACTTCTGCGCCGAGGTAAAAAAACACGACGATAAAACGCGCGAAATCCTGATCCGGCAACAAATCCCCGAAGTATTCTGGGATCAATACCTGAAATCGGACACCTATCTCAATGATATGTACCGCCGATTGGGAAATCAAGTGTTGAACTACGCCCGCATCTACCGTCGCAGAGAACGCCCGGCCAAAAGCCGTCTCGCTCGCAAACGCATACGCCGCAAAACGGCTTTGAGCGTACTTGCCAAAGGCATGGAAATGCAAGCGGCGCTGCAAGTGGATTCAATGTACTTTTTTGAAGAATATCTGAAAAAGCTCGAAGAAGCGCGCGAGGACGCCGCGAACCAAGAGGAAATGGAGAAAGATGAAATGGAATGAACTTTGGCAATGGTGTAAGAAACACCTTTTACGGCTGAAAAAGCCGTTCCTGATTGTCGGCTGCGTATGGCTTGTTTCGTGTATCGCGGGCTTTTTTCTGAACTGTCTTTTTACATACGGTTTCAAACTCCGATTGGATATAAACCTGCTTGTAGACGGCAAAACCTACCTTTATGCGTTTCTGCTTTCCGTTGTCGCGTTGACGGTCGTGCTCGCTTATTACTATAAGCATTATTGGCTGAAAAACAGCAAAAAGATCATTCAGGGCGACGAACGCGACAACGACGTAGACGCAAATCTCGAATCGGCGCATTTTCAGACAGACGAGGAAGTGGATGCACATTATAGAAAAATCAGATATACGGAATTAAAGGAAAACAATCTTGTCGGTATCCCTATTCGCGCCGTGGAGCGTAAAGAAAATTACGAAATACACTTTGCGAAGAACGCGCACACGATGATCATCGGCACGACGGGATCGGGCAAGACAACCACCTTTATCAACCCTACCGTGCAGATACTCTCGCAGAGCGGCGCAAAGCCGTCCATGCTCATATCCGATCCGAAAGGCGAACTCTACGCCTTGCACGCAAAATCGCTTGCGGACAAGGGCTATACGGTCAAAGTGCTTGATCTGCGCAACCCGTACAACTCGGTGCGGTGGAACCCGTTGGAACGTCCGTTTTTGAATTATCAACGTATGCTGCATTTAGAGGACGAAGTGAAAGCGGACGAGGAACGCGGCGGCTATGTTTTTGAAGGCGAACTCTACAACGATCCCGAAGCGTTGCAATCGGCCCTGCAAGTCAAAAAGCAATGGCTGTTCGATCAGGTATACGAGGACCTGCACGATATGATCACCGTGCTTTGTCCGATCACAAACAAGAACGAGCCGATTTGGGAAAGCGGCGCAAAGAACTTTATTCTTGCCATAGCGATAGCCATGCTGGAAGATTCCGCGAATCCTGAACTCGGCATGACAAAAGAGAAATACAACTTCTACAACCTTATGAAAATCGCCACAAACACCGAGGACGATTGTGCGGAACTCATGCGGTATTTTCAAGGGCGCGGCCCGCTTTCAAAAGCGTTGTCGCTTTCCAAACAAGTGCTCGATTCCGCAGATAAGACGCGCGGAAGTTATTTATCGACGATGTTCGATAAACTCAATATCTTTGCCGACCTGTCGCTTTGTTCTCTGACGTCAGCAAATGAGATCACCTTTTCGGATATGGCGGAAAAACCTATCGCCTTATTTTTGCAGATACCGGACGAAAAGGAAACGCGGCACACGCTCGCGGCTATGGTACTGTTGCAAGCGTATAAAGAGCTCGTTGCCAAAGCGAACACCTATCCCGACTTATCGCTGCCGCGCTCCGTGTATTTTCTCATGGACGAATTCGGGAATTTGCCGCCTATCCATAAAATGGAGCAAATGGTCACGGTCGGACGCTCGCGCAACCTTTGGCTTTGCCTTGTGATACAGTCTTATGCCCAGCTTGCGAAAGTGTACGACGAAAAAGTGGCGGACATTATCAAAAGCAACTGCAAGGAGTATGTTCCATAGGGATAGTATAAAATCAGCATAGAGAGGGGGAACTTTATGAGACATAATTTAGATAGAATTAATGAACGAGTAGATATATATAATCCATGTTCGGGAAAGGCGACACAGCTTATTAAAAGGGCGAACAAAAGAGGGGGAATAGTCGGATGGCAGAAAAACGTATGTTGAGCAAAAAGGTGCTTGATACAGATGCTTTCCTGGATATGCCGCTGTCGGCGCAGGCACTGTATTTTCATCTTGTAATCAACGCCGACGACGAAGGTTTTGTCGGAAACCCCAAGCGAATCAGAGATTATATCGGTGCAGATGAAAGCGATCTTGATTTGCTTATTGAAAAAAAGTTTGTTCTCATGTTAAAAAGCAGCGTAGCGGTAATCAGGCATTGGAAAATACATAATACCTTGCGGCGCGACCGCTCTCATCCGACAGTGTTCACGGAGGAAAAGGCGCAACTGATTTTACAGGAAAACGGGGCGTACGCAGAAAGGGTGACATCAGGTTGTGTTAACGGCAACCAAACGGCAACCGCTTGTCAACCGGATGACAACCGGATGGCAACCGAAGATAAGATAGAGGAAGATAGATTAAGAGAAGATAAGATAGAAGAAGTTGTTGCCCCCGCAAATGAAGAGAGAAGGCCTAAGCGCTTTCGGAAACCTTCAACAGACGAAATCGTTGCGTATTGTTCTGAAAACGACTTCAAGTTGGACGCACATAGGTTTTATGACTATTACGAAAGCAACGGTTGGCGCGTGGGCAAAACTCCTATGAAGGATTGGCGGGCGGCAATCAGAAATTGGGTGAGAAACGAGCAGAACAAGTATTCTCTGTTACCGCCCAAGCCTGAAATCGATGCGGGCAAATACAAACGCGAGGACGAATGATGAACGAAGTAAACGGTCTTTTTGAAAAAATTATATTGCCGTTGCGGGCTGACGAGTATCTGGACGGGGACGGACTTCCGAGATGTAAAAAGTGCCACACTTTGCGCGTTTATGTTTCGGACGATAAGACGTTCTGCGCCCGTTGTCTGTGCGAATGCCGGAGCAAGCAGATTGAAAAGGAGAAAGAGCTTGAAGAGTTGCGCCGTAATCTTGATGAATTTAATGACCGACAAAGGCTTTCCCTTATGGGTGACAGGTACAAGAATTGCCGTCTGTCAACGGCGGTAATAACCGGGCATAACCGTGCGGCTTACGAAAAAGCAAAACGCTATGTGGAGCGTGCCGCCGACATGAGAAAGGAAAACATAGGTCTGTATTTCTACGGGGATAACTCGTCGGGAAAAACTTACATTACGGCTTGCATCTGCAATGAGTTGTTGCGTAAAGGCTACCGTTGCATCTACACGAATTTTGCGCGGATACTTGCGGAAATACGGTCGGGTTACGACGGGTACGGCATGGGCGAACTCGGAATAATGCGCAGACTTATGACTTGCGATTTTGTATTCCTGGACGATTTCGGCAAGGAATTTATCGGCAGGGAATACAATCGTAGCGCCGCTAAATGGGCAGAGGAAAAACTGTTTGAACTGATAAACGTGCGATACAATTCCACGCGGCCGACGGTGTTCAGCAGCAATTATGCGATGGACGAACTTGCAAGTAAGCTCAGTCTTGATAAGGCTATTATCGAGCGCGTGAACGAAATGTCTGCAAGAGTTATAAGGATAGAAGGCGACGATTTTCGCGCAAAACAACTTAGGTTTAAGAACGATAAAGCGATAAAATACGGAATTTAAACCTTGCTTTTCGGCAAGCAAAAATCGTGAGGAAAATGTTGTTTGAGAGGATAGCGAGGTACGCATTTGGCTTGCCAAATACCGAGCGTCACCGCTCGCCTCGTTAGGGCAACTGCGTTTCCCTAATACCCTTTTTTATGTACGCAAAA
>CASEHS010000053.1 GCA_949287815.1 uncultured Bacillota bacterium | reverse complement strand
TAAAAACTCCTTTTGATATAATGAGGTTGCGACCTGGCAGTTGCAACACAAAAATCAAAAGGAGGACATCCAAATGGATGACGTAAAAAGTTTAGCACAAGGTAAATATCCTTGGGGATAAATTAAAAATTAGAAATTAACAGCAAGTTCGTAAATAGAGGAGCTGTCGCAAGCGTTATTTTCTTGCGGCAGCTTGTTGTTTTTGTGTTTATTACCATGTGAATTTAGCAATTTTATTTGGTGTGTAGTTTTCTGTATTCGCTTGGTGTTTTGCCTGTGTACTTTTTGAATACGTTTGCAAAGTGACTTTGCGAGGAAAAGCCGAGATAGACGGCGATAGCGGTTGCGTGCTTATCGGTGTAACGTAAAAGTCGTTTGGCTTCTTCCACTTTTTCTTTCAGGATAAAATCGGTCAGCGTTGTGCCCGATTCCTTTTTGAATTTATTCGCCAAATAAGTCCTGCTTAAAAACATCGATTTTGCAAGAGCTTCTACGTCGACAGGTTCTGATAAATGATGTTGGACGTAATCGCTTACGCAGATAACGAGTTTGGAGGGGGATTTCCCCTTTTTCAATTTTTCGACCTGTTCCGTGTAATCAAGAATCATGTGGTATTGAAGATTTGTAATTCGGTCAACACTGTTCAGTAGTTCGCATTTCTGGATATAGGCGTCCGATAGCGAAAGAGCATCGTTAATATTGATACCGCCGCGGATGGCTGCGCGCGATATCAGCGTAGCGGTAACGATAAAAGTATTTTTCATTTGGCGAAGCCCGTCGGCGGCGAGAATACCGCCGCGCACGGCAGGCGCATTTTTTACCCATTCCCGAAGCGCCGCCGTATCGCCTTTACGGACTATATTTACAATAGTTTGTTCAAGCGCAAGAGTATTATGGACGGCTTGTTGTTTTTGAATATCCTCCGTATCAGAACTATAGAATTTTTGATTAGTGCGTTCAGATTCGATTATTTCTGTTAAGTCTTGTTGTTCGCTGTCGTAAATCTGAATATCTTCAAGCGACAATTTTTCGTCGTTCAAAACGTAATTCATTGTGCAAAGGATCTGTACAATACTGGAAAGAGGCATTTGCACGATGCTTTTCATTGCTATTTTATAAGGCGGACAATTTACCACGCCGTAATAATTAAAATACGGCGTTATAAAATAACCGATATGCGCTTTGATGGAAAATATATCCGAAAGGTATGGCGTGAGCGGATCTTTCGGTAATTCGACAAGCGAGTGATAAACCACCTGCTCGTCTTTTTTATAAGTGCGGATAGGAATACCAGCAAGGTTTCCTATAACGGTGCAAAGATAGTTTAAATCTATGTTTTTCATGGCACACTCCTTAAATACAATACAATTATAAATTATTTCATACAATTTTGCAAGTATTGTATTATTAAATATGTTATAATTATGTTCATAAAATGTGAAGGAGTATCATTTTTAATGGATATTCAAAAACTATTAGCGGAATTGACGGTAGAGGAAAAAGCAGCTCTTTTGGCAGGCACCGACTTTATGTACACCAATCCCGTGCCGAGATTGGGTATTAAGTCCGTCAGAATGTCGGACGGTCCGCACGGACTGAGAGTGCAATCCGAAGGGGGCGATAACGGCGTTGCGGGTAGCGAACCTGCAACGGCTTTTCCCACGGCGGTTACAACGGCTTCGAGCTGGAATATAGAAAATACATACAAAATGGGGAAAGCGATAGCTGAAGAAATGTTGCATTACGGAATAGACGTATTACTCGGCCCCGGGGCGTGCATCAAGCGTAATCCGCTGTGCGGACGAAACTTTGAGTATTTTTCGGAGGATCCGTACCTTGCAGGCAAGATGGGTGCGGCGGAAGTAAACGGCGTGCAAAGCCAAGGCGTGGGCGTTTCGGTAAAACACTTTGCCTTGAATAACGCCGAAAATTTCCGTTTTATGGGCGATTCCATATGCGATATGAGAGCCATAAGGGAAATCTATTTAAAGGTCTTTGAAATCATAGTAAAAGAGAGTAAACCGCACACGATGATGTGCGCTTACAATAAAATCAACGGCGAATATTGTTGTGAGAATAAATGGTTGCTGACAGACGTACTTCGCAATGAGTGGGGCTTTGACGGTGTGGTTATGTCCGATTGGGGCGCAACGCACGACAGAGTAAAAGGTGTATCGGCAGGACTTGATTTGGAAATGCCGGGCGATACCGATATTTGCCGTAAGTGGATAATTGAAAGCGTAAATGACGGAACGCTTAAAATAGAAGATTTAGATAAGGCGGTGGAGAATATCTTGCGCCTTGTTCAGCGTTATGAAAACAATCCCAAAGGCGTTGAAACGAATTGGGAAGCGCATAACGCCCTTGCCGCAGAGATAGCCGAAGACTGTGCCGTACTTTTAAAGAACGACGGAGCGTTGCCCCTTAATAAAGGTGATAAGCTGTTTGTCGTCGGGGATTTATTCGAGAAGATGCGCTATCAGGGTGCGGGTAGTTCAATGATAAATCCTACGTTTTTGACCACGCCCAAAACGGCTTTTGACAAGCAAAAGTTAGAATATAAATTCTGTCGCGGCTATGCGGAAAACGCGCTTGAACCAAATGAGAAGCTAATTGCCGAAGCTGTTGCAAGTGCAAAGGATTACGATAAAGTAATTGTTTTTGCGGGACTTACCGATTACGTTGAAAGCGAGGGCGGCGACAGAGAAAATATGAAGTTGCCCGAAAATCAAATTGCGGTTATCGACGCATTGATTAAAGCGGGTAAGAAAATAACAGTCGTGCTGTACGGCGGATCGCCGATAGAATTACCGTTTGCGGATAATGTAAGTGCAATTCTCAATATGTATTTGCCCGGGCAGAACGGCGGAACGGCAACTTACAATTTGCTGTTCGGCATAAAATCACCTTGCGGCAAACTTGCGGAAACGTGGGTAAAAAATTATGCAGACGTGCCGTTCGGGAAAGACTTTGCAAAGACGGTAAACGAAATCTATAAAGAGAGCGTTTTTGTAGGCTATCGTTATTATCTCACGGCAGAAAAAGAAGTGCGGTATCCTTTCGGTTACGGGCTTTCCTATACGACGTTCGATTATTGGGATATGCAGGTTGAAGAAACCGACAACGAATATAAAGTGTCTTGCGAAATCGTGAACAACGGAAAATACGACGGAGCGGAAATCGTACAGCTTTACGTTAAAGCGCCGCAGGGCGTATTCAAGCCTATTAAGGAACTGAAAGGTTTTGCAAAAGTTTATCTGAAAGCGGGCGAGAGCAAGAGGGTTGAAATCACCGTAAAGAAAGACGATTTGAGGTATTGGAACATAAAGGAAAACCGTTTTGTGTTGGAAAGCGGGGAATATGTGTTTGAGCTATGCTCGGACTGCCAAACCGTCAAGTTAAGTAAAACGGTTACGATTAAAGGCGAAGAAATCGTATCGCCGTATTCGGAAGAAGTGAACGCCGTTTACGGTAAAGCAAATTTGGGTGCTGTAAACGATTCGCTGTTTGAGCAAATGTCGGGACTGAAAATTCCTGCATTACCGCCGAAAAAGCCTATCCGTATGGAAAGCCGATTTACGGATATGCGGCAGACGTTTATGGGCAAAATTCTTTATAACGCCGTGCTGTCGGTTGCCAAAAAGGATATGAAAAAGGCGAAGAAACTGCCCGAAGGTGCAGAGAAAGATAATAAGATAAAGGGAGCAATGTTCTTAAAACGCATACTTGAAAGCAATTCGATTATTACGATGTCGATGTCGGCGGGAAAGAGCTGTCCGTACAACTTTGCACAAGGTTTTGTTAATCTTGCAAACGGACACATAATTAAAGGGATCAAGTGTTTTTGCACTAAAATAAAAGTTCCGAAACTTCCAAAGGATAAGGAGGAAAATTAAATGCAGGCGGGAAAATTTTTGAGCGGAAGAATTTTCAATAGTAAAATTCATTCTCAAAATGTAACGGGGAAAGAAAAATGGCTCGGCTATTTGCTTGGCCCGTGCGGTGCGGTTTTACTTAACGCGGTACTCGGCGTATATCTGAACGTTTATTACACCGACGTTTTGAAACTAACTACCGTTTGGGGTGGGTTGTTCTTGGCGGTATTCCCCATTGTATCAAAAGTAATAGATGCAATAACCAATGTCATTATGGGATACATAATCGACAGAACGCGGACAAAACAAGGCAAGGCGCGTCCGTGGATGTTACTGTCTGCGCCGTTGCTACTGATAGCAGGTATTTTATTGTTTATCGTGCCGAGCGGTAATCAGACATTGCAGATAATTTGGGTTATGCTTTCGTATAATCTTTTCTATTCATTTGCATTTACAATCTATAATATGAGTCATACTCTTATGGTGCCGCTTTCTACCCGAAACACTGTTCAGAGAGGTGAGTTGGCAGTATTTAATAACATAACTACGATTATGGTAAGCGGTATTATAGTGGCGCTCGTATTCCCTATGGCGATTATGCCGATTATCGGCACAGACAAATCGTTGTGGATTATCTTAATGTGCGTGTTATCGGCGATAACGCTTCCGTTAACGCTATTGGAATATTACTTTACCAAAGAGCGTATTACCGAAGAACAAGGTAATGTGGAAACAAAGAAGATACCATTCTTTACACAGGTCAAAATTGTTTTAACGGATAAATATTTTATCGTTTTATTTTTGTATTTCTTAATTAACACAATTGGTACCGTACTCAAAAATATGGGACTTGTCTATTATTGCAACTATGTATTGGGTACTTATAACGACGGCATTACACAAATGCTCGTATCCGTTATCGGTGGTATTCCTATGGGTATAGGCATATTTGCGGTATGGCCGCTTGCGAAAAAATTCGGCAAGCGCAACGTAACGATGTGGGGATTCGTTTTGTATGCTTTGGGTAGCGCAATTTGTTGGATGAGTCCTACTAATTTATACATTGTTCTTGTAGGACAGTTTATTAAAAATATCGGCGGTCTGCCTTGTGCTTACGTCTTTATGGCATTATTTTCAGATGGGCTTGATCATTTGGAATGGAAAACGGGAATTCGGTGCGACGGTGTTGCTAATTCTCTGAACGGAATTATAACCGTAGTAATCGGCGGTGTTTGTACGGGTATATTTAACGTATTGTTGGCAGGGGCTGGTTATATTGCTCCGCCCGAAGGCGTTGTTTCGGGAACTGCAATAGCGCAGCCGCAAGCCGTATTGAATGTTATAACGTTCTGTTTTGTCGGACTTGAAGCAATTACAGGTTTTGTAATGGCGGGAATTTTGATTTTCTTAACAATAGAAAAGACTATTTCTAAAAAACAGGATATGATACGAGAAAGACAGAAAGCGGCTTGCTTGGCAAATGGCGAAGAATGGATTGAACCCGAAATCCGTGCGGCACAGGAGCAAGCTGAATTTGATGCCGAAGCGGAAGAGATTTTCCGTAAAGAGCTTAAAGTAAAGTGTGAAAAGAAAGGTTGGAATTATGAAGAAAAACTTGCCGAACATATTGCACAGCAGGAAGCGGCAAAGGAAGCTGCCGAAAAGAAACGCATAGCTGCGGAAGAAAAAGCGGCTGAAAAGAAAAAGCGGGCAGAAGAAAGACAATCTACCCGCCTTGCAAAGATGACACCCGAACAGATTGCTAAAAAAGAAGCGGCGAAAAAGTGCAGACAAGAGCGCGACGATGCGGCTTGGGCGATTGAGCTTGAAAAAGGCGAAGCGTATTATCAGAAGATTCAGGCTGAACTTGCGGCAAAACAAAAGTAATCGGAGCAAGCAATGAAAGCGATCAATCTAAAAACTGAATATTTAGTCAATCCCATAGGAATTGATGTGAAGAAACCGCGTCTTTCGTGGAGTTGCGAGGGCGGCGTAAAGCAAACGGCTTACCGTATCGTTGCCGAGTCGAACGGAAAGATTATATGGGATAGTAATAAAGTACAATCAGACTTGATGTTTTCATTTTTTTCCTTATCACTCTCGTCAAGACAGAGGGTAACTTGGACTGTTACCCTCTGGGACGAGAACGATAAAGAGGGAGAAAGCACATCTGCATATTTTGAAACGGGCTTATTGGACGCTTCCGATTTTACTGCAAAATGGATAAGCGGTAATTACGGCGTAAACAAGAAAAAGCGTTATCCCGTGGATTGCTTCAAAAAGACTTTTACGGCAATTTGTGTTCAGAGCGCAAGACTGTACATAACCGCTTGCGGTATTTACGAAGCTAAACTCAATAGCAAGAAAGTAGGCGATTTTTGCCTTGTGCCGGGACATACCGATTACAATAAGCGCATACAGTTGCAGACTTATGACATAACAGAGCTTATAAACAGCGGTAGCAACGAATTGACAGTTGAACTTGCAGACGGTTGGTATCGTGGAAGCTGCGGAGCGTGGGGAATTAAAAATCAGTACGGAACGCAAACAAAACTGTTCGCACAGTTGGAACTTAAAGGACATGACGGAAAGATAACTACGATATGCTCTGACGGAACTTGGTCTTGGAGCAATGACGGCGCAATCCGTTTTGCGGATAACAAGGACGGAGAAATTGTAGAAGCGTACAGACAACCTTCTTATAACGGAAAGGCGAAAGTAGTCAAGTGTAAAGTTTTACCGACAGCATCAAATAATGTGCCTGTAACCGAACACGAAACATTCAAGCCTGCTGTTATAAAAACACCGAAAGGAAAAACCGTTCTTGATTTCGGACAGAATATCGCAGGCTATATTTCTTTTACGCTAAACGCAAAGAAGGGGCAAAAGATAAAACTTCGCTTCGGTGAAATGCTTGACAGAAACGGAGAGTTCACACAGACAAACATTCAGTGCGCTAATAAAAAGCGCACGAAAGTTACGCCGTTACAGCAGGTTTTTTATACTTGCAAAGACGGAGTGAACGAATATAAAACCAAATTTGCAATTTTCGGTTTTCGGTACGTTTTAATCGAAACGGACGCCACTTGGAAGCCCGAAGATTTTACGGCTATTGCGGTTTATTCGGATATGACCGAAACGCTCAAATTCGAGTGTTCGCACGAACTTATCAATAAGCTCGTGGAAATTACCCGTTGGTCGGCAAAGAACAACCATGCCGACGTGCCTACCGATTGCCCTACGAGAGAACGGCACGGTTGGGCGGGCGACGCACAGATTTTTGCAGGTACGGCAAGTTATATGTTCAATTACGAATCTATGGCTAAAAAGTATTTGCGCGATATGTACGATTGGCAGAAGAAAAACGGCAGACTTCCGCAGATTGCACCCGCAGGCGGCGTTGACTTTTATATGGCAACGATGAACGGTTCGGTAGGTTGGGCGGATGCGGGCGTTATCATTCCGTATAAACTTTGGAAAATGTACGGCGACAGAGCGGTACTCGAAGAATACTACGACAGAATGAAGAAATACGCAAAGTTTATGATAAAGCGCTGCGGAAGAAAAACCATACTGTCAAAGCCTGTTCACTTAAAGCATAAGGACAGAAAGTTTGCAGTCAATTACGGACAGAGCTACGGCGAATGGGCAGAACCTGCCGACGTTTGTCCTATGAAATGGACTGATATGATATTCCCGCACCCCGAAGTGTCCACGGCGTACACGTCGTATGTTATGGAACTTATGTGTGAGATAGCGGCAGAGCTTGGAAAGACTGCGGATATACCGCTTTACCGCAAATACGCAGACGGAACGAAAAGAGCGTATCAGGCACTTCGTAAAACCAAAGAATATCCGCTCGATACCGACAGACAGGCAATGCACGTCAGAGCGTTGTACTTCAATTTGCTTGATAAAGATGGGACGGAATACACTAAGAAGCGTTTGATAAAAGCACTTGAAAATTACGGTTGGCGATTAGGAACGGGGTTTTTGTCCACCCCTCTCATTCTCGACGTGCTTACCGAAATTAATCCCGAATATGCGTATAAGCTCTTGGAAAACGAGCAGATGCCGGGTTGGTTGTTTATGCCTAAAATGGGCGCAACAACTATTTGGGAAAGTTGGGAAGGCACGGAAGCGCAAGGCGGAGTTGCTTCGCTTGACCATTATTCAAAAGGTGCGGTTTGCGAGTGGATTGTAAATACCATGTGTGGAATAAAGGTAGGCAGTAAGCATAATACCTTCGTCATAAAACCTATTGCGGGAGGAACGCTCAACTATGCAAAGGCAAGCTATAACAGCATTTACGGACTTGTCGAAAGCGGTTGGGAACGCAAAGACGGTAAAATAATTTATACCGTAACGATTCCGTCTAACTGTACGGCGCAAATCATTTTGCCAGACGGACCGGATAAATTGGTCACTGTGGGAACGCATCAATTTTAATATAAATCGGAGAATAAATAAAAATGAAAAAGCAAGCGTTTAATCCGTTTTTGCCCATAAATACATATATTCCAGACGGCGAACCGCACGTATTCGGCGACAGAGTTTATCTTTTCGGTTCTCACGATAAAGAAGGCGGGGAAATGTACTGTATGCTTGATTACGAAATTTGGTCTTCGCCTATCGACGATTTGAGCGATTGGAGCAGTAAGGGTAGCAATTATTCTGCATCGCAAGATCCGCTGTCCGCAAAGACGAACAGAAAATATATGTATGCGCCCGATTGCGTAAGGGGCAAAGACGGAAGATATTATCTCTATTACTGTTTAAGCGGAGATAACGGCAAGGGTTGTTACTTCGGCCCTGTAAGCGTTGCCGTATGTGATACACCGGACGGCAAATATGAATTTTACGGACACGTTAAATTTGCAGACGGAACGCCTTGCACAAAATACGTGCCGTTCGATCCTGCCGTTATAAATGACGACGGAGTAATAAGACTTTATTACGGAACGTGCTATCCTTTCGACGAATTACCCAAAATCGCTCAACCTATTATGCGAAAAATGGAATCGGGAATGTTCGGTAAAACGGTTAAAGAAATCAAAGCCGAAAAGGGTGGAGTTATGGGCGCTATTACTTGCGTACTTTCCGATGATATGCTCACGATAAAAGAGCCGCCCAAGCGCATACTTCCCACTAAAACGAAGGGTACGCCGTTTGAATGTAGGACGAATATATTTCCGAAGGACGGACACGGGCTTGCGGGACACGGTTTTTATGAAGGCTCATCAATCCGAAAAATTAACGGCAAATATTATTTTATCTATTCTTCGATGAACAATCACGAACTTTGCTATGCAGTAAGCGATTATCCCGACAAAGATTTTAAGTATAAAGGCGTTATCGTTTCCAACGGCGACGTGGGATATAACGGCAGAAAGGAAAAAGACAGGCTGAATCATTCGGGAACAACGCACGGCAGTATCGAAAAGATAAACGGCGAGTGGTATGTTTTCTATCACAGACAAACGCACGGGACGGACTATTCACGACAAGCCTGTGCAGAGAAAATTACGATATTGCCCGACGGATCTATTCCGCAGGTGAGTATCACTTCTTGCGGACTGAACGGCGGAGATTTATCGGGAATAGGCGAATACCCTGCGGTTATATGTTGCAACCTTACCAACGGTAAAATGCCACACGGCGGAAACAGGTCGTTCAAAAAATTGCCGATGATAACGAGCGGAAACGACGAAAGATATTTGACGCATCTAACAAAGAATACAGTCGTTGCCTATAAATATTTTGACTTGACCGAAACAAAAACCATTTCAATAAAGGCACGAGGGAAAGGAATTATATCCGTTTTGGCTAACGGTAAGAATTGTTGCGATATAAATGTCAATTCGGAAAATTGGCAAAGCTATTCTGTAAATTTTTCGGGCGAAAAACGCAGCGATATAACTTTCAAAATACAAAAAGGCAATATGGAAATATTGTCGTTCGAATTACAAAATTAAAGGCGGAGTAATATGGAAATTTTCAGTAACGTAAAGGAAGTGCGCTATGAGGGCGCAGACAGCAAAAACCCGCTTGCATTCAAGTTTTACGATGCAGATAAGGTTGTTTTCGGCAAGCCTATGAAAGATCATCTTCCGTTTGCTATGGCATGGTGGCATAATCTCTGTGCCGAGGGCGGGGATATGTTTGGTAGAGGTACGGCTGACAAATCGTTCGGCGCAAAAGTCGGAACTATGGATCATGCGAAAGCAAAAGTGGACGCCGGATTTAAGTTTATGAAAAAACTCGGTATCGAATACTTCTGTTTCCACGACATTGACCTTGTTCCCGAAGCGGACGATATAAAGGAAACGAACAAACGCCTTGACGAGATTTCGGACTATATTCTCGGTAAGATGAAAGCGACGGGAGTTAAGTGCTTATGGGGTACTGCGAATATGTTTTCAAATCCCCGCTTTATGAACGGCGCAGGTTCGACGAACAGTGCAGACGTTTATTGTTTTGCCGCAGCACAAATTAAAAAGGCGTTGGATATTACCGTTAAGCTCGGCGGTAAAGGCTACGTCTTTTGGGGCGGCAGAGAGGGATATGAAACCTTACTCAATACCGA
>CASEHS010000052.1 GCA_949287815.1 uncultured Bacillota bacterium | reverse complement strand
GGTTCTAAGGATATCAGGCTTGAAGCAGGGATTGACGATTCAAAAACTTGTAATCTGAGAGAAATATGCGATTGGAAATTAGAGATGATGGCAAGGCATATTTTTGCAGGGTTATGGGGAAACAAAAAAGATATTTTAAACGACGTGTCGTCTTTATATCAAATCGGCGTGTTTATGGAATATCAAAAAGCAGCGGAAATCAAGGCAACGGTTGATAAAGAGATAGTAAAGTTGGACGAAAAACTCAAGCGTTTAATGCGGTTAAGGTTGGAAGACGAAATTCCTAAAGATTCCTATTTGGAACTTAAAAAGGAAATCGAGCAAGAGAAGATCGAACTTTTGGGCAAAAGGCGTATTCTTGAAGCAGGAATGGTTCCAAACGAGGACGGGGAAGAAGAGCCTGCTAAAAAGGTGGAAGATTTCCTATTATCAAAGATGGATTTTACCGAACATTATATTGATAGGGAAGTGATTAATCAGTTCGTTCATACCATTGTTCCTGTGACGGAAACGTGCTTTAATTGGTATATGAACTTCGATTTAATTGACAAGCCTAACGATATGAAAAAGTTGGTATGGGAGTTTACGATTGATTATAAAGGGGCACGGTCTTACCGAAAGGAAAAAGACGGTATGCTAAGACCGAATCAATGGCAAGATTTAACGGTAAGGGTGTTTATATAACCAAAGAATGATAGGGGAAAAACTTAAAAAAATTAAAATTGAATACAACCGCTACGGCGGAAAAATATATGGGATATAGTCTTGTGATAACAGCGTACTGCCAGACCTGCAATCGGTCGCACAGGGCAAAAGATAACGAGCACAGGCTAACATCAAAAATCCTCGCAAGTAATTTGATGCGGAGCTGTTTAAAAGCGGATAGATAAATGAATAATGAAAAGGCTTATTCCGTGAAGGGATAAGCCTTTTTTTCAAGTTAAGACAAAATTTTTTAAAAGTCAAATGCCTTGATTTAAGTGATAAGATGAAGATATGAGTTATATACTTACATCAAAAATGTATGTTCAAAAGATAAAAAGTTATTGATAGATGAACTTAACAATTAGCAATATGGCTGATATAATAATGAAAAATGAATAAAAAATCATCGGAGGACAGTATCCCTGTAGGGTAGAGGATCGTAAGCAATATTTGCTTGCAGGCCATATGTTAGAAAAGATGTCGAGTGAGCTCGGTTATTACATTAGTAGTAGCCGGGCTTTTTTTTGAGATTCAATGAGGTTTTGATATGAAAATTTTGCTGTCGGATCATTTTACATATAAAAAGCTTTTAAAATATGCACTGCCGTCAATTATTATGCTTATAGTAACAAGTATATACAGTGTTGTAGATGGATTTTTTGTTTCGAATTTTGTAGGTAAAACTCCTTTTGCGGCAATCAATTTCATTATGCCAGTTTTGATGATCGTTGGTGCTGTCGGTTTTATGATGGGTACAGGCGGCGGTCGGTTTTTTAATGACCATTGTCGGTGCACCTCTTGTTTTGGGGGTAAAGGCACTCTTGGGTAAGGTTAAAACGGAGGCAGAATTCTGATGGCTAAAATACGTCGTGACAGACAAGCAAAAATAATTTTAACTTTTGCATTTCTGATTTTTTCTGTGTATGCGGTTTCACTGATCTATCCGTTTAAATGGACTTTCATCAATTCTCTGAAAACGAACAATGATTTTTTTGACAACAAGCTTTCTTTGCCGAAAAAGTGGATGTTTGTCAACTACAAAGATACTTTGCTGACGAAAATGGTTTATAACGGTACAAATCTTTTAGGTGTGTTCGGCAATTCGTTTGTCCTTACAGTTCTTTGTACGATAGCTCCCGTAGCTTCGAGTACTTTGGCTGCATATGCTACTGCAAGGTTTAAATTCCGTTTTTGCAAAGTGATTTTTAACATTGCTCTGCTAGTACAGGTGATCCCGACCATAGGAAGTCTGCCTGCTACTTATAAGCTTGTATATGATTTGAATATGGCAAATAATTTTTCGCTCATATGGTTGCTTTCGGCAGGCGGATTCAGTTTTACATATCTCATACTTTACGGCTGTTTTTCAGGTATCAGTTATACCTATTCGGAAGCAGCAAAAATCGACGGAGCGGGAAATTTCAGAGTGTTTTTGCAGATCATTCTGCCGCAGACAAAGCCCGTACTTATTTCTTTGACCATTCTTGCATTTATCGGAAGTTGGAACGATTATATGACGCCGTTTTTGTATATGGATCGGTATCCTACCGTATCTTTGGGGTTGTATGAAATTCAACAGCAACAATTATATGCGTCAGATATGCCTATTCTTTTTGCTGGCATTATCATGTCTATGTTGCCGATTCTGATTATTTTCAGCGTTTTTCAAAAATCTATCATGGAAAATACATCGGCTGGCGGTATCAAAGGTTGAACCGCCGCAATGCAAAAAGCCGCCTGATAAACAGGCGGCTTTTTGCATTGATTTAAATTATTTTATCTTTTTATTTTCTAAATTTAAAAATTTATGATTTGAAACTCACAAATGGCTTATTATCTTTAAGTTGAAATATTTTTGACCGAATCTCGTATAACGAGCTGAGTGGGAAGATAAATCTGTTTGACAATGGTCGTATCTCCCTCTATGCGCTGTATTAAAAGTTGAGCCGCTACTTTGCCCAGTTCGTTTTGGGGAATAGATATCGTAGTGAGTGGAGGGGTAAGATATTTACTTTCGGGTACATCGCTGATACCGATCACGGAAATATCTTCAGGAATTTTCAGCCCTTTCTGAGCGATCGCATTCATACATACCATTGCCATGTTGTCGCTTGCTACAAAAATTGCGGTAGGGCGGTTTGCGCAGTCGAGCAATTTCTGGGTCTGTTGAAAACAGCTTTGTCTGTCCCAACCGCAATCGATGATCCATTCGGGTGCGATCGGGTAATCATTCATTCTCATGGCGATACGATAAGCGTCATATCGCTCCATATAATATGTATATCCGCTGGGCAGATTTCCGCCGATAAAAGCTATTTTTTTGTGCCCTGATTCGATCAGATACCGCATCGCCCGAGTTCCGGCCTCAAATGTGTTATAGCGTACATTGTCGATGTCATAAAGTTTTGTGTCAACTCCGACAAGGTGCGGGATGTTTTTTTTGAAAGTCTGTATGACGTCAGGGGTAAGAGAAGTAAAAAGTATAAGTCCCTGAATTTTATTTTTCAGTACTTTATTTAAAATAGCGGGTTCGGCTACATCGTGTTGCGCAAGAACCAAATCGAGAGAATATCCGTGTGCGGAAAGATAATCGCGCGCCCCTTCAAGGATCGCAAGATAATAACTGTCTTGCTGGCGTTCTGTTGTAAGGTTGTTAATGGCGGCTACACTTACTTTTTCGCCTTTCTTTTTGGTATATGACGGATTGGGAACATAATGAAGAGTTTCCGCCGCGGCAAATACCCGCCTTCTGGTTTCAGGGGAGACGCTATAATTTTTATCATTGTTTAAAATACGGCTGACTGTTGCGATTGAAACATTGGCTTCTTTTGCCACGTCGCGGATTGTTGCCATATCCTTTTCCCCATTGAATTATTAGATTTATTATATACCCTAACGTAATGATTGTCAATCGGAACGGCACTTTACGCAGAAAATGAAAAACGGACTACCGATTATTTATTGCTTTTGCTCGAGAATAAGAAAGATGTATGCTTCAATCCGTAAAAAGTTTGTAAATTGACTGTGTTTTTGCTATAATAGATAAGAATACAGAAAAGTGGAGAAAAGTTATGTTTTTGCCTGTAACGCCGCAGGAGCTTGGCGGTCAAGCGGATATTATTTATGTGATCGGGGAAGCGTATGTAGATCATCCTTCGTTCGGACATGCAATTATTTCCCGTATCGTTGAGCGTGAGGGCTTAAAAATAGCAATACTAGCGCAGCCGCAAAGTGATAAAGATTATCTCCGGTTCGGAGAACCTAAATACGGCTTTCTGGTCACGGGTGGGGTCGTTGACAGTATGGTGAACAATTATACCGTAGCAAAAATCAGAAGGAGCAGGGATGTTTACAGTGAGGGCGGGGAGCCCGGCAAACGCCCCGATCGGTGTGTAGATGTCTATTGCAAAAATTTAAAGCGGCTTTTCCCCGAAAGTCCTGTTGTTATCGGCGGGATAGAAGCATCGCTCAGAAGATTTGCGCATTATGATTACTGGGCGGATAAAGTTTTACCCGGGATTTTGATTTCGAGTGGTGCAGACTTGTTGGTTTATGGAATGGGGGAACGTCCGCTTACGGAGATTTGCAGGGCGCTGCGAAAGGGGATTCCGCTTGCGAAACTTAAAGATATCCGTGGGACTTGTTACTGTTCGGAATATGAGGGACTTTCGAAGAAACTGCGTGAGCAGATAGAACATGGAGAAGTGGATTTTTGTCCGTCTTATGAGCAGGTCTTAAAAGATAAGAGAGCATATATAGAGGCTTTTAACGAACAGGCAAAAAATAACGATCCGTTTGTTTCCCGCATTCTCATTCAGAAACACGGAAATAAATATATGGTTCAGAACCAAATGCAGTTTCCACTTTCCGAAAAGGAACTGGATGAAGTCTACAATCTTCCCTATGAGCGGACATTTCATCCTATGTACAAAAAGGGAGTGCCTGCAATCGAAGAAGTTAAATTTTCTTTGACTTCGGTGCGGGGGTGTTTCGGGAACTGTAATTATTGTGCGATCACATATCATCAGGGCAGAATTGTTCAGAAGCGCAGTAAAGAGAATATTGTTGAAGAAGCGAAAAAGCTGATAGCGGATAAAGATTTTAAAGGATACATACATGACGTAGGAGGTCCTACGGCAAATTTTCGGGATCCTGCCTGTTCGAAACAAAAAACTAAAGGTGTCTGCACGACGAGGAATTGTATCGGCTGGAAAAAATGCCCGTCGCTGGAAGTTTCGCACGAGGAATACATCGATCTTTTGCGTACACTGCGTAATCTCGAAGGGGTGAAAAAAGTGTTTATCCGTTCGGGTATACGCTTTGATTATGTAATGTACGATAAATCTGACCGTTTTTTAAGGGAGCTTGCGGAACATCATGTGAGCGGTCAGCTTAAAGTTGCGCCTGAACACGTTTCGGATAATGTCTTGCAAAAAATGAATAAACCGTCTTTTTCGGTATATCTGGATTTCAAGAAAAAATTTGATGCGATCAATGAAAAGCTGAAAAAGAAGCAGTATCTTGTTCCGTATCTGATTTCATCTCATCCGGGTTGTACACTGAAAGACGCGATCAATCTTGCCTTGTATCTGAAATCGATAGGGTATATGCCTGAGCAGGTGCAGGATTTTTATCCGACGCCCTCTACAAAATCGACTTGCATGTATTATACGGGGCTGGATCCAGACACTATGGAACCCGTCTACGTAGCAAAGAGCAGGCGGGAAAAGATGATGCAGCGCGCGCTCATGCAATATAGAAAGAAATCTAATTATCAGATAGTCAAAGACGCGCTGATCGAAGCGGGTAGGGAAGATTTGATCGGTTTCGGTGAGCATTGCTTGGTCAAGCCGACCAAAGAAGAAGCGATCGCAAGAAAAGCGAAAACGAACAAGGAAAAGGGTTTGCCGAGCCGTACGAAAGCGGGTAAGTCAGGAGCATGGAGTAAGGGCGTTTTGCAGAAAGGAAAAAAGAAAATCGCTGTTCAAAAATCCACGAAAAAAAGATAAGTTTTTAAAATATAAAAAAGGGGTGCGGCAAATTTAGCCGCACCCCTTTTTGTAAAATCAAGCAATAAATTTTACGCAACAGTTTTTGTCCAGAAAGTATATTCATTTTGTGTCATAGAAGTATATCCTTCAGCGATCACGTTAACTCCTGTTGTGCTTTCACTATAAATCTGACCGGATTCAGAGAATACGCAAGCACTGTCGACAGTAAGAGAGGTTTTATCGTCATCTATATTTTTACTGTCGATGTTCACACCGCCCCAACCGTTCGTGTTTGTTTTCACATTTTTAAGCGTAACGGAAGAACGGTTTACAACTATACCGCACCCGTCGTTGCCTTCGGCGGTCACGTTTTCCAGAACGACATTCGTGCTCTCAACAATGTTTACGCCGTGAGCAACATCTCTAAAAGAACCTTCTTCAAAAGTTTTTCCTTCTTTTGCCGTAATTCCCGAAATCGTAATATTTTCGCAGTTGACGAGAGTGATGATAGAGGAGTATCCTTTGCTGCCGTCGCCTTTCGGGAAATTCTTCGTTGCGGTGAGGGTTGCGTTATCTCCGATCAATGTAACATTTTTGGCGTTGTTGAAACGAACTTGGGAAGCAAGATCGTAAGTGCCGTTTTCAACAAAAATAATGTCTCCTTCTTCTGCCTGTGCCGCAGCTGTTACGATGGCATCTGCAGTATTTACTTTTTCGTCTGCTACAACGATTTTGCATGTAACGGTTTTGTCTCCTGCTTTTGCCGTAACAGTAGTTACCCCTTCCGAAACGCCTGTAACTTTTCCGTCTTCAACAGTTGCGATCTTGGTATCTGCCGATGTCCATGTAACTGTTTTATCGGAAGCATTTTCAGGTAAAACGGTTGCAGTAAGAGTAACTTCTTCTGAAACTTTCAAGCCTGCTAAATCATCGTTGAGGGAAACCGATGTCACGGAAACAGAGTTATTGCTCTTCTTTTCTTCGTCGCACGCTGCGAAAACCATAAGTGAAAGAGCAAGACAGATTCCCGTGAGAACCAATACAAATTTTTTCATAACAAATCTCCTTTTTTTTGACCGGAGAGATTATATCAAATATGTTTAGGATAGTCAATAAAATTATAAAGCAACAAACCTTAAAATATAAATTTCAGATAAATTACAAAATTTTCACTTATTTACCATTATTTTGCAAATTGTGATATAACAAGTGTTATATAATTGACCGAGACATAAATGTATTGACGATAAAGAGGTTTGAAATGACAAGAAAAATTGTATTCACATCGGGCAAAGGCGGCGTAGGAAAAACTACGGTTGCAGCGCATCTTGCCATACGGCTTGCCGCGATCGGGCAGGCGGTGTTGCTCGCGGATACCGATTTCGGACTCAATAATATAGATGTCGTCTGCGGTGTAGAAAATATGATAAGATATGACGTTACCGACGTATTGGAAGGTAGATGCCGAGCCAAACAGGCGCTTGTTCGGCATCCTATATATCCCAATTTAAGTATTTTGGCATCTAACAGGGCGGAGGACAGAATGGTTTCGCCGCAGTCGCTCAGGTTGATTTTTGAAAATCTTACCCCCAGATTTGATTTTTTGCTGATAGATTGCCCCGCAGGAATTGAAAGCGGTTTTCATCGCGCAGTCGCATCGGCGGAAGAAGCCGTGGTCGTAACTACGCCGCACGTGTCGTCTCTTCGTGATGCGGATAAAGTGATTTCTGTGCTTAAAAGTTATAAATTGAAAGAAGTGCGGCTTGTTGTCAACATGGTTCGGGGCGATATGATCGTCGACGGGGAAATTTTATCTCCCACGGAAATAGCAGATACACTGAAAATTCCGCTTTTGGGAGTAATTCCGCAAGATGACGGCGTATTTCTCGGCGAACAGTCCAAGGGCGGAGAAGCTCAGAAAGCATTTCGCATTCTTGCTAATAATCTATTGAAAGGAACAAAAAAAATATATAACGCAACGAGCCGTTATCACGGTTTTTTCGGCAGTATCCGAAGAAGCCTGAAAAAAAGTTTGTAATTTAAAATATGTTAGGAAGGATTTAGAATTGTTTAAAAAGGAGAAAAAATGCGAAAACTCAGTGATAATGCAATGCGTACGAGGGACATTCTATCGAGGGAGAGAACTTTGATCAGTGAAGATTGCGAAAAGGTGATTGTGCGTGATCTGGAAAAAATTTTATCAGGATATTTTAGGCTTTGCGGCGGTGTGAATTTCAAACTCGAAAGGGGAGAGACCATTCGTATTTTGATAACGGCGGAAGCGGAAGAGATCAAGCCATTTGGTATTGTGAGATAACTGTTGTTTTTGCAACAGTTTTTTTCTGTATTCATGGTATAATAGAAAAAGATAAAATCCTGCGGTTTAACCATTCGGAGATGAAAAAATCGCAGAAAAAGGCAAAGAATAAAGAGTTATGCAAAAGATCAGGTTAAAGATCAAAAAAACAGATCCCATGGCAAAGATTCCCGCCTACGGCAGCAATTTTGCGGCAGGTGCAGATCTTTATGCGCTTTCAGATGAAGTACTGAAAATCGGTGCGGGACAAACTCTTCTCGTACATACGGGAATAAGTGCGGAAATTCCGGAAGGTTATGTCGGGCTTGTGTTTGCGCGGAGCGGCCTTGCAACGAAAAAAGGGATCGCGCCTGCGAATAAGGTAGGGGTGATCGACAGTGATTATCGCGGAGAAATTCAGGTTTGCCTTTATAATCAATCGGGATCGGAACAGGAAATAGAACCGTTTGAAAGAGTTGCACAACTTGTGATCATGCCGTATGTCTGTGCGGATTTTGAGGAAGCGGAAGAACTTTCCGATACGGAGCGCGGAGCGGGTGGCTTTGGCTCGACGGGCAGAAAATAATTGCGACTATAAAATTTATAAAACGCTTGAAATCGGCGTAAAATATGGTATAATAATACTGCCAATAAATAAAGGAGAAGACGAATATGGCAAAATATGTATGCAGCGTATGCGGATATGAATATGATGAAGCAGTAGGCGATCTCGATAACGGAATTGCGGCAGGAACGAAGTGGGAAGATGTTCCCGAAGATTTTGTCTGCCCTGTTTGCGGTGTAGGCAAAGATCAGTTTGAAGAAGCATAAAAAGAAGAGAGCCTCGCAAAAAAGATGCGCGGCCCTCTTTAAAAATGCGGCTGAAATAATATTTTTTAACAAAAATATTTTGAATTCAAAGTAAAAATGATTGAAATTTTTTGATTTTTTCGTTATACTGATAAAGTAATTTACGAAAGATGAATTTCGGGGATGTAGCTCACCCGGTAGAGCGATACGTTCGCAACGTATAGGTAGTCAGTTCGAGTCTGATCATCTCCACCAAACGCGACGTATACGCACACTCTGCGTTTACGTCAGAATTAGAAACCGATTTATCGGTTTCTTTTTCATTTTCGGGCATTTTATGGGCGTTCTCGTCGTTGTCGCCGTGTCCGTCGGGATAATCGGGGAAAATCAAGTTCAAGAGCAGTTCGCCCTGTTGCCCGCCTTTAAGGTGAAACAAAACTTTCATTTTATCGTCGTACAGTATCACTTTATAAATGAACGTGTCTATCAGGTCTTTGCGGTTCTTGGTCTTGGAATAGTCAAGCGTGCGGAAGTGCGAAAGCCACTTGCGAATATCGGCATAACTGTAATTTATCTGCATTGCCTTTTCGTTGGCGATTGTGTCTTGCAGTTCCTTGTTTTCGTTCTCTAACTTTTCAATTTGC
>CASEHS010000051.1 GCA_949287815.1 uncultured Bacillota bacterium | reverse complement strand
TCAACGCCAGGCCCAAAAAAGTTTTGCACTACTATACTCCGCAAGATTTATTCGAACTAAATCTTTTCAACTGTTGCACTTAGTTTGACAATTCATCTTTTGATTTCAATTTTTACTTTCCGCAGCAATTTTTGTATTTTTTACCGCTTCCGCAGGGACAAGGATCGTTTCTTCCCGGCTCTTTTGACTGAGATACGGGCTTATGTCCGCCTTCCGCAGAACGGTTGGTCGTAAGTTCCGCGTGGCTCTCGCTGACAAGTTTTGTTTCGGGAGCAGGCTGCACAGCGGGACGGTTAACTTCGATACGCACTTTCAAAAGCATTGCGATCGTGTTTTCCTGAATACGTTCAACCATTTCGTCGAACATTTCAAAGCCTTCCTGTTTATAGGAAATGACAGGATCCACGTTACCGTAAGCTCGAAGACCGATACCCTTACGGAGCTGATCCATCGCGTCGATGTGATCGATCCAGTTACGGTCAACGTTCATGAGCAGGAATCTTCTTTCTACGTCCAAATAATCGATACCGAATTCCTCTTTCACCTGAACGATCTTTTCTTCGTACGCTTTCTCTGTCGCTTTGGTGATCTTATCAAGGGCATAGTCCGTATCCCACTTATTCAGTTTGTCCTGCGTGATGAATTCACTGCCTTCGGGCAAAAGTCTGTTTTCGAGCGTTTTGTTGAGTGCATCCTTATCCCACTTTTCGGGCATTTCATCGATATTCGCAACGCCGCTGACAACTTTACGAACAAAGTCGGGAATATATTTGACGACCTGGCTGTGTACGTCTTCCCCTTTGAGAACCTTCATACGTTCCGCATAAATGATCTCACGCTGTTTGTTCATTACGTCGTCGTATTGCAGAATATTTTTACGGATACCGAAGTTTCTGCCTTCGATCGCACGCTGTGCATTTTCAATACCGCGCGAAAGCATTTTCGATTGCAGACAAGTATCTTCATCCTTACAGAATACGTTATAGATCTTTTTCATCGTTTCGCCGCCGAAACGCTTGATCAGATCATCTTCGAGCGAAATAAAGAACACGGACACACCGGGGTCGCCCTGACGTCCTGAACGGCCGCGAAGCTGGTTGTCGATACGGCGGGATTCATGACGTTCCGTACCCAGAATACAAAGACCGCCCGCCTTGACCACTTCCACTTTTTCCGCATCCGTTTCCGCCTTATACTGATCGTAAAGTTCGCGGTAATGTTTGCGCATTTCCTCCGCTTCCCCTTCCAGTTCGGCATAGGAAGTAGCAAGTTCGATCATTTCGTGTTCCACGCCCTCTTCGCGCAGGCGCTTCTTAGCAAGATATTCGGGGTTACCGCCGAGCAGGATATCCGTTCCACGACCAGCCATGTTCGTTGCGATGGTTACCGCGCCAAGACGTCCTGCCTGTGCAACGATCTCCGCTTCACGTTCATGGTTCTTCGCGTTGAGGATGTTATGCTTGATCCCGTTTTTACGCAAGACTTTTGCGATCTCTTCGGATTTTTCGACGGTTGCCGTACCGATAAGGATCGGCTGACCCGTTTCGTGCACATCGATGATCTTTTTCAAAAGAGCTCGTTTTTTACCGTCTGCCGTTGAATAAACCATATCGGGCAGATCTTTTCGGATGACCGGTCTGTTGGTCGGGATTTCCAGAACGTCGAGCGAGTAGATCGCACGGAACTCGCCTTCTTCCGTCTTTGCCGTACCTGTCATACCCGACAGTTTCTTATAAAGTCTGAAAAAATTCTGGAACGTGATCGTCGCATACGTCTTGTTCTCGTTCCTGACTTTAACGCCTTCCTTTGCTTCGATCGCCTGATGCAATCCGTCAGAATAACGACGCCCGATCATAAGACGTCCCGTAAATTCGTCTACGATAACGACTTCCCCGTCCGAAACGATATAATCTTCGTCGCGGTGGAAAAGTTTATGCGCTTTGAGTGCCTGCTGGATATGATGGTTCAAAGACGCGTTGTCGATATCGCCGAGGTTATCGATATTAAAGAACCGCTCTGCTTTCGCCGCGCCCTTTTCCGTGATCTGAACACTTCTGTCCTTACGGTCGATCACATAATCCCAATCGCCGTACTTGTTTCCCCTTGCGATATCGTCATAATCGCCGTATTTGGATTCCTCCGCTTCCTCTTCGGGTTCTTCCTCTTTTTTCTTCTTTTTCTTCTTGTCTTTATCTTCCTCGCCCTTCACGCCGTCGTCTTCAAATCCGCCGTTCAATGTACGCACGAATCTGTCGACCCTCTCATAAAGTTCGCTCGATTTATCCCCTTTACCCGAAATGATGAGCGGCGTTCTCGCCTCGTCGATGAGAATGGAGTCAACTTCGTCGACGATCGCAAAATCGAGATCGCGCTGTACCATTTTATCGAGATTGGATTTCAAGTTATCGCGCAGATAATCGAAGCCGAGTTCATTGTTGGTCGCATAAGTGATATCGCAGTTATAGGCTTTTTTCTTCTCGTTGTCATCCATACCGGGCACGACCACGCCGACGGTAAGACCAAGAAAACGATGTACTTTGCCCATCCACTCAGCGTCACGCTTAGCAAGGTAATCGTTGACGGTAACAATATGCACGCCTTTGCCTGCAAGTGCATTCAGATAAGCGGGAAGGGTCGCCACAAGCGTTTTTCCTTCACCCGTTTTCATTTCCGCGATACGCCCCTGATGCAGAGCGATACCGCCGATGATCTGAACATGATAATGTTTTAATTTGAGTACTCTGCAAGCCGCTTCTCTCACGACCGCGAAAGCATCGTAGAGAATATCATCCAGCGTCTCCCCCTTTTTCAGACGTTCTTTGAGTATTTCCGTCTGCTGACGAAGTTCTGCATCGGACATTGCGGAATAAACCGAATCCAACGCCTCGACTTTGAGAGCCATTTTATCCAGTTTTTTCAGGCTTTTACGCCCGTCGCTGCCCATCATGAAATTAATCAGTCCCATAACTGTACCCCTGTTCTTGCGCATAGAGCGCTGCTTAATTATAATTGTCAGTCCGTATTGACACAACGGACAATTTATCACTATCTCTTATTTTACAATATTTTCCTTAAAATGTAAAAGAATTTTTAAGGAATTTTGACAAATTAACCATTATTTAACCGCATTTTCACGTTTATCCATAACGCTCGCTATCGTAAGCAGATAAACCTTATCTGCACCAGCTCCGTACAATGTCTTGGCAAGCGCACCTGCAGTTGCACCTGTCGTAAGAACGTCGTCGATAATCAGAATATTTTTACCTCTGCACGCAACACGGTTATGCACGCGAAAACTCCCCTCCATGTTTTCCGCCCGCTCTTTGCGGGTAAGTTCTTTCTGCGCACCCGTTTCGCGAGTCTTTACAATGATTTCCCGTTCTAATTTCAAGCCCGAACGCTCACAAACTTTTTCTGCAAGAAGCTCCGACTGGTTATAACCGCGTTTCTTTTCATCCTTTTCCGTCATCGGAACGAACACTGCAAAATCCGCGTCAGAAAATTGAGCGAGAACGTAAGTGTACATATATTCCGCAAATACGCTCGCCAAATATTTTCCGCCAGTCTTGAATTCCTTGATCAGCCTGACAAGTTCCCCTTCATAGCGAAAAGCCGAACGCGCCGTATCAAAAGCAGGCATATTCGCTTTACATTCAAGACAAACGGGATAATCTTCTTTTATGCTCCTGCCGCATTTATCACAGATAAAGCCATGATTAAATGGAAGTTCTTTCAGACAATGCGGACAAAAAGGCTGATCGGCATAAAGATCTGCGCCGCAACAGGCACAAGTCAGATTTTCGGGAAAGAAAATATCACGGATACGTGAAATGATCCCGTTCAATTCTTCAAACTTCTGAAAATTCTTTTTTGTAGGAGTTTCTTTTTCCATCGAGTTCACATCCTGAACATTTTTAATAGCCGCAAAAAGCGGGGGCTTTCTGCCCCCGCAAAATCATCAGAGATATTTTTTCAATGTTTCAGCCATATCGGTATTTTCCCAGGTAAAACCTTCCCTGCCGAAATGTCCGTATGCCGCCGTCCTTTTAAAATTCGGCTCTCTGAGACGCAGTTTTTCAATAATTGCCGCGGGTCTCAAATCAAAATTCTCACGGATCACTTCAACCAGTTTATCATCCGAAATCTTACCTGTGCCGAATGTATTCACAAATACAGATACGGGATTTGCAACGCCGATCGCATATGCAAGTTCGATCTCACACTCGTCCGCAAGCCCTGCCTTTACAATATTCTTACAGATATATCTTGCCATATACGCCGCACTTCTGTCTACCTTCGTACAGTCTTTTCCCGAAAAACTTCCGCCGCCGTGCGCACACCTGCCGCCATAAGTATCCACGATTATCTTTCTGCCCGTAAGTCCGCTGTCGCCTTCGGGACCGCCCACTTCAAACCTGCCCGTAGGGTTGATAAAATATTTCGTATTCTCATCTAAAAGATGAGCAGGGATGACCTCGTCGATGACATATTTTCTGATATCTTTTCTAAGCTGTTCCTGCGAAACCGCTTCGTCGTGCTGTGCGGAAACGACCACCGTATCCACTCTCACAGGTTTCTTATCGTCATACTCGACGGTCACCTGCGTCTTGCCGTCCGGTCTCAAATAGGGAAGTATCCCTTGCTTTCTTACGTCCGCAAGCCTCATTGCAAGTTTCTGAGAAAGGACAACGGTGAGCGGCATCAGCTCTTCCGTTTCGTTCACGGCATAGCCGAACATCATACCCTGATCTCCCGCACCGATCTTATCGTATTCTCCGCCGCCCGCTCTGCTCTCTGCCGAATCGTTGACGCCCATGGCAATATCGGGGCTTTGTCCGTGAATAGCCGTGATCACCGCCAAAGAATTATAGGAAAAGCCCTGACCGTGCGTATATCCGATCTCTTTTACCGTATTTTTAACGATTTTAGAGATATCCACATAGCAGTCGGTGGAAAGCTCGCCCATTACAAGTACCATTCCCGTTGTAGCGCAGCATTCGATCGCCGCGTGGGAATTTTTATCCTGACTCAGAACGGCATCCAAAACTGCGTCCGCGATCTGATCACAGACCTTATCGGGATGTCCTTCCGTTACGCTTTCGCTCGTAAAAAATTTCTTCATACGTATACCTCTGCTTCGTGTTCTTAACCTGCTTTATTATATAACTTTTTGAAGCACCTTGTCAATGCTTTACAAACCCGAAAAAAACGTGTAAAATTTTCTTATGGAAAAAAACTGTACTCTATGTCCCGTCTCTTGCGGAGCCGAAAGAGAAATCCGCGCAGGAGCCTGCGGCGGGACGGATAAAATGGTCATTGCCAAATACGGACTTCACCCCTTTGAAGAGCCCTGCATTTCCTATAAAAACGGTTCGGGCACTATTTTCTTTTCGGGCTGTGCGCTTCGCTGCGTATTCTGCCAGAACTTTGAAATTTCAAGATCAAAAACGGGACGCGAAACGGACGAAAAAGGTCTTGTGCGCATTATCAGAGAACTGGAAGAGCGCGGCGCGGAAAACATCAACCTCGTCACAGCCGCACACTATATTCCCGCACTCGTGCGCGCTTTTGAATTATACAGACCGAAGATCCCCGTCGTATACAATACCCATTCTTACGAAAAGACGCAAACACTTGCCATGATCGACAAATATATCGACGTTTATCTGCCCGACCTGAAATACTTCTCACCTAAAATTTCCGTAAGATATACTGGCAAGAGCGATTATTTCGAATACGCGATCCGCGCAGTACAGTTTATGAGTAACCGCACCCCCGACGTCAAAGACGGGAAAATGTTTTCGGGCTGCATTGTGAGACATCTCGTTCTTCCCCTCTGCCAGAACGACAGCATTGAGATCGTAAAACAGTTCGCTTCTCTTCATTCAAAGGCTTATTTTTCGCTGATGGGACAGTATACCCCCTGCGGCGAGATCGATAAATTCCCCGAACTGAAACGCAGGCTAACAAGGCGTGAATACGAAAAAGTCTGCCGCGCCGTTGAAGAGGCGGGGCTTGAAAACGTATTTATTCAGGAACTTTCTTCCGCAGACGAAAAATTCATTCCCGACTTTTCCGAAAAAACGGACACCCTTTTTTAAGCCGCAAACTTTTACGCTCGCTATCTACGGGACGCGAATTTTGCTTTCAGTTTACAAAGTTTTTTGACCGCCGGCGCAACCTTCCCCGGCGGAAGACAGGATAACTCATCCTCTAATTTTCGTATTTCTTCGGATAAAGATTTTCTCATATCCGAAAGTATTTCTCAATTTCGGTAAAATTATGCTCATTCAAACGGAAAACGTATGCTTCGGCTACGATGAAAAAACCATTTTAGAAAATATATCAGTTACTCTGAACGAAGGAGAACGCATAGGCTTTATCGGCGGAAACGGAGAAGGAAAAACCACACTTCTACGCCTTCTCACGGGAAACCTTATGCCCGATCAGGGAAATATTTACCGCAAGACGAATCTTAAATTCGGATACCTCGAACAGAGCGGCGGTTTTGACAGCGAAAACACCGTATATGAGGAAATGAAAACGGTATTTCGCGGCGTGTTTTCCGATCTTTCGGGACTAAGAAAAATAGAAAAAGAACTTGCCGAGGCACAATACGGTTCAGAAGAATTCAAAGCACTTTCCGCCAGATACGAACAACTTGAAAAGCGCATTGCCGCCGCCGACGGATACAACGCCGAAGTGCGTATCCGCACCGTTTTAAACGGAATGGGATTTGAACATGCTTACGATCAAGTTATTTCCACGATGAGCGGCGGAGAAAAAACGCGGCTCAGGCTTTGCAGGCTGCTTTTGGAAGAACCTGAACTTTTGTTCCTCGACGAGCCGACCAACCACCTCGACGTAAAGACGCTGTTCTGGCTGGAAGAATATCTTTCCTCCTATAAAGGCGCGATATTTGCCGTTTCGCACGACAGATATTTTCTCGACCGCACGGCAACAAAAATTTTTGAATTGGAAAATAAGCGCATTTACACCTATCGCGGCAACTATTCCAAATACAAAATACTTAAAGAAGAACGGCTCGTTCACGAGTGGAAGGAATACGAAAAACAGCAGGAAGAAATCGCAGACCTCAAAGACTACATTGCCCGCAATATCGTCCGCGCCACTACCGCAAAAAGTGCGCAGTCGCGCGTCAAAAAACTGGAAAACATGCAGATCCTGGAAAAGCCCCTGTCCCCGCCGAAACCGCCGAGGTTCACCTTTCCGTTTGACGAAAAGAGCGGAGAAGTCGTTCTATCCGCCGAAAATCTTACCCTAAAAGCAGGTGAAAAAACCCTCTTCACGGATGCCGCATTCGAGATCAGGCGAGGAGAAAAAACAGCGGTCATCGGTGAAAACGGCACGGGCAAATCCACGCTCATACGCACGATCGTAAATCAGGGCGCAAAAGAGATCTCAACGGGCAGATATGTAAAAATCGGATACTATGACCAGGAAAACGTCAATCTTGACCCGAACGATATCGTTCTTGCCGCGCTTTGGCACACACACCCCTATCTTACGCAGACGCAGGCAAGAAACCTGCTCGCGCAGGCAAAACTGGGCGATGAGGATATCGAAAAAGAAGTACGCGCCCTTTCAGGCGGAGAAAGAGCAAAACTTTCTTTGGTGGTACTCGAAGCGGAAAAAGCAAATTTCCTTATTTTAGACGAGCCGACCAACCACCTCGATTTGCAAGCCCGAGAAAGCCTTGAAAAAGCCTTGCGGGAATACGAAGGAACGCTTTTGTTTGTTTCTCACGACAGATATTTTATTCAGAATATCGCCGACAAAATTTTATCGCTGGACGGCGGAAAAATAAGCGTTTTCAAAGGCACGTACGACGAATTCAATGCACAACAAAAGGCTGAAAAGGAACAGATTCAACCCGTAACCGCACCCGAAAAGACGGAAAAAACCTCTTACCGCTCCAAAGCCGACCGCGCGGAAGACGTAAAGAGAAAACAGACAGTAAAACGTTTAGAAACGGAGATCGGAGATATTGAAGCAGAGATTGAAAGATTAAACGAAGAAATTTCAAAACCGGAAATCGCAGGCGATTATAAACTCCTCTCCGAAAAATGCGCAAGACTCGAAGAGTTGCACGCGACCCTCGACAAACTTTACGAAGAATACGAAAAAGTGCTTTAATCGATATTATTTTTAAACAGAATATTTTAATGAAAACGCCCTTTGGCACAACTTTTAAAGTTTTGCAAAAGGGCGTTATTTAATCATAAAGCACGCCGCGATTTTTTGCGGCGTGCTTTATTTTGTTTATTGATTAAAACTAAAATTTACTTTTTCTAAAACAGTTGCAGAAAATCGACAAGGAGTGCAAAACCGATCAGAAGGATAAATCCTACCGCGTGAATAGCGGCTTCCACTTTTCGGTTGACGGGCTTTCCTCTTACCCATTCTATGAGGGTAAATACGATTTTAGAGCCGTCAAGCGCGGGGATCGGCAATAGATTAAAAACGGCAAGGTTGACGCCGATAAATGCGGCAATTTCCAAAAAGGACTGCACACCACGCGACGCAACTTCCGAAGTGATCTTGATCGTACTTACAGGCCCTCCGAACGCGCTCAATCCAAGATTTCCCGTCAGCAACTGGCCGAGTACTTTAAAAATTGTTCCGCCGATACGGAAAGAATATATAAAAGATCTTCCTACCGTTTCGAAAAAGCCGAATCCCTTATAGGATACGGAATAAACAAGATATTGGGAATTATCCTCCGTTTTCGCGATACCGAGAGCATCCCATAAGACATCCGTGCGCGTCAGGTTCTCGAATTTTGCGTCTGCACGCAGCATTACCTGCACCGTCTTACGAACTCTTCCTTCTTCTTCCGCTCTCGATACGTTGATACTGACGAGATCGCCCTTCTTTTTCCCTTCCAGTACTTCCATAAGGTCACTGGTCAGATATATATCTTTACCCTCACATTCCAAAATTACATCGGAATCGTGCAGAGAATAAACATTGTACACAGATTCTTCCGCAACTTCCACTTTTCCCGCCATGACCATCAGCTGGCCGTAAGAGAAAAAAGAGATCATAATGAGCAGAAGCGCGAAAAGATAATTCATAAACGCGCCCGCAAATAAAACTATGATCCTCTGCCACGGTTTTTTCGCGTTGAATGAATCGGGAGCAGGTTCTTTTTCTACCCCGTCTTCCCCTTCAAAAGCACAATAACCGCCGAGGGGCAGACAGCGTATAGAAAAAAACTCGCCGTTCTTCTTTTTATGTTTATAGATCGCAGGTCCGAATCCGATCGCGAACTCATTTATTTTGAATTTAAAAATTTTACCCGCGATATAATGTCCGAATTCGTGTACGGTGATCATCGCAAGCAAAATCAGGATCGCCAAAAGTACGGAACCGATCGTACCGAGTACCGATGACGCCGATAACAAAGAATAGTTCATTCAACCCCCAAAACGCAGTACGCAATTTTCGGCTTTTCCCACGGCGGTATCGTATGTTTCTTTCAGGACGGAATACTCCTCCACACCGCCGCGCGCAATACCCGAAAGCGCACTCTCTATAATTTCCGCAATCTGCGTAAATTTTATTTTTCCTTTTAAAAACGCCGCGACCGCCGCTTCCCCTGCCCCCACGAGCGCACAGGGAAGATTTCCGCCCGCCTTTGCACATTCGAGCGCCAGCGTAAAACAGGGATATCTTTTCGGTTCAGGCTCTGAAAAGTGAAGACTGCC
>CASEHS010000050.1 GCA_949287815.1 uncultured Bacillota bacterium | reverse complement strand
TCAGTTCTTATTTTACACAATCGGAGTTTTTATTTCAAGTTCCATCGCTTAAGCTCTTTCTTACCCGCGGACTATCCGCGGGTTTTACTATACAAAAAGCGATCGTTTACACGGAAACGATCGCTGACATTTTTAAAAATTAATTTTCTCTAACCAAAGATCTGAAACTGCGTCTGACGGCATACGCCAGTCCCCGCGCGGCGATAACGCTACCGATCCTATCTTTACACCATCCGGCAGACAGGAGCGTTTGAATTGCTGAGAAAAAAATCTACGATAAAAATTTTTGAGCCATTTTTCTATGGTTGCTTTGGTATATTTATCTTTAAACGCATAACAGGTCAACGCCACTACTTTTTCCGGTGAAAAACCCCATCTTATCACATAATAAAGGAAAAAGTCGTGCAATTCATAAGGTCCTACCAACTCCTCCGTTTTCTGAGCAATCTTTCCTTCCTCGGGGGGAAGCAATTCGGGACTGATTTCCGTATTCAGAATATCAGTTAAAACACTGCCCGCTTTCCCGCCTAAACGTTTTGCCTCATAAGCTATGAGATATTTTACAAGCGTTTTGGGCACAGAAGAATTCACCCCATACATGGACATATGATCGCCGTTATAAGTAGCCCAACCGAGAGCCAACTCACTTAAATCTCCCGTTCCGACTACAAGACCACCCGTATCGTTTGCAAGATCCATAAGAACCATCGTACGCATTCTGGCCTGTGCGTTTTCATATGCCGCATTACGAATTGATTCATCATGTCCGATATCCTTAAAATGCTGCCGAACACTTTCCGCTATTTCAATCGTTTTGCTCTGCACTCCGAGCTCCTTCATAAGGCTCAGCGAATTTGTCAGCGTCCTGTTTGTCGTACCAAAACACGGCATTGTGACCGCAATTATATCTTCGCTGCTTTTACTCAGTTTTTTAAACGCACGAACGGTAACAAGCAGAGCAAGAGCACTGTCCAATCCTCCCGATATTCCGATCACCGCAGTTTTGGCTTTCGCATGAGAAAATCTTTTTGCCAACCCTGCTGCCTGTAAAGATAAAATCAATTCAGCTCTTTCATCCAGCTTGGTTTCATCTTCGGGGATAAAGGGATGTTGCGCAATTTTTCTGCTTATTTTTACAAGATCATTATGTGCAGAAAACACAATTTTTTTATAATCTGCATTTTCTTCGGTACCCATATGAATACGCCTGCGCTCATATGCAAGTTTTTCAACATCGATTTCCGATACAGTAAGTCCTGTACTAAATAAGCCGCTTTCCTGCAAAATCTCCCCGTTTTCCGCAATCATATCATGCCCGGAAAAGACCATATCAGTTGTCGATTCGCCTTCCCCTGCGTCCGCATAAACGTACCCGCAAACACTCTTTGCCGAAAGAGAACGAACGAGTAAGCGTCTGTATTCCGCTTTGCCAGTTGTTTCATCAGACGCCGAAAGATTTACGATAATATGCGCACCTGCCGCTGTATGCGATACCGAAGGAGATTTTGCCACCCACAAATCTTCACAGATTTCCGCAGCCACAGTGAAATCACTTTCTTTTTCTTCCGAAAAAATAATTTTAGTACCGAAAGACACTGTTTTACCGCAAAAACAAACTTCAGTATTTTCACCGCAATATGCAGAAAAATTTCTTTTCTCATAAAATTCTGCATATTCAGGTAAATAAGACTTCGGGACCAACGCCAAAAGCTCTCCCCTGCAAATTGCAGCGGCACAATTATATAAACCGCCAAAACAACGCACGGGTACCCCGACAAAGACGAGCAAATTTAATCCCTCCGTTGCTTTTGCTATTTCAGCCACCGCGTTTTCACACGCATCCAACAAAACATTTTGTCCAAACAGATCCCCGCAGGTATATCCGCATACACATAACTCCGGAAACACCGCTAACTGAACGCCTTGTTCCGATGCAGTATGAATCAATTCTAATATCCGAGCCTTATTGAAAGCAACATCCGCAACCCGTATTTCAGGAGTAGCCGCTGCCACTTTCACAAAACCGTACTTCATTAAAAATTATTACTCCTCTTCATTCTCACTATCTTTCGTGACATCATCTGTTTTCGGTTTATATGCTTCTCTGATCTTCATTTCTATTTCTTTCATCTTATCAGGGTGCGCTTTCAACCAATCACGCATCTTTTCACGGCCTTGCGCAACTTTTTCGCCCTCATAAGCGAACCACGCACCGCTCTTGGCAATCACATCAGAAGCGACACCCAAATCTATGATACATCCTTCCTGTGATATGCCTTCGCCGTAAATAATATCAAATTCAGCAGTTTTAAAAGGAGGCGCCAATTTGTTTTTTACAATTTTTGCACGTGTTTTATTTCCCATTATGCCTTCGCTGTCCTTCAACGCATCTGCTTTACGGACATCTATTCTCACGCTTGCATAGAATTTAAGCGCTTTACCGCCGGGAGTCGTTTCAGGATTACCGAACATAACTCCGACCTTTTCACGCAACTGATTTATAAAAATAACACACGTTTTGGATTTATTGATAATTCCCGTCAATTTACGGAGAGCCTGTGACATCAAACGCGCCTGCAAACCGACATGAGAATCACCCATATCACCTTCAATTTCCGCCTTAGGAGTCAGTGCCGCAACTGAGTCGATAACGATAAGATCTACCGCACCGCTGCGTACGAGCGCATCTGCTATATCTAATGCTTGCTCGCCAGTATCAGGCTGGGAAACATACAAGTTATCCAGATCGACACCTAATTTCTTTGCATATACAGGATCAAGTGCGTGCTCTGCATCGACAAACGCAGCAATTCCGCCGCTCTTCTGAATTTCGGCAATTACATGTAAAGCAACCGTTGTTTTACCGGAAGACTCCGGTCCGTAAATTTCTATAATTCTTCCCCTGGGCATACCGCCAATACCCAACGCCATATCCAAAGACAGGCATCCAGTAGGAATCACCTCTATATCCACTTTCCCTGCGTCATCGCCGAGCTTCATGATTGCACCTTTACCATAATGCTTTTCGATCTGTGCAAGCACCTGATCGAGCGCCTTCATCCTTTCGTTATCCATGCGTTACCTCTCCAAAAATTCTTTATTACACCGCTTACGCGGAAAATTACTATTTTATTTTCAAAAAAACTTTTACTTAATTTGTTT
This sequence comes from uncultured Bacillota bacterium, assembly GCA_949287815.1. GTDB lineage: Bacteria > Bacillota > Clostridia > Christensenellales > Borkfalkiaceae > Borkfalkia. The sequence continues at coordinate 6,646 of CASEHS010000050.1, read as the reverse complement.
ATACAATAAAAACAATGCCTGATTGATCGCTCGTTTCGTAATCTGCTCTCTGTCACCATTGAACTGATATTTATACACATAAACAGATTCGCTGGTACCTACGGAAATATAACATAATCCGACCGGTTTATTCGTATTATCAGACTGCGGTCCTGCAATACCCGTAGTTGCCAAGGCAATATCACAATCGCCTCCCGCCAACAATCCTGCTGCCATCTCGTATGCAGTTTCGTCGCTGACCGCACCGTGACGTTTTAAAGTAAACTGCGAAACACCCAATCGCTTTTGTTTTGCGCCGTTATCATACGCAACAACGCCCTCAAACAAAGATTTACTAGCGCCAGGAACTTCAATCAAAGACTTAGCAACCCCTCCGCCTGTAAAAGACTCGGCAACACTAAGTTTTAACCCACGAAGCCGAAGAATTTCCAGCACGCGTACATTTAAAGGCGTATCGTCAACCGCATAAATATAATCGTTCAGCTCTTCCGCTATAAATCTTACAACATCATCTACAAGCATTTTAGGTGCCGCATCGTCATAAAGAACCGTAAGACACAAATCACTAAACTCTTCTTTTTCGTTGACGATCAGTTTACCTTGTCCCTTTTCAGTCGCTGTCTTTAATACGCCCGACAAGCGGTCATACGGTACACCTATTGCCCGAATGACCGTTTTTGCATATTTTAACGAGAACTTTTCATTCAGAAACGGAATACATTCCTGTCTTGCAACGTTTTCACCCGATTTCCCTGCTTTTAGAAAGAAATATGTTTTTTGCCCGCTTTCGGCCATATTATCACTGCTTGGTTCACATTTGGCAAGTTCACAAGCCCTCGATCTGACCCAAGCCGATTTTTCTTTCGAAGAAATCAGGATTATATTATCAAAAAAATTTTTACATTCCAAAAAAGTCTGCGAAAACTCATGTTCATTTTCTTCATCAAGAATAACCGTTTTATCTAACGTAAAACCGCCTTCCGAAAAAACCGAAAACAAATCCTCTAACTCACTGACATACAGATGTTTTCTCAGATTTCTCAGAACTATACACGCGTTTTTCATTTTGACTGAGAAAATACCGCCCTGTTCTTTACTACATAAGAAGTGCCTGACCAGATCGTGAGAACGGTAGCGATTCCTAATGCCACTATTCCTATTCCGTTGAACACTTCACCCACTTTTATCAAACCGAAAAAGTCGGCTCCTGCAAGCAGCATTGCAATGGCTATATCCTGAAAAGTAGTCTTAACTTTACCGATTTTATCGGCAGCAAGCACAAGCCCCGTAGACGCTGCAACCATGCGAAATCCGCTGACGATCAATTCCCGAGCAAGGATCACAGCAACGCACACGCCAGCATAAATCATCACCCAATCACCCTGCCACAACACATTCAGCGTTTCAGGTCTCACAAGCAGCAAAATAAGTGCAGTCGACACCAACACTTTATCCGCTATCGGATCTAGAAATTTACCGAGATTGGTTACAAGATTGCGTTTTCTTGCAATATGCCCATCGACAAAATCCGTGCAGGATGCTATTATAAAGATCATGCAGGCTATAAAATAATTATACGGTATAACCGATAGAAAGAACACAACCGCAAATACCGGTATGAGAAAAATCCTAGAAAGAGTTATTTTATTAGGTAAATTCATTTTCTGAAATCCTCCGTTTCCGCAAACAAATCATAATCATCTGCATCGGTCACAATAACCGAATAAGTTTCTCCCTGGCAGGCATTTCTCGCAAAGAAATAAACTTTGCCGTCAATTTCAGGCGCAGAAAACCAAGCCCTGCCCAAAAAACGCTTATTTTTGTAATCTATTCCGTCACAGACAACTTTTATTTCTTTACCGATAAAACCCCGCAGATATTCCCGCGAAATTTCTGACTGAACACTGTAAAGTTTCTTTACTCTTTTTTTCTTTTCAGCCGAAAGAATCTGTCCTTTCAGTTTATATGCTGCCGTTTCCGGTTCGCGCGAATACGCAAAAAAGCCGCAATTAGTCAGTTTTGCTTCTCTTAAAAAACTACTAAGTCCTTCAACTTCTTCTTCCGTTTCCGTAGGAAAACCGGCGATAAAAGTAGACCTGATCGCAATATCCGGAATATCCTCGCGCAGTTTTCTGATCAGTTTTAAATATTCTGATCTGCTGCCGCGCCTGTTCATCAGTTTTAACACTCTGTCTTCACTATGCTGAAAAGGTATATCCAAATACTTTACAACTTTCGGATTATTCTTTATTTCTTCGATCAACGCATCGTCGATTTCTTCCGGATAGCAATATAATAATCTTATCCTCTGAATATTCTCTAACAAGGACAATTCCCTAATCAAAGAAACCAGCTTTTTTTCTCCGTACAGATCTATCCCGTATCTCGTAGTATCCTGCGCTACAAGCACAAGCTCAACATCTCCCAATGCAGACGCTTCTTTAATTAAGTTCTCCATCGGATAAGACCTGTATTTACCGCGTATTTTGGGGATCAGACAATAGGTACAGAAATTATTGCAACCGTCCGCAATTTTAAGATAGGCATAGTGCAAAGGAGTAGAGATCACTCTCTCACCGAGCCGATCATGTCCTTTGTCCACGAAATTCACTCGACCATCCTCATAAGAACGTTCGATCGCTTCCAACAAAACTTCTGAATCGCCCGTTCCGAGAAAAATATCCGCCTCTGTCAGTGTAGGAAACAACTCCCCTACATATTTTTCAGGCAAGCAACCGCTTACAACCAGCTTTTCAAGCCTTCCTTTGCGATATCCGTCACATTCGATTACCGTTTCGATCGCTTCCTTTCTTGCTTCATTTAAGAAAGCACACGTATTTACGATAAGAATGTTTGCCTCAACAATATCGTCTGTTATTTGATAGCCTTTTTTTCTGATTTCACCAAGCAAACGTTCTGCATCCACTCTGTTTTTATCACAACCGAGCGAGATCATTCCGAATACTTTTGAATCAAGATTCGTCATTCGCCGTAATCTCCGTATTTACTTTCAAACTCCTCGGGCGAAAGAAGAACCTTTCTGGCTTTTGCCCCGTCAAATGCAGAAATATATCCCATGTTCTCCATCCACTCAATTATCTTTCCTGCCTTCGGATATCCTACCGAACAACGCCGCTGTATCATTGAAATAGACGCCTGTCCAATCGAAACTACGTGCCTGAGCGCTTCGATATACACCGCCTCAACGCTATCGTCACCATCTCCGTCTATTCCGCCACCACCGCCGCGCTCATTGTTGATATAGTCAGAAACACTGTCGTCAAAATATGCTTCGTTATGCTGTTTTACATAATCGACAACATTCTGAACCTCTTCCGAATCAAGGAATGCACCCTGTTCCCTCGCAGGGAATGTCATCGTATCCGTCTTATAGAGCATATCACCATGCCCCAAAAGCTTTTCTGCCCCTGACTCATCCAAAATGGTTCTTGAATCAACTTCTTGGGTTACCCTAAACGCAATACGAGTAGGCAAGTTCGACTTAATTACGCCCGTAATAACATTTACCGAAGGACGCTGTGTTGCCAAAATCAAATGAATACCCGCTGCCCTCGATTTTTGCGTTAAACGCTGTATACGCTCTTCCAATTCTTTTTTGGATACGCTCATCAGATCCGCCAACTCATCTATGATCAACACGATTTTCGGCAATCTTTCTTCATCCGGTGCTAAATGCGCATTATATTCATCTATCTCACGAACCAAAGTACCTTTCTTCGTTTTTTCTTTGAAAAGCGAATAACGGTATTCCATCTGTGTGATCAACCAGTTCAAGACATTGACGACCTTATTCGGTTCATAAATGATCTCGTTGACCATAAGATGAGGTAATTTTTCATAAATATTGAATTCTACCTGTTTAGGGTCAACAAGGATGAGCCTTAATTCTTCAGGACTGTATTTATAAAGCAAACTGATGATCAAAGCGTTCAGACATACGCTCTTACCTGAACCGGTTGAACCGGCGACAAGTACATGTTTCATCTTCACGATATCGCCGCTGATCGCTCTACCTTCAATATCTTTACCAAGTCCGAACATTAACGAACCGGGCTTTGCATTCACAAACTGATCGGATTGTATTATGCTCTTTAATCCGACCGTAGCTCGTGTTCTGTTCGGGACTTCAATACTGATCGATCCGTTTTCATAGTTGGTCTGAATATTTACGCCATCCTTAGCATGCAGACGCATCGCAATTTCCTTATCACAGCTCAAAACCTTACCAGTAGGAATATGCCCCGGAATATCAATATCATACCTCGTTACGGTAGGTCCTTGCGTTACCGAAAGTACTTGCGAAGGTATTTTGAGTTGTTCCAAAGTATCTACGATTATACCCTCATTGCGGGCAATTTCTTCCGGATCAGCCTCTTGCAAATCAGCATAATCGGCAAGCAAAGAAACGGGCGGCGGATTGTATTTCGCATAAACGTGTTTGGGTTTCGGCTGAGAAACCGCATCCTGTGCGCCTTCATTTATAGGCGTACGCGAAGAAGGAACATCTCTGCCTCTTTCAGGTCGTGATACAGAAAGGCGAGTTTTGTCCATAACATCCGGCACCGAGGAAACTTCCGGTTCATCGTCATCAAACAAATTCGCAGCCGAATCAAACCCATCCGATACAGATTTCAGTCCCCTGCTTTCATCCGCAGCAGGTTCTGATTTGCCAAACTCCTGTTCTTTATCTTCCCTTAATTTACGTTCAGAAACGCCATTGATATCAGAGATGTTTCTTCCCGTATTATAATTGTTTTCTACGCGAATATTTTCGGTAGTTTCTTTACTTTGCTCAAATCTATCAGAGCGGGAAACTTCGCTGCTGCGTACATCCGATAATCTGTCATTTCCTCCACGCGATAAGGGCTTAGAATCTTGAGACAAATAACTTCCGTCCGTCAAACCGCCCCTGCCGACGCTCTCCGATTTTTCCGACTGATACTGGTTTCCTCTTGAAGCAGACAGATCAGAATTTGTTCTCGCTGAAAAAGGATTATTGTTCAAATCAGTTGCCGGCTTTTCAATTTTCTCAGGCGATACAGGGGGCGTTGCACCGCGTCTAGTTTCTCCTGAAATAGCTTCCGCCGAGGGAGATGAATTAGAAAAAGACGTTTTTCCCGATGAATAATCGGTAATGACATCGTTTCTGTAAAAACTGTTATTCTGATCAGTATTTACAGGATTATTCGGTTTTGTCGTGTCCGTTACGATCTTCTTAGGTCTGTTCGTATACGTAATGTTCCCGTCGGCTTCATCCCTGTAATACCCTGAATAATCCTGCGGAGCAGGCGATACATTATTTTGAACCGCTGTTGAATTATTTTGAACCGCAGGAGTTTCCGAACGGTTACTCCTTTCATGCCCTTCCGTAATAGAAGTGGGAGCGGAGCGGAAATTATCGGCGTATTGCTGTTTGGATATTGCCCCCCTGTTCGGATTATTAAAATACGAGTCAGAATCAAAAATAAGATTGTTCTTATATTGCATTCCCGAATCAGGATACAAAATGCCCCTGCTTTGCGCATAAGGAGTCAAAGGCTGTGCCGCCGGTTTAGGTTCACTTTTTGCCGCTTCAGCATAACGGCGTTCCTGTTTCAGCTCACGCTTGCTTTTTAATTCGAAATCATCGCTCACGGAATACAGTCTGCGCGAACGCTCCTGTGCTGTTTCCGCATGAGAAATAATTTCCGAAGCTGCACGCTCACTGTCATCACGAACGAATGTCGGTTGTTGCGCCTGTTCCTCTCTCAATGTTGTGCCGTAATTGAGGGAATACATCCCAGAAGTATCAGAAGACGCATCATCAATCATTTTCTCCGTCAGTTCCGTACGCCGTTTACTTTCAGACACCCGAGCCGATCTTGAAGAATAAAGCAGATAAGCTACTCCGACCATCAACAGGGAAAAAATTATATAACCGCCTACAGAAGTTGTCAGCTTTACGACAGGATACACAAGTACGCCAAAAATCACACCTCCGCCTGTTCCACTGCCCTCGCCGGCATAATAACATTCTTTGAGATATGAACCGTAAGTCTTATAAGCAATTTTGCCGACATCTGCCGTTATTGTATGCACAAGACAAACAAAACATACAAACAGTAAAACAGAAAAAGCAACCGTTTTACCGCTTGCAGAAATTTTCTTTCCTGTTACAAGCACTATCCCTGCATAAACTAATGCAGCAAGCACCGCATATGAACAATACCCGAATACACCGAGTAAAAATGAACTTATCGCAAATCCCACATCTCCGAAAATCAAAGAACGTGTAATCAAAATCACCAAAGAAAGCAATGCAAACAAAACAAGCACGAATCCTACCGTTTCGCGCGTAAGCAATCTTTCTTTATTTTTCTTTTTTTCTTCGTTGCCTCTTCCCAGATTATTCAAAGTCTTCTCCCCTGTCCGCTATATCCGACAAGTAAATTTACCGAATATCTTTTCCAGCGGTTATTCGCTAATTGTATATAAAATATTATACCATTAACCGTCTTTTTTTTCAACTCTATGCACACATTTTTACAAATAAATATCCACCGGCATAGCCGGTGGTTTTTCAGTTTCGGGCTGTTAGCCCTCATATTACCGGCAGCGCGCAAGCCGCGCCTATGACGACCTGGCA
>CASEHS010000049.1 GCA_949287815.1 uncultured Bacillota bacterium | reverse complement strand
TTTGCGGTACAATACGGCAATTGATCGATCGGCACATCGCGAAGAGCACCGCCGCTTGCCGTAAGAATAATCTTCTTAAACTTCTTTTTTCTGTCGAACCCGAGAGCCTGCCAGATCGCGGAATGCTCGCTGTCTACGGGCAAAATTTCAGCGCCCGTTTTTTCCGCCGCCCGATTGACAAGATCTCCCCCTGCTACAAGACATTCTTTATTCGCAAGCGCAACGTCTTTCCCCGCTTCCAGGGCAAGAAGTGCCGCTTTCAGCCCCGCAAAACCGCTCACTGCCACGAATATGATATCCGCTTCTGCGAATGTACAGGCTTCTTCAAATGCCTCCTCGCCCTTACAAAAGCGCGTAGAAGACGGGCATTCTCCCGATTCCGAATTTTTATCATGCAATACCGCAAGGCGGGGTTTGATAAGATTAACCTGTTCAAAGAAGAGTTTACTGCCGCGGTTTGCCGCCATCGCAACAATACTGAAACGCTCAGGATAACGCATTGCCACATTGATTACCTGCTGTCCGATAGAACCCGTACAACCCAGCAGAGCGATCTTTTTCATTCCTTTTACTCCCCGTTGTTTATTTTACGCATTTATACTTCTCTTTTATGCGCACCCGAAAAGATATCTGTGAATATCCGTAAAAATATTTATTGCTGTTTCCCAAAATCCGCAAAATCTTACTTTCAGGCTTTACAAAATATTTCGAATAACAAAAATACCCGCGAAGAAGCGGGTATTCAAATAGTTCTGAGTATCAGACTATAAAAAAGGCAAAACAAAGATATACGAAAACACTCGTAAACAGCGTTCCGTCTATACGGTCAAGAATACCGCCATGCCCGGGAAGAAGTTTTCCCATATCTTTTATCCCCGTCTTACGTTTGATGATACTTTCCACAAGATCGCCGAATTCTGTTACAATGGATGCGATCAGTCCGATGATCGCCATCATCAGCCAGGGATTGACCGAACCTGTATAAACCGTACCTGTTGTCAGAGTATACAGCCAATACAAAAGCACACTTGCCCCTGTGCCGAATACAATACCGCCGACTGCGCCCGAAATCGTCTTATGCGGACTGATTTTCGGACAAAGTTTTTTGCCTTTGACAAGGCTTCCAACTACAAATGCAAAAGTATCCGCAACGGGTGAAATGACAAAAATCAAAAGAAGCGCAAGCGTGGAAAAAGTTGCAAGATCGTTGGCAAACAACATCGTTGCAAGCATTCCCGTAGGGTAAAAAGCGCAAAGAAGTCCTCCGCCCGCACCCGTAAGAGATGTGCGTTCGTGATCAAAAACAAGCAAACAGAGCATTGCAATCGAAAACGCAAAAAATAACAATACAAGCGCTTCCATGCCCCTGCCCTGCCAGAATTTTTCGGCAAGATAATAAACAGGCACAAACAATGCGGCATATACAAACACCGAAACTTTCTGAGAAAGGGACATCGGCATCACAGCTGGCAGAAGTTCACCGTTTTCCGTCTGCTTTCTGAAATTGAAGGCGCGTACCATTTCAAAAGTCCCGATCAGAGAAAAAGCATAGATGAGTATACCGAAAAACCAGGGATGAATACGCCTTAAAAAGAAAAACCCCGTGATGATACCGATATATACGATACCTGTAAGCAATCTTTTTTTCATATCAGTTTCCTCTTACGTTGCCAAACCTTCTGTCCCTTGCGGAATAATTTTCGATCGCCTTTTCAAGATCCCTGCGGGAAAACTCCGGCCACATTTTATCCGAAAAATAGAGTTCCGAATATGCTGCCTGATACAAAAGAAAATTACTCAGCCGCAATTCACCGCCTGTGCGAATAATCAGATCGGGATCGGGAATCCCCTTCGTCGAAAGCAAATTATGAAAACTTGCTTCATCAACAAACCTGCCGAAAGCAACTGCTTCATTCACCGCGCGGACAATTTCCTGACGTGCGCCGTAATTGATGCAGATATTCATCAATCCGTCGGTATTTACGGACGTTCTTTCCATAACATCGATAATATCTTCCTGAATGTCTTCGGGAAGAACGGTTATGTCGCCGATCACATTGATCTTTACGTCCATATCCAAAAATCGCTCTTTCTTTTTACTGAAATAGGAACGGAACAAATCAAAAAGTTCGTCCAACTCCTCTTTCGGTCTGGAAAGATTTTCCGTGGAAAGCGCATATACAGTCACAATGCGAACGCCGAGCCGAAAAGCATGAGAACAGATCTTCGTCATGTTCTGCACCCCGGCTCTGTGACCGAAAGCGCGCGGACGAAACCTGCGCTTCGCCCATCTGCCGTTCCCGTCCATAATAAATGCGATATGAACGGGCAATTTTATTCTTTTCATAGCACTGCCCCGTTATACGGACATAATCTCTTTTTCTTTATCGGCGGTATGCTTTTCTATCTTTTCGATGTAGCCTGCGATCGTCTTTTCGACATCCTTTTCATAACCGGAACATTCGTCCTCGGAAATTTCCTTGGCATTTTTCATCTTTTTAAGCGAATCCATAGTGTCTCTGCGAATATTGCGGACTGCTACTTTGGATTCTTCGCTGATCGCCTTGATCTGTTTTGCAAGATCACGGCGGCGTTCCTCGGTAAGATCGGGAAATACGAGACGGATAACTTTACCGTCATTGGTCGGAGTCAGCCCGACGTTTGATGCAAGGATCGCTTTTTCAATACCTTTGAGAAGGCTTACATCCCAAGGGCTGATCACGAGACATTTTGCATCGGAAACGGAAATATTGCCTACCTGATTGATAGGAGAAGGCGTACCGTAATAATCGACCAGAACTTTATCTAAAATATGCGGATTTGCCCTGCCTGCACGAATTCCAGCAAACTCATCGCGCAAAACGTTGACCGTCTTTTCCAGTTTTTCTTCCATCGAAAGCAATAATTCTTCCACTTTTTCACTGTTTTCCACTTGTATTTTCCTCCGTTATTTTTTAGGTTATTCAGCCGCCGCAAAGTTCAGCCGATCAGTCAGCAGTGATCAGCGTACCCGTCTTTTCGCCGCAGATCGCGCGAACGATCGCGTCTTTTTCCGAAAGAGCAAATGCAAGGACGGGAATATTATTATCCATACACATGGTGATCGCCGTCGTATCCATCGCTTTCAGACCGCGGTTGATCACTTCCATATGAGATATTTTATCTATTTTCTTTGCTTCGGGATTGAGTTTCGGATCACTGTCATAAATGCCGTCTACATTCTTCGCCAAAAGAAGAATATCTGCATTCGTTTCAGCCGCACGGAGCGCCGCACCTGTATCCGTAGAACAGTAAGGATTGCCAGTACCGCACGCAAAAATTACGATCCTGCCCAGTTCAAAATGCCTGAGCGCTTTTCTCAAAATGAACGGCTCGGCAACGCTGATCATATTCAAAGCGGTCTGCACACGCGTAGGTACACCCTTCTGCTCGATCGCATCCTGCAATGCAAGAGAGTTGATCACCGTAGCAAGCATTCCCATATGATCCGCCGTCGTTCTGTCCATACTCGTGCCTTGTCTGCCGCGCCAGAAATTGCCGCCGCCAAGCACAAGACCGATCTCTACGCCCATTTCATGGATGCGTATCAACTGATCTACAACACCGGCAATGATATTTTCATCCAGTCCGAATCCTTTTTCGCCTGCCAGCGCTTCTCCGGAAAGTTTAAGAATGATTCTTTTATATTTCGGTTTCAAAAGTATTACCTCCGTATTTCAATTTTACCGCGCATCGCACGGCTACGGCTCGCTCCGATCCCGAATCCTTTCCGATCAGTTCCAAACCGTTACCATGCACGTTTTCCGGATCAAATACCCGGATTTTCAAATCGGGGCACACAATAAATTTTTGTGTGCCCCGCGGTTTTTAACCTTTCATCTTGGAAACTTGTTTTTCGACCTCTTCTGCAAGATCGTCTTTTCTCTTTTCGAGTCCTTCGCCCATTTCAAAACGGACAAAACGACGTACCGTGATCTTTTCGCCGATCGCTGCGATCGCTTCCGTGATCATCTGTCCGATCGTCTTGGAAGGATCTTTTACAAACGGCTGCTCCAAAAGACAGAAATCTTCATAATATTTCTTGATTCTGCCCTGAACCATCTTTTCTGCGATCGCTTCGGGCTTGCCTTCGTTCATAGCCTGAATTTTCAGGATCTTTTTCTCTTCTTCCAATACGCTTTCGGGAACTTCTTCTTTCGTGATATATTCGGGCTTGCTCGCTGCGATCTGCAATGCGATATCATGCACCAAAGATTTGAAATGATCTCCGCGTGCAACAAAGTCCGTTTCACAGTTTACTTCCAAAAGCACACCTACTTTGCCGCCCATGTGAATATAACTGTCTACAATACCTTCCGCCGCGATTCTGCCTGCCTTCTTTGCTGCAGCAGCCATTCCCTTTTCACGGAGAATTTCGATCGCTTTATCCATATCGCCGTTCGCTTCCGTAAGCGCCTTTTTGCAATCCATCATTCCTACGCCAGTCTTCTGACGCAATTCATTTACATCACTTGCCGTAATTGCCATTTTATCACACCTCTTCTGATTTATTTCTTTTTCCGCGCTTTCTGTTTACTTCAAATTATTCAGCCGCTTCTTCGGTTTCCGCTTCGATCTCGCCCGCAGACTCCATCGTAACTTCTTCCTCTTCTTCCGCAGGCGCTGCCGTTACCGCTTCGCCCTGATTTGCTTCGATGACCGCATTTGCAATGACCGAAGAAAGCAGTTTGACCGCACGGATCGCATCGTCGTTTCCGGGGATAACATAATCGATCAGATCGGGATCGCAGTTCGTATCCGTGATAGCAACGATCGGAATGTGCAATTTTCTTGCTTCCTGAACAGCGATAGCTTCATTATGAGGGTCTACAACGAACATTGCGCCGGGAAGCGTCTTCATGTCGCGGATACCGCCCAGATTTGCTTCGAGTTTTTCCATCTCCTTTTTAAGTCCCATAACTTCTTTCTTGGGGAGAAGATCGAATTCGCCCGATTCTTCCATTCTCTGCAATTTGTTGAGATATTCGATTCTGGAACGGATCGTCTTGAAGTTGGTAAGCATACCGCCCAACCAACGGGAATTTACATAATACTGTCCGCAACGCTCAGCTTCTTCCTTGATAGCTTCCTGAGCCTGCTTTTTGGTTCCGACAAAGAGAATGCTCTTGCCGCTCTTGGCAACGTCGACGATAAAGTTATACGCGTCTTCTACAAGACCGACCGTGATCTGAAGATCGATGATATGAATATCATTTCTCTCTGCGAAGATGTACTTTTTCATCTTCGGATTCCATTTCCTCGTCTGATGCCCGAAATGCACGCCCGCTTCAAGGAGCTGCTTCATACTGATTACTGCCATTTTAAAAAACCTCCGTTTCTTCCTCCCCCGCACAATTTTTTCTGTTTCGCCTTTACCCGCAGACAAAATTTTTTACGGGAACGGAGCGCAACCTGCACAGGGTGTGAATTTTAGCCTTATTATTTTACCATAACGCCAAACTATTTGCAACTGTTTTTATTTTTGATTCGCAGAATTTGGCAACAGAAAATACAATTTTTTCAAATTTTTCAAATTTCTGCCCCTACAAAACAGCCTCTGCGATCCATATTATTTTTTTGTAGGATTACGATAAAACAGCCCGTTCGGAAAAAGAACGGGCTGTTTTATTATTTTTCGTGTTTGTGATCGTGATTTTTACAGCCGCAACCGCATCCTTCTTCGTAATCGGTATCCAAAGACGCCGCTTCATCCGCATCATCATCTTCTTCCATAACGCGGCAGAACTCGTCGAAAACACGGTCGAGAAGTTTATCGTCTTCGACAGGAACAAGTTCTTCTTCTCCTTCCTCACCGACGATTTCCAGAATGGTCACATCCGTTTCTTCTCCGTCCTCTTCATCCGCAGGCTGGAAAAATGCGAACCACCTTTTTTCAAATTCGATCGTTCCGATATGATAACACTTATGAACTTTCCCTTCATCGTCTACGAGATCGATCAGGTTAGCTTCTTCTCCGTCGCAGCAGCCGCAATCGCAGTCCACTTCGTGCAGTTTCTTTTCTTCACTCATTGTTGTTCTCCTTTCTTTTTTATTCAAATACCCTTCCAGTATATAGGAAGCGGCAATGCTGTCTATACTTTTTTTTCTGTTTTCGCGTCTGACCCCGCCTGTGATCAATACACGCTCGGCTTCCATTGTCGTAAAACGCTCGTCCTCATATACGATTTCCGCATTTGTATAATTTCGCAGACGATCGACAAACCGACGCGTCTTTTCCGCCTGTATCGATTCTGTCCCGTCAAAATTTAAAGGCAATCCGCATACGATAAGCCCCGCATCCTTCTCTTCTATGATCTTTGCGACCGCCGCCGCGTCCGCCGCCGCGTCCCGCGTACGCCAGAACGTCTGTGCCGGAAGCGCAAACGTATTGAACGGATCACTTACCGCTATGCCGATTGTTTTATCGCCTATATCCAATGCGACAATACGCTTTGTCATCTTCCAACCTCTTCCTGTAAAATATATAGTCCGCCAAAAGCGCATCTCTTTTTATCTGAATCAGTATATCATACTTTATTCTTCCCGTCTACAATTTTTTCAAACTTCTTTTCCGAATTTCACGCCTCTTTCTTTTTTTTAACCGATCTTTTAAAATCTATAAAATTTCAAATTGCATAATTACAAAAAAATCCCTTAAAAAGCACATCTGCCTGACCTAAAAAGGCTCGGCAGACGTTGAAGAAAAAAGTATATTGTAGTGTGTGCAAACTTTGTTACGCCGTATACCCGGCGAAAAGAATTGCGTATGCGCCGTTCCCTTTTCCGGATAACATCGCGCTTTACCGCTCTTCTCGCCTTATATTATACACGCAAGTTGTATAAAATTTCCCCTTTTTGTGCCTCTTTTTTTTATCATCTTGTAATAAAATTGCAATAATTTTTGGAGCTGTATTTCAACTTAAAAAAGAGAGCCCGTCGCTGATAGCGACGGGCTCTCTTTTTCATTCAACGGTGTTTTCCTGCTTACCTTCTCCGAAAGAAGCAAGTTTTTCATCGATATAAGAATCGATCTTTTCCTTCATTTCCGCCTGACTTTTTCTTACAAGCGCGCGCGTCTTTTTGCTGTTGGCGACGAGCATGGCTCCGCCGATCATACCGAGCGCAAGACCTGCAATAAATTTTTCCATTCGATTTTCCTCCGTAAAGAGCTTTTGCTCTTACCGAGTATGTGTGGAAAAATATTTTCTATACCTGAATATTTATTAACTTATCAACCGATTTTTTTATCAGCCGCAATCCGCGTGCGACGTCTTTCTTGCCACACGTCTGAGTGTTTCGTTTTCTTCTGTCAGCTTTTCCACTGTCTGTTTCAGTCGCTCGTTCTCTTCTCTGAGCGCGACTGCAAGCCTGTCGTAAAGTTCGTTGATCTCCTTTTCTAAGCGCTTCTGCAAAAAGTCGTTGGCGCGCTTTCTGTCTTTATTCAGACACTGCGCCGCCCCCATTCTTTCTGCCGCCTCTTTCACCTGATCGGGCTGTTTTTTCAGCATATTCCTGTACTTGTTCTGATAACGAAGCATCAGTTTTTCGTCACCTTCGCAGATATTCGCGATCGACTTTCTGACCGAAAGGCCTTTACTGCGCTCAGAAAATATAAGAGATAACATTTTTTCTGCCTCTTCGTCCGTAAATTCTTTGATTTTTTCCGCTTTCAGATCCTTTCCTTCCAGTATGTTTCTGGCACGCTCATCCTTTGAACGCAGCAACTGATAATAATAATTTCTTACGCTGCCGCTGGCTCTGCCGTGCGCCTTGCCGTATTCTTCAAATAACCCTGAAAGCGTTTTTCCCTCTTTTTTTCCGTCTGATAAAAAACCGATAAGCCTTTCCGTTTCCTCTCTGCTGTATCCGTTGATCTTTTCCAAAATTTTGCACCTCCGTTTTTTGTTACTCCATATATTGACATATATAAATCATTTTATACATATAAATAAATTTATTCCGAAACATTTAACGACAAACAAATACCTATTAAGGAGATCACACATTTGCGAGTTTATTTTACTTCATCGGTGCCTTGTGCACTGAAACTGAACGGAATATTCCTCGGCGTTTGCGATGACAGAGAAAAATTTACGGACATTACGCCAGAAGAAGAAATTTTTGCCGAATTTGTTCCCGCTGACGGCGGTCTGCTCTCAGCAAACTGTATTCTGAATAAATCTTTTTTTCAGAGTCCTCCTGATTTTTGCGATCTTTACCTGTATGATTGCGGCGCGCACATACATATTCGGGAATTTTCCGAAAAGCCGGGAAATCTTAATGTGATCGACCAAAAAAGAATCAACGGCGTTCTTGTAACCCTTTTTCATAACGGCGGGATACATCTTTCATTGGAATCGGAAAAAGATTTCTTTACCGAACAATTACCGCCGCAAGCGCGCTATGCCGAAATTTCCTCGCTTACCTTAAACGGCAGAAATCTTATTTCCCTCGTCATACCGGAAGAGGCGGATTCCATTTTGCTTATATATGATAAAACGCGCCCTCTCTTTAAAAACCGAGTGAGTAAATTTGAAATCAAAGACACCCTCTGTGCCGATTTTGCCTTTCGGGACACTGCGGGACACATAGCGCACAGCGAATGGAAATTGGGTGAAGAGGGCTTTACTCTCGATTCATACAGCGTGCAGGAAACAAATCAGGTCAACCACGAAGATGAACGACTGATCCCCTATCTTTTTTTCGAAGCCTTACTGGTGCACGGCGATTTTATCAGATACCTTTCTCCTGAACTCGCAGAAAGGAAAGACGAATTGCACGATTATCTCGGTAAATTTACGGGCGTATGTATTCCGCCTTCCGTTTTTTATCTTGCACACGGCAATATCAATGCGGTCGGGCTGATCTGCCCCAAATCTGAAAATATTTTTGAGATCCGATTTTTCTCCGCTACCATCGAAAGCGGAAAAATCACAAACATTTTACCTGTTGAAAATTAAAATCACTTTTCTTTTTTTTCTTTTGTGATATACTAATATCAAAACCAATAAAAAACATAAGAAAAAGGAGTAATATGTTTACAGACCTTTATTTAATTTATATAATCAGCGGTATAATTATTTTGCCCTGCATAATTCTTTCGGTATGGGCAAGCACAAAAGTTCACTCAGCATACGCGGCCTTTGACAAAATCCCTACCTCATCCGACTGGACGGGAAGCGATGCCGCCAGAATGCTACTGGAAAAAAACGGCATTTATGATATCAACGTAGTAAAAGGCAAAGGAAAACTGACTGACCATTTCGACCCGAGAAAAAGTATCGTATCTCTTTCGGAATCCACCTACAATTCCAATTCTGTCGCTGCGGTAGCCGTTGCGGCGCACGAGATCGGACACGTCGTCCAAAAAAAGAAAGGATATTTATTTTATAATCTGCGCACTCTGCTTGTACCCATAACCAACTTCGGTTCTTATCTTGCTCTTCCGTTGGTAATTTTAGGAGTCATTCTCGGCTTGACAATGGCAACCTCCTCTGCAGGGAATATACTTGTTTTTGTAGGAGTATGCCTTTATGGACTTTCCACTCTCTTTACCTTGGTAACCCTACCGGTAGAACTCAATGCCTCGCGCAGAGCAAAAAAGATGCTCGCCGAAACGGGCGTTTTGCAGACGGAACAAGAAAAAAAAGGAGCCGAAAAAGTGCTTTCCGCCGCAGCAATGACCTATGTTGCCGCACTTCTTACGTCGCTTGTCTACTTTATCCGTTTTCTGCTTTATGTTTTCCTTCTTACAGGAAGAAACCGTAACAAATAATTTAAACAATTAAAAACTACTAATAAAAGAAGAGAACCCCAAATTTTGGGGTTCTCTTCTTTTACCAAAATATTTATCAAACAAAAACACTATAAAATACTCCTGACGGCGTGTTTCCACGTCGTCAGACATTAACTTTGTTCTGTAAATAAATATCCACCGGCATAGCCGGTGGTTTTTCAGTTTCGGGCTGTTAGCCCTCATATTACCGGCAGCGCGCAAGCCGCGCCTATGACGACCTGGC
>CASEHS010000048.1 GCA_949287815.1 uncultured Bacillota bacterium | reverse complement strand
CGCGGAAGTCCCCTGTGTATAAAATACTTTTTCCTTCTGCAGAAAAATGAAGCATATAACTGTCCATTGCAGAATGGTCGCACAAATACGGCGTAACGGTTATCCCGCCGATGTTCATTTTTCCGTTGAACGTCAGCACATTATCGTATTTCGGTTTTTCGGTAATTTGCAGGATACGCTTTGCGGTAGACCCTATATAAACCTTTGTCTTCTTTTCAATTTTATCGATCAGCCCCGCATGGTCGGCATGGCAATGCGAAACCAGACAAGCGTCATATCGAGAGTTCAGAACGTTTTCGCGTATTGCCTTGCCAGACTCCGTGGGTTCGAGTTCCAAACCGCATTCAACGAGCAATTTTGTTTTGCGATAGCCGATCTCGATCAGATTTGCCCCGATCCTTCCTTCGCCGTCTAAGATTTTGTAGGACAATTCGAGCGGGTAAATCTCCCGTATCTGTTCGGGAAGGGAATTTTCAAACCGCTGCATCATTTGAGCGCTGTCGGATGCCTTAACTCTTGTTTCGATTTTTGCAACGATTCTGCGCCAATCATCTTCGGCGTACGGGCGAGTTTTCGTTCTCTCAAACAGGAACGATACCGTATCGGTAAATCGCTTTTCGCTTACCGTGAGAATGCGGAACAAATCGAACCCAATCCGTTCGCAGGAGCGCAGTAAATCTTCGTCTTTTGCCGAAAGGTTTGTCAGCCGGTTCACGAGTCTTTCGCATTCCTTTTCCGTTATTTGCCTTGTTGCTTCCCGTATAAGAGCCGTATGCAAGAGGGGAAGCGATTTTAACTCGCGTTCTTGAATCGAAAAATAGCGGTTCATCACAGATTGGCGAAAACTTTTCAGCGGCAGATGATTGCAATATGTTTTTGCATATTCATACAGGTCGCCGCGCTCTTCGTTGTCAAAAACGATACGAATACCAAATCGCAGGAAAATTTTTTGAAGCTCCCGAGAGACGCCGTAGCCGATACAGGAAATCTTGTGATACTCTTTTCCGTTCACGACAATCTTTTGCGGCGCCACCGCATGATTGCGTTGCAGAAAATTCCAAAACGCAAACACCGTTTCCCGTTCATCCGTGCCGGTAAGAGATTGCTCGTGCGTGATACCCGTAATGCGTCTCACGGCATCGGGCATATCGGCGTTTGTAACCGCGGAAAATTTATCTTTCGGTTTGCCGTTTTCCCAAGTAATTGCCTCGATTTTATAGAGCGCACCAAGATAACTTTCCAAGTCGAAATATATCATACCTACCTCCTACAATAAAGTATATTCATATCGTAAGTCGATAAAAAACGACACTCAGTCGTTTTTTAATGCTTGCATAATATTGTCTGAATGCTCGTAGACGAATTGCATATTGTCTTCCGACATTTTGCGGTTGCGTTCGATACAGGTTTGACTGAGGCGGAACGGCGGCTCGTTTTTATCCCATGCATAACAGAGGATATCGTACTTGGCAATCAGGTCGAAAGCATAGCGATGCGCCGTCCGGTACATGTCCCTAGGCACTACAACGGCAAGCCGTACCCTGGTGCAATTCAAGCCGAACGTCTTATTGAAGTGTTCCAAATAGGTCTTTGCGCCGTTCTTTCCGTCGATTTGTCGGTAATATGTGACGATCTCGGTGACGGCACGCAAAAGCGGTTCGGGACTCTTTGGCTTTTTGTATTCGAGAATGACCATTTCCTCGCCGTCATCACTTACGCTGACCAAGTCGATCTTGCCGCAGCCGGTATCTTTGCTTGTGTGTTTTATGGGGACTTGATAGTCGCACAGCGTGATCAATGGGAAGACCGTTTTTTGTCGCGAGCATAAATATCTGCACAGTCTCTCTTCGCGCGTTGATTCGCCGTCCTCTTCGCCAAAGTCGCTGCGATGTTGTCTGAAAATGTCTTTGCTCCTGTTTATGACGGGAATATCTTCAAAATAATCGACGTCATATTTGAACAGCGTTCTTGCAAGAAATTCTTGCCAAATGCCGTTTTTGACACAATAGGCAGCAGTTTGACTTATGTCGATGCGGAATGCTTCGTCGGCATTGGCGCAGTCACTGCCTGCACAGGAATAGCGGCCGACGTGTTTGTATACTTGCTCTTTGGGCAGGTTGGACAAAGAGTTTGCGCCCGAGTAGTTGGTTTTGACCGCCTCGGCAATAGTGTTGAGGCGATCTTGGTAAACGTGTTCAAGCTCATCTTTCATGATCTCAATCCCTCCTTGTGAAATAGCTTGCATTTTTTATCCCCGTCACTTTATCTCCCACCCAAACGCTGTGAGCGCTGTTTGGACCGTAAAGCGCGGCATATTCGCTGTATTGAAACAAAAATCCGAAACACGCGCCGAGCGCAAGTTTTTCTTTCTTTTCAAGTACGCCCGTGTACAGATCGCGGCGAAATCGCACATAGGCGAAAATCGGCGGTATTTGAAGAAAATCGTTGCAGAATCTCAAATGGGACATGAGTTCCGCATTTTGAATATCTTTCAAAAATTCCGTAAAATATTTGCTCTCGTCCGAGAACCATCTTGTCCCTCGGTACGTCCTGTTGAAAAGCTCCAAATCAAAATTCATTCTATTCCTCTCATATATGTTTCATAAATACCAATATCATATTTCTATTAAAATGTCAAGCGTTTTTCAACAATGTGGAATATTCATGTCGAAAGCGTATAATAGTGTCCATAAAGATATGTGACAGTATTTAACGAGTGGCATGCCGCGAATACCAGCAAAAAAATTCGCGCCGTATGGAAAGCGAAAGCCAAAGAAGGCGTGTTCCACGGCAAGAAAGCCACTTACGGCTATATCAAAGGCACGGACGAAAAACGGACGTTCATCATCGACGAAGAAACAGCGCCGATAGTCCGCAGGATATTCGAAATGTACGCGTCTGGAATCAGTCCGAGGAGAATATCCGAGATATTAAACGAAGAAAATGTCCCTTGCCCCGGGCAGTACGCCTTTGAAAAACTCGGCCATAAGGGCAAGCCGGGTGACCGCAGACTTTGGGGGCAAATCACGATTGCCTCTATGCTGAAAAACATAGTATATATCGGGCATATGCCGCAGTTAATGTCCACGTCCGTATCGTATAAGAACCACAAGAGATTTAAGAAAGACCAAAGCGAATGGGTTGTCGTCTATAATACGCATCCGCCTATCATCTCGCAGGAGCTTTGGGATAGAGTACGCGAACGTGAAAAGTCTGTCGCGCAGGGCAGGAAAACCGCTACGGGCTATACGCATCCTTTATCGGGATTTCTTTATTGCGCCGACTGCGGTTGCAAAATGAAGTTGAACAGCGTCGGAAACAATAAATATGCGTTTAACTGCGGCGACCATATGCGTTTCGGTAAGACGATATGCTTTTCCCATCACATAGCGGCAAAGACTCTCGAAAAAATAATCCTTGACGATATACGGGACATGGCGCAGCGGATCGTGCTTGACGAAAAGGCTATCCGTGAAGAGTTTATCCGGCACAATGCGGAAGTGCAGGAAAAATCCATAAAGGCCGCCAAGAAGGAATTACAGGGAAAGAGAAACCGCATTGAAGAACTATCCCGCCTGATGCAGCTTGCGTATGAGGACAGGCTGAAAGGCAAAATGCCGGAGGATATCTGTATCAGCTTCATACAAAAATATTCCGACGAACAAAAGAAACTCCAAGCCGAAATTGAGGAGTTGGAGGCAAAACTAACCGAAACGGAAAATACGATACAGAGTGCCGATGACTTTATACGGAACATAAAGAAGTATCTCGAAGCGCCGGAACTTACACGTGAGATGTGCTATGAGCTGATAGATCGTATCATCGTCGGTGGTTTGCCGAAAATCACAGGCAAAGAACGGGAAATAGATATCGTGTACAAAATCGATATAGCTTCCGTTTTACGGCATAAACTCAATAATTCCGATAAATAACAAAAAGCGTATGGGTTGACCGAACTCATACGCTTACTTTTTGTCTCTGATACCTTTATTTTGAGAGTGTCCATAAATTTATGTCTTAACGCACATATGTTTAAAGATGAAAATGAGCGGATTTATTGGTTTTGATATGCACGAGAAAGTATATGTGCGTTTCTTTGCATGTATTACACTTGCTTTTTAGAAATTAAAAATCTGTTTCGGTGTTGCAAATCGGTTTGTTTTATGGTATAATTTTCAAAACAAACATTCTCGGCGGTAAAAGATGATGGATAAGAAAAACGCTGGCAGTTTTATCAATAGTTACAATAAAATCGACGGGCAACTGCGCGGCCTTTATGGATACAAGGCGTCGCAGTCTTTTACCGATATTGTGCGGCGGTGCGCGGAGAAAAATGCAACAGTCAGGAAGTATGAAAACGAACTGATCGATTATGCTCGGCTTCGCAATGCGATCGTGCATCAAAGTACGGACGGCAGTATCATTGCCGTGCCTTGTGACGAGGTCGTGGAAAAAATTTCTCAGATCGAGCGGCTCTTATGTACGCCTCCGACGATCGGTTCGGCAATGCGCGAAAAAAAGATCGTCAGCGTGGATGATGAGATCAGTGTAAAGCAGGTTATCTTGCTTATTTCGCGCACGGGATTTTCCAATTTGCCCGTTTATCATCGCGGCAGAATGATCGGTATCGTCAATAACAGGCGTATTATACGCGAACTTGGCGGAGTACTTGCTGCGGGCGGCGATCTGGACGCGTATGCGGCGAATACGCCAGTCGGTAAGATCGTAACGGAAAGCGATCTTTTTACGTATTATAAGTATCTCGGCAGAAAGAATACGTTGCAGGAGATCGTGGACGCGTTTGAAGAGAATAAAAAACTGATTGCAGTGCTGATCAGTGAGAACGGTTTGATCGGAGAGAGGATAGAAAATATTATCACAACGGCGGATCTTGTAGGGGTGAATAAAATACTTGAAGATTATTGAGCGGATTTTGCCTTAAAACGGCGAATTTGTGGTGCAGGGCGAAAAAATGCTTTACAAAACGCGCACTCTTTGATAAAATAGCAAATAGTAATAGATTTTGGCTATGACAAAGGACAAGCCCTTTGCGAATCCGCTCCACAGAGAGCCGCGGTATGGTGAAAAGCGGCGGGCAGGGCGCAGACGGGTATCCCCTTTCAGCCCGCGGTGCGAAACCGTAAGTTTCGGGAGTAGTGCGGCGCGCGGTTATTTCTTCCGCGTTTACAAAAAGGGCGTATGTCAGTATGTTTTGGTGGTCTCTTTGTTTTTCCGAAAACGAAGGGGCTTTTTTGTTAGAGACAGAAGGTAAGGAGTTATATTACAATGTACAAGAAGGTTGACACGACGATGAATTTCGTCGAAAGGGAAAAGGAAGTCGTAAAGTTCTGGGAAGAAAACCGCGTTTTCGAAAAGAGCATGAAAGAACACGAAGGAAACGAGGAGTTTTCTTTCTATGACGGTCCTCCGACAGCGAACGGCAAACCGCATATCGGGCATATTCTTACCCGTGTCATGAAAGATATCGTGCCTCGTTATCAGACGATGAAGGGCAAGCACGTTTTGCGCAAGGCGGGCTGGGATACGCACGGACTTCCCGTAGAACTGGAAGTGGAAAAACTGCTCGGCATGGACGGAAAGCAGGATATCGAAAAATACGGTATCGAGCCTTTCATCAAAAAGTGCAAAGAGAGCGTCTGGAAATATAAGAGCGAATGGGAAAAGATGTCCGAACGTGTCGGTTACTGGGCGGATATGGAAAATCCCTACGTGACATACGACGATAAATATATCGAGAGCGTTTGGTGGGCTCTCAAAGAGATCTGGAAGAAAGGTCTTCTCTATAAAGGACATAAGATCGTTCCTTATTGCCCCCGTTGCGGAACGGCGCTTTCCTCGCACGAAGTGGCGCAGGGCTATAAGGACGTAAAGGAAACTTCCGTATTCGTGCGTTTCCGTGTCAAGGGTGAGGAAAACAGATATTTCCTCGCTTGGACAACGACGCCCTGGACGCTTCCTTCCAACGTCGCGCTCTGTATGAATCCCGACGAAAATTATGTTGAAATAGAATCGGACGGCGCACGCTACATCCTTGCGGAAGCGCTCGTTGCATCCCTTTTTGAAAATTATACCGTTTTGTCGGTGAAAAAGGGTATCGAATACGAACACACCGAATATGAACCGCTTTTTGATTATGCGTTGGGTTCATTCCGTGAAAAAGCGTACTATGTCGTCTGTGACAATTACGTAACACTTACGGACGGCTCCGGTATCGTTCATATCGCGCCCGCGTTCGGTGAAGATGACTACCGTGTCGGTAAAAAATATGGTTTGCCCGTCGTCAATCTCGTCGACGAGCGCGGCAACTTTGTGCCTGCCGTAAAAGATTTTGCGGGTATATTCGTCAAAAAGGCGGATAAGGGCGTGATCGCTCTTCTGAAAGAAAAGGGACTTTTGTTCAAGGAAATGCTCTATGAACACAGTTACCCGCATTGCTGGCGCTGCGATACGCCTCTTCTTTACTATGCGAGAGAGAGCTGGTTCATTAAAGTTACCGCAGTCAAGGACGAGCTGATCAAATCCAACAATTCCGTAAACTGGATGCCCGAAACCATTAAATCGGGCAGAATGGGCAACTTCCTCGAAAACGTGATCGACTGGGGACTTTCGCGTGACAGGTACTGGGGTACACCTCTTCCTGTATGGGTATGCCCCGATTGCGGCAAGGTACACGTGATCGGAAGCAAAGCGGAACTCAAAGAACTGTGCGGCGTGGAAGGGGATGTGGAACTTCATCGTCCTTATATCGACGATCTGACCTTCAAATGCGAGTGCGGCGGAACGATGAAACGTACGCCCGAGGTTATCGACTGCTGGTTCGATTCGGGATCGATGCCTTTTGCACAGTATCACTATCCGTTTGAAAATAAGGATCTCTTTGACGAGACATTCCCCGCCGATTTCATCAGTGAGGCGGTCGATCAGACGCGCGGCTGGTTCTATACGCTGCTCGTGATCTCAACTATACTCTTCGGCAGGGCTCCTTTTAAAAACTGTATCGTTTTGGGACACGTCAACGATAAAAACGGCATAAAGATGTCCAAACATAAGGGCAACGTCGTCGATCCTTGGAGCGTTCTCGATAAACAGGGTGCAGACGCAGTCCGTTGGTATTTCTATACTTCGAGTGCGCCTTGGCTTCCTTCCCGTTTCTATGAAGAGGCGGTTTCCGAAGCGCAGAGAAAGTACATGGGAACATTGTGGAATACTTACGCATTCTTTGTTCTGTATGCTGAGATCGATCAGTACGATCCTTCCAAATACAATCTGAAAAAATGCAAACTGTCTCCGATGGACAAGTGGATCCTTTCCAAACTCAATTCGCTTATCCGCAAAGTGGATGCAGGGCTTGCCGAATATGATATTACCGACAGTGCGCGTGCATTGCAGGATTTTGTAGACGTTTTGTCCAACTGGTATGTCCGCCGCGGCAGGGAAAGATATTGGGGCAAGGAAATGACGGAGGATAAGATTGCCGCATATACCACATTGTATACAGTCCTCGTTACGGTGGCAAAACTCACCGCTCCGTTCACGCCTTTCATGGCGGAACAGATCTACGGAAATCTCGTGCCTGCATTCTTTAAGGATGCACCCGTATCCGTACATCTTTGTGATTTCCCCGTGGCAGATCTCTCCGCGATCGATACCGAACTTGAAAAAGGAATGGATTCGGTGCTTGACGTCGTGGTGCTCGGAAGAGCTGCGCGCAATGCGGGCAACGTCAAAAACCGTCAGCCTCTTTCCGAAATGGTCGTGATTTCCGATCGGTCTCTCGATCTGGATGACAGGCTCAAAGCAATTATTCTCGACGAACTCAATATTAAAGAATATAAAGAAGCGAAGGATGCGGGGGCGTTCATTACTTATAAGATCAAACCTCAGCTGAAAACGCTCGGCCCGAAATACGGTAAACTTTTGAGTCAGATCCGTGCATTCCTCGATTCTTGCAACGGCGCGGAAGTTGTCGCGGCAGTCAAAGACGGCGGCATATACTCCGTAGAATTGGGCGGAGCAGAAGTTTCCTTTACCGAAGAAGATCTCCTTATTTCGACGGAAAGTGCGAAAGGATTTATTTCTGCAAGCGATAAAGGTATCACCGTTGCGCTCAATACCGAGATCACTCCCGAACTTTTCGATGAAGGTGTGGAGAGAGAAGTTGTTTCCAAGATCCAGACGATGAGAAAGGAAGCAGGTTTTGAGGTTACCGACAGGATCCGCGTATATTATAAGGCGGGCAAGCAAACTTCACGTGTGCTGAAAGCGCATAAGGATAGTATATCCACAGTCGTGCTTGCCGATGTGCTGGAAGAAGGGGAAGCGGAAGGATATTCCAAAGATTGGGAATTTGCGGGTGAGCCTGCACGCTTTACCGTCGTCAAAAACGCATAACAAAAGGATATCAGTATGAAAATTGCCGAAAATTGGCAGGATTATAAAATTATTGCTACGGGGGACGGATACAAACTCGAACGCTGGAAAGACGTCGTGCTTCTCCGTCCCGACCCGCAGGTGATCTGGAAATCTCAGATCGATCTGTTTTCTTATCCAGGTATCAATGCCGTTTATCGCAGAAGCGATAAGGGCGGCGGAGCGTGGGAATATTGTCTGCCGATGCCCGATGAATGGGAGATAGCTTACCGCGACCTCAGATTCAAAGTCAAGCCGATGGGGTTTAAGCATACGGGGCTTTTCCCCGAGCAGGCGGTGAACTGGGATTATATGTCTTCTCTCATACGCGACGCTGGCAGAAAGATCAAAGTTCTCAACCTTTTCGCGTATACGGGCGGCGCTACCGTTGCCTGTGCGAAGGCAGGGGCGGAAGTCACTCATGTAGATGCGGCAAAGGGTATGGTCGAACGTGCGGGAGAAAATGCTCGTCTTTCGGGAATTCAGAGCGGGATACGTTATATTATCGACGACTGCAAAAAGTTTGTTCAAAGGGAGATCCGCCGCGGAAACAGATATGATGCGGTCATCATGGATCCGCCTTCTTACGGCAGAGGACCAGGCGGAGAGATGTGGAAGATAGAGGAAAGCCTGTTCCCGTTTGTGGAACTGTGCAGAGGCGTTTTATCAGATGATCCGCTGTTTTTTTTGATCAACTCATACACGACGGGGTTGCAGCCCGCCGTGCTTGCAAATATTCTGAAACTTTGCCTGAAAGGACTCGGCGGAAAAATCGATGCCTACGAAGTAGGTATTGCCACGGAAGAGGGAATACCGTTGCCTTGCGGTGCGGGAGGAATTTACGTTCATGGATGAATTGACAATATTACATGAAGATAATCATATCATCGTTGTGATGAAACCGCAAGGAGTGCCTTCTTGCGGGGACGAAAGCGGTGATGACAACCTGCTCGAACAGGTAAAACGCTATATAAAAGAGAAATATGAAAAGCCCGGCAATGTCTATGTCGGACTTGTGCACCGTCTTGATCGTCCTACGGGCGGCGTTATGGTTTTTGCAAAGACGAGCAAAGCCGCTGCACGCCTTTCCGAACAGATGAAGATCGGAGATTTCGAAAAAAAATATCTGACGGTGCTTGTAGGCTCGCCCAAAGAGCCGCAGGGTAAACTCGTCAACTGGCTGAAAAAGAATCCCGTTAACAATATGGTGTATCTCTGTCCTCAGACGACGGACGGGGCAAAAATGGCTTCGCTCGAATACCGAGTGCTTGAAGAAAAGGGCGGGCTTTGTCTTACCGAAGTAAAATTGCACACGGGAAGATCTCACCAGATCCGTGTTCAGATGGCGGGCATTTCTCATCCCGTATACGGAGATATGCGTTACGGCGGAGAAAATGCGAAAAAGGGCAACCTTGCTTTATGGGCATATTCTTTGTCATTCTCGCATCCCGTAACCAAGGAAAGGTTAAGGTTTATGCTTGAACCGCCCGAAGATACGCAGCCTTGGAAGAATTTTAACCTCACAAAACCGTTTGAATTGTGATTGATTTGTAAAATCAGATAAAATGAATGCGAAAAGTCAAAATTTTATCTGAAAAAGAAAAAATGCGTTTGACAAAAATGGCGGCAGAGTGTAAAATAGAACAGTACAAGCATTAAAAGGGTGGATTGCGCTTTTTGCGCGTTTGCCCGTCAATAATTTGCGATGGGAGCAATGTTCAGATATGGGAATTAAAAGGCGTACAACTCAGATTTTGTGTTTATTTGCTGCGTTCGTGTTATCGGTCGCTGCGCTTTGCTTTACGCTGGCGTTCAACGCACCTATTTCAGCCGACGCTTCAACATACACGCCGAGCAGTATTTTCGGCACGACTGCCGCTACACCCGTTACCGACGGAGGTTATGTAGGATATAATCTCGACAGCGGAAGCAGTGTTTATTACCGCAAGAATCTTGCGTTGAAATGGAATACGGCTGCGTTGAAATGGAATACGGCTGTTGCTACGGATAATGAAGAGGATTTTGATCCGTTTGTCGGCGAAAAGAAATATTTTTCCGTTGAATTTTCATTCGGAAAAGAGTTGAATTTCAAAAAATTCAGCCTGTCTATGGAAGCGGGACAGTTCGTTTCCAGTAAGGACGGGAAAAGTACAAACAAAATTGAATTTACCGTGCAGGATTCCAAACTATATGCGTCTGTAAACGGTGCGGATGCTTTTCAGGTTCCTGAAAAAACGGTAGAAGGCGAACAGATCGTAACCGTAACTTTTATCGACGATAAAGACGGTAACTTCTATCTTTCATTGAACGGCAGTGCTTCTTCGGACGAAAATGTGTTTACCAATATCGGTAAAAATTATGCTCAGTATTCTTCTTCCTCGTCCGATACGCCTGTTACACCTCTTACTTTTAAAGTAGAGGAGATCGCAGAAGGCAAATCTGCGCAGAAACTTTATATTCGTTCTTTGAATGGTCAGTCAATGGCGCTCAATGAAAACGGCAGTGTAGAAGATACCGAAGCTCCCGTTCTCGTGATCAACAGCGATGTTCGTTTGATTATCATTGGGGAAGAGCTAAGCTTTGATTATGTTACCATCGATGTCCTTGATTCTTCCGTGACCACAAACAGATATTTTTACGGTTATGATGAGAATAAGGCGCGTGTTGCTTTTAGTGAAGAAAAAACTAGTTACGTTAAGATCGATTCAGATGAAGTTTTCTTGGATCCCAAATATTTTCCTGTTTTTGATAATGTCAACGGTTATGGATTTGCAAGTTTAGCATTTAATCTCAGTGACGGAGACAATGCGGCTGATTATTATATTGAATGGTATGCGGACGCATTGACTAAGTCGGATAATGCGCTCATTAAAGATGATTATTCTTATATCAAGGCCGTAAAACCTCCCGAAAACGATGATGACCGTCCTTCTCCCGAATATACTTTTAATGATGATACACCTGAGGATACGAATACGGTCGGTCAGAATGATATCATCGAATATCAGGCAAAAGTTGACGATGCGGCATATACAGACGAAGGATATAGTATTCAGGTCGGTACCGGAGCATATTACTATTTGCCTTCCTTAAAGCCTTATATCGTTGATGCTACCTGTGGTTATACAGATATGCAGTTTGATATCTATTACAGAACGTATTCTTTTGATACTAAGTCTGTTACCGGGCTTGATTATAACGAGCTTAAAATTGAACTGACTGCAGAGGGGCTCTATGAATTCAGAGTTGTTCCTTCCAACAGTTTTGGAAAAGATATAAAAGGAACAATTTCTAATATATGGGAAATTCAGGAAATTCCTACCTTTACGTTCAGCGTTAATTATAACGGTGTGGCGATAGAAGAGCCGGAAGAAACGGAAGACGGGTATATAGATGTTACCTATACCCCCGAAGGTTTTGAGATCATTTCATTAGAAAGTGACTATAATAAAGCAGTTGCTGAATATAATCTTTATTATCTTGAAGTAAATGCGGAATACGAAGGAAAAACTATTTCCAAAGCAGATTTGAAAGCATCTTTGGATTCCATGTCCACCACATACGGCACATGGCGCAAAATCGAAGTGCAGGATAAGGACGAGGACGAAGATTATAAAGATAACAAATATGCTTGGAATCCTGGAACATCTCTTTCGGGAGCAACACTTTCGTTTATCCCCCAGGAAAAAGGATATTACGGTATTACTGTAACGGCAAGGGACAAGGGTATTGTTTCGGAAGTAGCTAAAGAGTCTATTGTAATCAGCGTAACTTCGCAGGCGGACAAAGTCCATGGAGATACCTATTGGTTGCAGAATAACATTCTTTCAGTCGTGTTCCTTTGC
>CASEHS010000047.1 GCA_949287815.1 uncultured Bacillota bacterium | reverse complement strand
AAACGCAGGCGAATACACCGTGTACTACAAAGTTCTCGGCGACGACAACCACAGCGACTTAATCGACGACGAAACGCAACAACTTACCGTAACCATTGCCAAAATTACCGACAGCATCGAGTTTTCTCTTGACAACGTAACCGTACACTGCGGAGATTCCCTCCCTGAGCTTACAGCAACTTCCGCAAGCGGCACGGCGATAACGTTTACTTACTCCGACAACGGTAACGATTACTATACAAAAGAACAGCTCCCAGAAGACTTCACCTTTATCTATGGTACAACCTATTATGTCAAGGCTGCAGTTGCCGACAGTTCCAACTACATAGGCACGGAAAAAGTTTTAACGACAACTCCGGAACACGACATTAAGGTAAGCGAAAGAGATGGTTTGCAAACGGGGGCTTGCAAATGTGGCAAAAAGAACGTTACCGGTACTCTCGGCACCAAACAAACGATTGATCTTGCTGCGACCGTGGACAACGGAAATGTAAAAGCGACCGATGGTAAACTCGATCTGACAACCATAGGTTACAACGGAAATGCGGAAGTAACGCTTACTGTAGACGAAGCGACTTACAATGCAGCAGCTCAGAATGGCGTCGTCAGTCTTGCCACTGTTTTGCCGCTCGGTATATACGGAGAAAAGGCGTTTGGCATAAGCGTAACCGACCAAAACGAAACATACAACGTTACAATAAACGCTCTTGTCGTTACAATGACGATCAAGACCCCCGACCAATATGCAAATTGGATTACCATTGCCAAGGCGTGCGAGCAAAGCGCAACTTTGTGGGGCGGATATTTCCGTTTGGGCGCAAAAATTACGGCAACGTCAATGGTTATGTTTGATCGCGGTGCGACCAACGGCAGCGAAGGCTTTAAGGGCGTGTTCGATGGTTGCGGTTATGCCATTGACGGGCTTAACAGAAGCGGTTTTTACAATAATGCATTTGTTACCACGATGACCGAGACCGGCGTGCTTAAAAATATTGCGTTCACTAACGTCAAAATTACGGGCGAGGGTAACTTCCTTACATCCGGAGGTAAAGGCACGATCGAAAACGTATACGTGCAGTATACGGAAATTTCAGCAGGTAGCCAATACAACGGAACCATTGCCAATTTCGTAGACGGTTGTGCTATGCGAAACGTATTTATTGACGCAAGTGAAGCAACTGTCAACGGAAGCGGGGCAACGTTCAGAATTTTGACATCCAACACGGGAAGCGGGTTTGGCGGAGTGTTCGGCGTTTGTCCGAGCGACGAAAATTACAACCCCGCGCAAGCTATCGGCGATAGAGGCAACAACTATGAGGCTATTGCATACTTTGAAAACTTTGATGAACTTAAAAATAACGAAAAGACACAATCCAAAATCAAAGATTGGGATAGTGCATATTGGACAATCGTCAACGAAGTTCCCGTATTTAATCAAAAAGTGGGATAATGCATATTGGACAATCGTCGACGGAGTTCCCGTATTTGTAACAAAATAGTTTAGGCATGGTTAAACAAAACCAAACATAAACAGTGAGCAATTATTTATAAACGTGCTCCACCTCTGCAGTTAAGCAGAGCAATAAATTACTGTTCGGGCTGTCACAAGAAAACTGAGCTTTTCTTGTGACAGCCTTTATAGTTTAAATTTCTTCATGATTTTATATCTTGTCCGACTTGCGTCGCTGAATATAGAAATAAAACGCATAGGAATCAGAAAAAATGCAATTCGATTTTAACAATCACCTTAACAGCGAAATATTACAGCAAAACCGCTTAAAAGAAAGAAGTTATTTCATTCCTTACGAAAACAAAGCGGCAAATGCAGGCAATATTGCAGGCACAAAAAAAACGACGAGATGCGTATTACGTAGGGGAGAAATTGTCTTGTGTTATTGATGTGGCAGTTAGGCGTGAGCTTGTCATAGACGAGTGCGGCGGCGCTTCGCGCCGCCGCAGACAAGCTCACGCCTAAAAACAGACCGGAATGCAACCGCACAAACGATGAACTCAAACCGCCGTTTCCAAACGGGCAGAACAAGAAAAATACGCAGCGACAGAAAGGCCCGCCGCGAAAAGGCGTCCGCGCTGACCCGCTTGCGGATCGCCTTTTTCTCTCGCGGCGGGCGGGCTTTCGTTGCAGGGCTGCGGCTTGTTTTATTTGTTATCCCGACTCTTTCTCTTCGGTATTGTGGATAACTCCGAAAAAAATTTTTAATTTTTCTTAAAAATATGCGAACATATGTTTGACTTTTTGGGGAAAAGGTTGTATAATACCCGCATGCACCTGAAAAGGGGCTGGTACAACTGAATAAGAGAGCTGATTTATGATTTGATTGAGTAAGTAAGATAAGAATAGATTAGCCGTGAAGCGATACCTATGAGATTGTAGCAGGCTGAAAATCGCCGCGCCGTTACCCCGAGCGGAAGAGTCGGGGCGGGGTCGTTATCTTCAAAGGGCATAACATAAAAGAAAGAAAGTAAGTAACTAATTTCTCTCTTTTGTGCTATGCCCTTTTTTTCGTGCAAATTTTATCTTCGGAGGACAAGAATTTGCAGGAAAACAAGAAAAAGACCGTTCAGGGAACGGCGAGCAGCACGGCGGGGATATTCTCTTTGCCGGAGTATAAGCAGACGGCGGTTTGCATGGCGCTGTTGAAGCGAGGAGGTGAAAGATGAACCTTCTCGCAGCAAAGATTTATTATGACGGCAGCAACTGGATCGCAATACCGCACACGGAACGCCCTTAGGGTTTTTAATTCGAAAAACTTTTAAAGGCGCTTTTACACATGATTTTCACGATTATTTTGTTGTTATTTTTTGAAAATTATGATAAAATGAAGTGTAAAAAAATTTATTATTTGTTAGTTCGGTTAACAAACACAAAGATTTAATTCTGAAATTGAACGAAGGGTGGCGTATGGCGAAGTTATTGGGAATCGATGTCGGTTCTACGACAGTAAAAGTTGCAGTTTTGTCCGAAAAACGGGAAATACTATATACGAGTTATGAACGTCATTTTGCCAGAGTCAAAGAGTGTGTGCTCAATCAGCTTGATGTTGTGAGAGAAAAATTCGGCGGAGATTTTTGCACAAGCATAACAGGTTCGGCAGGGCTTGGTTTGGCTGAGCGATCGGAGATATCCTTCGTTCAGGAAGTGCAGGCAGCCTTTACAGCGATCCGTAAATATTATCCCGATGCAGACGCCGCGGTAGAGTTAGGCGGCGAAGATGCAAAAATCATTTTCATTACAGGCGGTACGGAACAGCGCATGAACGGGAGCTGTGCGGGCGGAACGGGCGCATTTATCGATCAGATGGCAACGCTTTTGAATATTTCGGTAATCGAAATGGATGAAATGTCTTTAAAGGCGGAAAAGGTATATCCTATTGCTTCGCGTTGCGGTGTATTTGCAAAATCAGATATTCAGCCTTTGTTGAATCAGGGAGCAAAGAAAGAAGATATTTCGGCAAGTATATTTCAGGCGGTCGTCGATCAGACGGTCGCGGGGCTTGCACAGGGCAGAAGGATCAAAGGCAAAGTCTTGTTTTTGGGCGGTCCTCTTTATTTTATACAGGGGCTTCGCAGAGCGTTTAAACAAACGCTTGGTCTGGACGATGAACACGCGGTATTTCCGGATAATGCGCCTTCATTTATGGCGATAGGTGCGGCTTTGTATTCGGAAAACGTGGAAGCGATGTCCGTTGATAATATAATAAAGAAAATTTCATCGGTACAGGAGAGCGACGATATAGCGACTGGTGAGCCGCTTTTCAAAGACAGGGACGAATATGAAGAGTTCGTTGCGCGTCATAAAAAGAGCGATCTTGAATTTGCGGATATAAAGACATACAAAGGCAAAGCCTATCTTGGTATTGACAGCGGTTCAACCACGACGAAATTGATTCTGATCACGCCTGATTGCAAAATATTGTATTCGCATTATCAGTCGAATAACGGACAACCTCTTGATATTACATTGGAGCGGCTGAAAGAGATCTATTCGCTTGCGGAAGAAAGGATTGAAATTTGCGGCTGTGCTGTGACGGGATACGGCGAAGATTTACTCAAAGCCGCGCTTCGGGCAGATTTTGGTATCGTGGAAACGGTTGCGCATTTTAAGGCGGCTGTTTATTTTAACCCGAAAGTTGATTTTATTATTGATATCGGCGGACAAGATATCAAATGTTTTAAAATTAAAAACGGCGCGATCGATTCGATCATGCTCAATGAAGCGTGTTCTTCGGGTTGCGGTTCGTTTATACAGACTTTTGCAAAGGCGATGGGAATGGAAATCGATGAATTTTCCAAACTCGGACTTTTTGCAAAACATCCTGTGGAACTGGGTTCGCGCTGTACCGTGTTTATGAACAGTTCGGTCAAACAGGCACAAAAAGAGGGAGCGAGTGTAGAAGATATTTCCGCGGGGCTTTCTTCATCCATTGTAAAGAATGCTATTTATAAGGTTATCCGCGCCAAAACGCCCGATGAACTGGGCGAAAATATTCTCGTTCAAGGCGGAACTTTTCTCAATGATGCGGTTCTTCGTTCGTTTGAGATCGAAACGGGAAAACAGGTCGTGCGTCCGGGAATTGCGGGACTGATGGGCGCATTCGGTGCCGCGATTTATGCGAAAGAAAATATTTCAGGGAAAAGCAGTGTGCTTTCACGTTCCGAACTGGATCATTTTACATATACTTCAAAGAGCCATATCTGCAAGGGTTGTACGTCCCATTGCAATGTGAACGTGATCGGCTTTTCCGACGGGAGAAAGTTCATTTCCGGTAATAAATGCGAAAAGGGTGCGGGACTGAAGCCGCATTCGGATGCGCAGGATATTTATGCTTATAAGTATAAAAGGCTTTTGGAGAGCGTTTACGGTACGGAAGGCAAGCGCGGGAAAGTGGGACTTCCGCTTGCACTCGGTTTTTATGAGCAGTTACCGCTTTGGGCGGGCTTTTTCGAAGCGTGCGGTTTTACCGTCGTTTTGAGTGAAGAATCTTCGAGATCACTGTATTTTAAGGGACAGCATACGGTGGCAAGCGATACGGCTTGTTATCCTGCAAAACTTACGCACGGTCATATTGAGAGTTTACTGGATAAAGGAGTGGATTTTATCTTTTATCCTTGCGAAAGTTACAATCTGGACGAACATGATTCCACAAATCATTATAACTGTCCTGTGGTTGCCTATTATCCCGAACTTTTAAAAGCGAACAATGAGAGACTTAATGACGGTAATTTTATAATGCCGTATCTCGATCTCAACGATGAAAAATCTACTGTTAAAGCAATAAAGAAAGCGCTTTCAAAATATAAGTTGTCTGCAAGTCAGATCAAGAAGGGGCTGAAAGAGGGCTTTGCTCGGTTGAACGCATATTATCGGGATGTAGAGGTAAAGGCGGACGAAATTCTTTTCGAGGCGGAAAAAGAACAAAAGCCCGTAGTTGTTCTGGCGGGCAGACCTTATCATATCGATCCTGAAATCAATCACGGCATAGGAAAATTGCTTACCTCTCTCGGTATTGCGGTTTTGTCGGAAGACAGCGTATTTATGAAAGGCAAGCAGGTATTGCTGAACGTAATCAACCAATGGACTTATCATGCAAGGCTTTACAGGGCGGCGGATTATGTAGCGGAGCATGAAGGGATAAATCTTGTGCAGTTAGTGTCTTTTGGTTGCGGAATAGACGCGATCACAACGGATGAGGTTCGATCTATTCTGGAAAGCCGAGGAAAACTGTATACGCAGATCAAGATAGATGAAATCAACAATCTCGGCGTAGTCAAGATCAGGCTCAGAAGCATGCTTGCAGCGATTGAAGAGCAGAAGAGGCACAGATATGAAGAAAAATAAAAAGGAAGAGGCGGTAGCAGATTTTCGGGAAAAGTATCCGAAGTTTTCGCCGTCAATGAAAGATAAATATACAATTCTTGTTCCGGATATGCTTCCCGTTCATTTCGGAATGATCGTAGAGATTCTGAACAAGGACGGCTGGCATCTGGAAATGCTGCGCAATGATTCGCGTGCGGTGATCGATGAAGGGTTGAAACATGTACATAACGATACCTGTTTTCCTGCGCTTTGTGTAACGGGGCAGTTCATCGATGCACTGAAAAGCGGAAAGTACGATTTGGAGCATACCGCGGTTATGATCACGCAGTCGGGCGGCGGTTGCAGAGCTTCCAATTATATTCCTTTGATCCGTAAGGCGTTAAAGGCGGAATTTCCGCACGTGCCTGTAATTTCCCTCAATTTTGCAGGTTTGGAAAAGGACAGCGGTTTCCCTGTATCTTTAAAGACTCTTACAAAACTTGCATTTGGTATTTTTTACGGTGATACATTGATGTCTCTTTATAATCAGTGTAAGCCGTACGAAGAGGAGGAAGGGGCATCGGATAAAGCCCGTGAAGATTGTGTAAAGATGGTTCTGGATGCGTTTGACAAAAAGAAGCATCGCCAATATAAAAAAATTATAAGACAGGTTTTGGAAAGATTTTCAAAGGTCAAACGAAAGAAAGAAGAAAAAGTTAAGGTCGGAATCGTGGGGGAAATTTATGTCAAATATTCTCCGCTCGGAAATTCTCATCTGGAAGAATTTTTGCTTTCGGAAGGCTGTGAGCCTGTCGTG
Organism: uncultured Bacillota bacterium; assembly: GCA_949287815.1. Lineage (GTDB taxonomy): Bacteria > Bacillota > Clostridia > Christensenellales > Borkfalkiaceae > Borkfalkia. The sequence continues at coordinate 4,293 of CASEHS010000047.1, read as the reverse complement.
CCCGCATTGATGGACTTTGTGATGTATTGTGCCATAAATAATGTGAATGATGCAAAGTTATATAATAAAAAGAGTGCGGCAACATTGGCGTTTAAACTTGTTTATAAATATTTGTATCATGTCCAGAAAAAAATTATTAAAATTACGTCAAAATACGGGTTCGAACCTTTGCACGATTTTGAACATCTTCGCCGCTGTGCGGATAAGGTGATCAATCAGGGCGTGAAAATGGGTGAAGGGTGGCTGATCCCTGCGGAAATGGCTGCTCTTGCGGAAACGGGAACAGATAATATCGTCTGCGCGCAACCTTTTGGCTGTCTTCCCAATCACATAGCGGGCAAAGGTACAATTCGTACGCTCAAAGAAATGTATAAATATGAAAATATAGTGGCGGTGGACTATGATCCTTCGGCAACGAAAGTCAATCAGGAGAACCGTATCAAATTGATGCTTGCAACGGCAAGGGAAAATTTAAATCAGGCAAAAAATACGGATAAAAAGGATTCGTAAATCTTATTTAATTTTATATAAAACGAGCGGATAACTGAAAAGCTATCCGCTCGTTTGTTTTATGTAGATTTCATTTTTTAAATTCTACTTTCTTCCGATAAGTAAATCGAGAGAGGTATCAAGAGCTTCGGCAAGTGTTATCAAACTTATTAGGGAAGGAGTTTGTTTTCCTGAATACCAACGTTGAAGTTGTGCTTCGTCGATTTTTGTTGTTTTGTGGATTTGGTATCTGGTCATTTTGGAATTATCTATCGCAATTTTAATATTTTCCGAAATGGTTCCTGTGAGTGTAAAGTTTTGAGGGGTAAAATCGGAGACAAAACCGAAAAGATAATCCAACGTGCAATGAAAAATATCGGCAATTTTGATTGCGTTTTCCGTTGATGGAAGATGTTCTTTCTTTAAAAAATCGTAGATGCGTGATAGGCGTATTTTAGTTTTTTCAGATAATTCTTTAATTGACATGCCGCTGTCGGCAAGAAGTTCTTTCAGATTATCAGCGAAGCAATCCAAATGATTCATAATTAATTGTTTCCGTTAAAAGGTGTAAATATTATTACGTTATTTCTATAAATTTATAATAACTGATTTTTTTGTGGTTTTCAAGTATATTCAATAAAATTTAAAAGTTTTAAATACAAATTTTTACTTAAAAAAATTGTTTAACGAGTAAATTCTATTGACAAAATAAATGAATGAATGTATAATTATTCTTATAAATGTATAATTATTCCGCAAAAAAAGATTACGGAATAAATTAAACTTTTTGCGGAAGAGGCGATAAGATGGAAACGGTATTGTACGCGGGCTTACTTTTGGTATATTTTGCGATCATGATTCTGGTAGGGGTCAAGAATCAGAAAAGTTCAAGATCTGTTCAGGGCTTCGTTTTAGGCGGGAGGTCGGTCGGACCTTGGCTTTCTGCTTTTGCTTACGGCACGTCGTATTTTTCTGCGGTCATCTTTATCGGCTATGCTGGGCAGTTCGGCTGGAATTTCGGTATCGCGGCAACATGGATCGGTATCGGTAATGCCTTGATCGGGTCTATGCTTGCATGGGCGGTATTGGGAAAACGTACACGTGTGCTTACTCAGCAACTTGATTCAGCCACAATGCCCGATTATTTCGGTAAAAGATTTTCGGATAAGAAACTGAAAATAGCGGCGTCTGTGATCGTTTTTATTTTTCTGATTCCGTATACAGCGTCTTTGTATAAGGGGCTTGGAAGCCTCTTTGAAATGGCGTTTGGTATTCCTTATTGGGTTTGTATACTCATTATGGCTGTCATTACGGGAGTATATGTGCTCATTGGCGGATATATGGCTACGGCATGGAATGATTTCATTCAGGGCATAGTTATGCTGTTTGGTATCATTGCCGTAGTTGCAGCGGTTCTTTTAAGTTACGGAGGCCTGAGCGAAGCACTCAATTCTCTTTCACAGATCCCTTCGGGCGAATTGCAGGGGGCTTATGTTTCTTTCTTTGGGCCCGATTTGTACGGATTGATAATGGTTGTAATTTTAACGAGTCTCGGAACATGGGGCTTGCCGCAGATGGTTCAGAAATATTATGCCATAAAGAATGAAGGATCTATCCGTAAAGGCATGATCATCAGTACCGTTTTTGCACTGGTAGTAGCGGGCGGTTGTTATTTTCTCGGCGGATTCGGAAGATTGCTTGAAGGCGATTATGCAGGCAACTATGATGCTATTATTCCTACGTTGATTTCTGGGCTGGATCCGTTTATCATTGCATTGGTGCTGATTTTGGTCGTAGCGGCTTCAATGAGTACTTTGGCGTCATTGGTTATGAGTTCAAGTTCGACCATTACGCTTGACTTCATCAAAGGCGGAATAAAAAAAGACTTGTCTCATAAGAGCCAGATGTTTCTTATCCGCTTCTTTATTGCGCTGTTTATCGTGATCAGTGCAGTGATTGCGATCGTATATGAAATGTTCGGCCTTTCCTTCATTGCGCAGATGATGGGCGTAAGTTGGGGAGCGCTGGCTGGTGCGTTTCTTTCACCGTATCTTTTCAGCCTTTATTGGAAAAAGACGACAAAAGCAAGCTGTTGGGCGAGTTTTGCTTTCGGGGTCGGAATGAGTTTGTGTGCTTTGATCGTTTCCATGCTTGCAACGTCCGGAAAGTTACCTCAGTCATTTACGGATTCGTTTATTTACAGATATCTTTTCGGTTCTTCCGTATATGTCGGAACTTGGACAATACTTGTAAGTTTTCTGATCGTGCCCATAGTTTCTGTCTTTACTAAAAAACCCGATCAGGATAAACTGCGTAAATTATTTTCTTCGTTTACAGAGATGAACGAAGCGGTGGAATCTGCGGCAAGCGATTATCTTACAAAAAAGCCTGCTCCGATCCGTTTTACGGACGGTAAGGAAGCAACGCGCGAAACAGAAGATGTTATCGAGTCGGATAAATTAAACTAAGAATTATTTTAAAAATTCAATTATTTTGTTGGCGGAAGAACAAAAAAGTTTCTCCGCCTTTTTTATTTGTTAAAAATTTTTTGAGTTTATAAGATAAATCGGTTTGATTTGTGACAATTGTCATATATTTGCATGATTTCATTGACAAAAAAATAAAATCATATTATAATAATTTTGTCATTAAAAATTATGACAGCCTCAAAGGTATAATATGAAAAGTTTTCTTTTGCGTAAAAAAAAGTTATTAATAAGCTGTGTTGCAGTTGTGCTTACCATAGCAGTTGCACTCACATTGCTTTTCTCTTGTGGTAATAAAAGCGGTAGGGTCATACCGCCTTCTAACAGTGCAAGCGTATTTCTTTTGCCTCCTAAAGATGGTTCAAAGCCTCAGGATCACAGTGGGCTTGAAAATATCGGTTATCTAGCGGGCAAACTGTCAGAGAGAGATTTTTATCACGTTGAAAACGTCAGTAAAGTCAGCGCAAAATCAATGGGCATAAATGTCAACCAGAATGTTGTTGGCAGCAAAGATTTCAGTGACGGAATTCTGATCGTTTCAACGGTAAGCATAAGTGAAAGCTCTTTGGCGCCTTCAAAAGCACAACAGCGTTTTTATAGCGACGGAAAAGTTGTGATCCGTAAGCCTGCATCTTCGGATAAGGCTGACTGGGATGGGTTGAATACTGTCTGGTCGGACGACGAGCCCGTCGTGATGGATGAAGAAAGTTATATCGGAAAGTACGGTTTATGGCCTACCGAGCTTACTGATTATGTTATAAATGAAGAAACAGTAGTAGAATGTTCCGATGTTACCGTAGAAGACGGAGTATATTCTTTGAAGGTCTCATTGAACACGGAATCTTCTGTCTATTATTATGAAGCAATCCTTTATTTGAATCTATTGATATAACTTTCAGATTTACTGAGGATTGGACGATACTGTCTTATCTTATTGAAGAAAAATATGAATCTTATAAAGGACCTGTTACGGCAAACTGTACGGGAACAAACGAGTTCACTTTTTACTATGAGGAAGATAAAGTAGATGTATCGGCATTTGATGATTATTTTTCGAAATATGCGGATGCGGAGATCGGAGGGGACGATTCAGCTGAATTAAATGCGGCGGATTATATTACACAAGGATTTATGCCGTTCCTTTCCCAGCGTACTTCTCTTGATCTCGATCTCAATATCGGAGAAAGGACGATAGAGGGAAAGGTAGCATTCAGCATGGCGGAAGGGACTTTAAGCGAACTTTCCGCAAAAATCGGCTCTTTGACGCTGGAATATAAAGGCGGCCAAATATATATAGCTTATAAAGACATTATCGGAA
>CASEHS010000046.1 GCA_949287815.1 uncultured Bacillota bacterium | reverse complement strand
TCCGTCTTTTTTTAACTCCCCTTTGCCGAGTTGCAGTATTTCCGCAATATTATCCTTGTTAAGTTCCACGTCGTAAGCGAAAACATCTTCAAAAACAAACCCTCCTTCGTTTGTAAGAATTGTCATCGGTTCGGTATCATCACCCGCAGCCTCAACGCCTTCTATATAATTGAATTCGGTTTTCAGTATTTTATCACCCTGTGAAGCGAATAGGATTTTCGCGTACTGTGTTCCGAAAATCTTAGCAACGTCTACGGGATCCGTAGGACAGAAATCGAACTGTTCCGGATAAACTTCAGTCGGACAGTAAACTTCTACGGGTATTTCCGTTTCGTAAACATTACCGTCGTGAGTATATCTAGATGTAAGAATCGCGTTACCGATTCCGTTCGCAGTTATACGAGCCTTTCCGTCTTCTATAGTTTTGATCTCAAAAAGAGATCCGTCCGCGAAAAACTCACAGGCATACGTCGTTCCGTCAATAGTCACAGAAGAAGAAATTTCCGCTTCGTTCGGGTAAGTTTTTCCCTGCCACTCGTCCGTAACGGATATTTCAACCGCAGAAGAAGAAATTGTTTCTCCGCCTATACTGATTGAATTGTTATATGTCACATTCTTTTTAACGTTTATTTTTATATCCGCGATAAGCTTATCTGACGAAAAATCAAGCCAGCTGCCAGTAAATGTTACAACGGCATCGCCCTCTGTTTTTGCAATCAATTTGCCGTTAGAATATTCTACAACATTATTGTCAGAAACAGAAAAATCAACTTCACAATCATAAAAAACTTTGTTAAAAAGCACCTTAATTTCCGGTTCAAACTCATCACCGACCCGCAAATTTAACCCGTCGTCTGAAACGTGCCGAACTTTGAGTTCCGGAAGATAATCCCCCATGGAAACGGTTACTTTGCACGACGCTGAAGCACTTCCTGCTTTCGCGGTAATATCGCAACTTCCAACGCCTACGGCATTAACAGTACCTTCGTCATCGACAACCGCAACCGATTTATCCGATGACACCCATTCCACGGAATTGCCCCCACCATAAAAACATATAATATTCAATTCGTCTCCGAATATCATATCAGCCGAGACAACCGACAATGTAAGATCCTCGGTCTTTTGCGTCTGTTCGTCCTGAGAAGAATTTATAGTGGAATCGTTTTTCTTTTCACAGCTTACAAAAAGAAACGCCAAAATAATCGATAGAACAATCAGAATAAATACACTAATTTTTTTAATCTTCATTTTTTCTCCCCTTTATAAACTGTTAAGGAATGGTTCTATGCTCGTGAACTCTTTAATGTACTGCATTCCCAGAGTCCTGACATACGTTTTGAAATTCGTCTTTATATCCGCAAGTTGTTTTTCGGTGAACAAGCCCGTATCGGTCGAAATGGAAACCTTCGCAGGGAAGAGCCACTCCATATCGATATGCGATTTTAAGCTTGAATATTTTGCGGGGTCTTTTTTGTACATTTCGATTTTCGAATATGCCTCGTCCAAGTGTCTAAACATAGTTACGATATCGCCCTGTTTAACGAATTCCATAGAACCTGAAATACTACCGTTCATGTTTACCGACCATGTCCAATTGTTATCCGTAAGGCATCTTCCAAACCACAATCTTAAATCGTCGAACATCTCTCTCATCGGCTCTGCCGCTTCAGCATACATCGCGTTGAAATATTCGTCAAAAATGTTTTCCACGCTAAGTTCGCTGTTCCACGCAAGTTTCGAGTACATATAAATCGCAAGCACGTTAAATCCCGTGTCTGCTCCCGTCTGACAGCTCTTTATCTGCGGGAAAGTAAGACTGTAATTGTTTGCCTTTAAATACTTGTAGTAACCGGGGTAGAAACTATACAGATCCCAGAACGTGAAGAAATCGTTATAAAATCCGCCGTAAGACCACGCCCACGTTCCCGGAAACGCCTTACCCCAAAGCCTAATATACTCTTTTTGCTCGATATTCGCTTTGTCGTCAAAAGATACGCCTGTATGCAGGTGGCTTTGAGCGAAAAACGGAGCAACATTTACGCCGTCGTCAAACTTTAAGTCTTCCGCTATGTCTATATTGCCGTTCGAGTCTTCTACGAAAGGAGGTCTCGATGTGTCAAGGTACGCAAAGAACATATATTTAAAATTTTCTCTGCGGTATGCGGCGTTTTCTTCAAGTGCCATCCACGCATCGACCTTTTTACCCACATCGTGCATAAATTTCATTAACGCAGCAGAGTTTGCATCATTGTGTTCGCTTTTCATCGTCGCGCATCCCGTGCAACTACACATCGGAACATTATCCATTTGTCCTAAAAGAACGGCTTTGTACTGCGGATATTCCGCAGCGGGATACCACATAAGCGATTGCTCGATTTTTTCAGCGCATAACGTCGTCATTTCATCGTAAGTACCTTTTTCGTTTCCGTGCGCCGTATAGCAAAGCTGTCCCGCACCGGAATAAAATTCGGGATAAGTAGTACCGTATTTTTCCTCGGGAAGAAAATATAAGCTGTTGTGATTGTTCTTAATTTCCGTCGTCTGAGTATCTCCCATATGAATGGGAAGAAGAAGGTTTCCATAACTGTCGCGCAGCCTTAAACGATAAGAAATCATCTTTCCATCCGCGCTATCGGATCCTTTCGTATAACCTATTATCTCGCGATATTCTATATCCGAAATATCCGTTACGTCATAATCTAAAAGTTTAAGGTCGGTTACGTTGGTTCTTAAAGTGTAACAGTCGGTAAAGAAATATTCGAAACCGAAATTAATTTTCAGAAAGTCGTAAACTCCATTCAAAACACCTGTTTCCGCCCCGCCTATAATGTATACGGTCTTATCTTTCGTAAAAATTTTCGTTCCGTCTTTTTTTAAAGCGGTTATATCATCATCTCTGTTAAGACTTTTATAAAGCGAAGTATCGCCGAGCGATATATAACGATTGCTATCGTTGTGGGATAGCCCTGTATCCTTTATGAATTTAAGGTCAACGCCCGTCGCCTCCTTAAAAAATCTCGAAAGCTCGCTTTTAGCATAAGATATAGATTGCGTTTCAATCTCGGGAACTACAACTTTATATGAAGTCTTTCCGTCTTTAACCATATATGTATCGGTCGTTTTATACGAAAACTTATGGTTTTCATTATAATTTTTCTCGAATTGTTTTAGCGCCTCTGTATTTACGGCAAGTTCGCCTGAATATTCAACGGCTTTGCCGTTGTTAGTGTCAGCCGGATCTCCTCCATTTTTACAAGACGCAAACACCGTCACAAGAGATATAATTAAACATAGAAATATAACTATTTTTTTCATAATTCCTCCTTATCCGACGTTGGCATAAAAACTCTTGCTTACGCTGTTATACGCCTCATCTACAACGTACACGATAATAGTGTATTTACCTGCTTTTGTGATCATTATATCGGAAGTGGTGATCATCACGAAGTTTTCATTCGAATCTTTCACGATATAATATACGAGAAGCTCTTCCTCCGCCGTGAAGTTATCCGTAACCGTAAACTTCGGTTTGAACGTTTCGCCAATGCCTACATTCACTGTCTTGTCCTCATTTTCGAGGTTAAGTACGGGGGCTTCGATATCGACAACCGTAACGATTCGATACAACAAACTGGTGTTTTTTCCATTCCCTCTGCCATCTACATAGTTATAAATTATTGTGTACTCACCGTAATCGCTTAAAACGAGTTTGATTTCACTTTCGAAATCGGTAATTCCGCTGAGTTCTCTGCCGTTTACGTCTTTTGCAGGTTCGTCGCCATAAGCACCGCTCTTTAAAACGGTTACGGAAAGTTTTTCATAAGAAGACGGCGATAAAACGTCCGTTGCGTAAGGCTTGCTTATTATTATTTCCTGTCCGAGCGAACCTACTTCGTCCGGCAATTCGGCATATACGTACGGAGCCGCGCTGTCGCTTACTTTTGTAGAATCCGTGCTTATAGTCGTAAGCGACTGATTGCAGATTTCGCTTACTTTAACTTTAAATCCGCTTGAAACTCCGTCGAATTTAACCGACATAAAGCACAAATCACTTGTAAATTTGTTTACAGCTTCAATATTTCTCGTACCAATAAGCAAAACTCCGCCGCTTACCTTAATCGGAACTTGCACGCCGTTCCAGTCGCCGTCAAGCGAATAACTTTCGCCGTTTACAACCGCCGCATATCTGCCGTTTCTGCCGCTTATTTCGATTTCATATTTATTATCCGCGTCGAAATAATCAGTTAAAGTTATCGTAACAGACGTTGCGCTTTGCTTTCTTCCGTCCGAAGTCAACGGGATTTCGAAACCGAGACCAAACTGCGAGAAAACCAACGGGTTTATAAACTCAAAATGCGCATCGGAAGATGATGCCGTCAATAACGGGACTCTGTCTTCGATCTTAACAGGCATACTTCCAACGAAGTATTTTGCGATTTCGACCGCATTGTCGTCACTGTACCCGACGTCGACTATTTCTCTTAAATCGCTTTCTACATATACTTCTTCGTTGCCTACGCAAACCGTCTTAAATTGAATCGTTGAATTACCTGTAACTACAAATTCTTTCGGATCTATTTCAATATAGTCCCCTCTGTCATAAGAAACATAAGTTTTCGTATTGACGACTTCGCTTCCGCTTGCCGTATAATTCCTCGCCTTGACATTTAAAAGGGAATACTCCGCGTTTTTAATATAATATCTGTTAGTGTATAACTTGTCGCTTTCGAATTTCGGAAGGGCGTTCGGCACGACGCTTACTTCTGCCGTGATTTCTCCGCCGTAGAAGATATCCGAATAAGCATAATTAATAGAATACGTTCCCACCTCATCGAATACGTAAATCTGTGAAAAGCTTTCAGCTTCGATTATTTCACCTTTTGGCGTTTTAATCGTCACGACGATGTTGAGAGTACTTTCGTTAAGCGAATCGATATTTACTATATCAGAAAACTTGTACTTATCGCCCGCAGAGATTTCAGTATCCAACTTGCGAACGGCCGTAATCCCGTTATCCGCATCAACAGCATAGAGGTTGATAGAGAGTTCGCTTCTGTTGCCGTAAACATCGTAAGCGAAATAGTCTATCGTGTAAGCTCCTTTTTTCTTCGGAACGAATTTTCCGTTCTTAATGCTTATATTGCTCGCGTTTGATGTATTTTTTTCGTAAGTTACGCAGTAATCCGCAAGACCTCTTATGCCGTAATCGTCCTTAACGTTTACTTCCGGAACTTTTACTTCCTGTCCGACTGCTACTTTATACTCTTTTTCGAAATCGCTCGGTTGAAAAATCGGTTTTAAATTGTCGTTATAGTAATCGGCAGTCAAAAAGTCCTTACCCGAGTAATCGCCGAATTTTGCGATCTGAACGGGAGCTTCGCTCACACCGACGAGCGACTGAGCGCGAAGAGACAGAAATACATTTCCGTCGGTAAATCCTGCAAACGAATACTGAAAAGCCTTATCGTTGTTTATTTCCGTTACGAGGGCGTTAGATGTCCCGTCGCCTACACGGACATAAATTTTGATTTTGCTACGATCCGTCGTATCGAGATAATAACTCAGGTTGGAATAGTTGCCGTTATCGGGATTGTTGCCATACACAGTGGTTCCTTCCGATCCTATTTCATAAGACGAATTTCCTACTTTGACATTTCCTTGTTCGTTCTGAACAAGGCCAACCGTTGTTCCGCCGCAGGTTCCCGCAACGATGTTGGTCGAATAATATCTATCTCCACGCTTATATGTTATGTCGAGATATATCGAAGGGTCGTAACAGTCGGTAAGCCTTAACGTAAGGAAATTACAAAGCACGGGTTCGGTTTGCATGCAGTTGAACGAAATTAAATCTTCGAGATTGTTTTCGTAAATGTTAAAAGGTTTGTTCAATACAAACGTATCGCCTTCGGCTAAACCGATTTTAAGACCTTCGGGCTGTCCCACTGCGACAAACTGATCGTTAAGCGTACCATATTCTACACTTTCACTGCCAGAAGTCAACTCAAATACTTTTTTCTTTACGGAAAAAGTTTTCGTTGCCTCGTAACGTTTGTTCTCAACCGTTTTTTCGTAAACTATCGAATAATCACCGCACTGGTCAAGCATGATTTCAGATGAAGAAATACGATTGCCGTCAGGAAGAATTACATAAAACGAGTCTGACTCGTATTCTTCGCCATCAATTATTATAGTAGCCGTTTTAGGAATGTCCACCGTGTCTTTATATAAATATTCGGTTCTTATTCCGCTCACGGAAAGTTCGGCGGCATATACGCTCTTGTCTTTATCAAATCCCAACAAGAACACGCCCGCACATAAAGCGATTATTCCGATCAGTAAAACCGATACAATCGTCATTTTTTTAGTTTTCACTGTTTTACCTCCTTATTCTTTTATACCGCCAAGCGATATACTCCCCATAAGCTTGTCTTTAAATATAATAAATAATATCAATACCGGAACGGAGAGAAACATACACGCCGCCGTCTTCATCGGTAATTCTTGAAACACCGTGTTATCGGTTGCCTCTATTACTTTATAAAACACCATATAAGCAAATGTGGGATACGACGGAAGGTACAGATATAGTGTCTGATAATCGTTCCACAAGTTTACAAACTGAATGAGAAATACCGTAAGAATCATTTTCTGCGCGAGCGGGAAATAAATTCTGAACGATATAGTCCACTCCGACGCGCCGTCTATCGATGCCGCGTCTCTGTAGACGTCGGAAACTCCTTTGAAAAACGCATAATACACAAGATAATACGTTCCGCCGCCCGTCATCTTCTGTATGAAATTGCCGAGCATATTGTCATATAGTCCGCTATTTCTCAAAAACGTAAGTTCGGTAGGATATCTTCCTACAATAGGTATACACATTATCACGATGTTTATCAGATGCAGCGCTTTACACCAAACGTAATCATATTTTGCGGTTATGTAAGCAGTAAGCGCAGGCATAAAACACATTATAAACGCGCCGCCAACCGTATAAAGAAACGTATTTATAAAAATATCGATAAATGTAGCGCTATTCGCACCGTTTGCCGACCCGCCGAACCAAACTTTCTGATAGTGTGAAATTGCATCTAAACCGCCGTTTACATAAAAAGACGTTGTTTTTTTATATGTAAATAATTCTATTACTTGCCTATAGTTGAAGAGTTGGAAGAATTCCCTACGGCTATGGTAAATATACTCTTCCCCCGTTTCGGGATCCACCCACACATGACTCGCGTTGAGATCGGGAAATCCAAGGATATTCTTTTTTGTATAAAAGTAAAATCCGCCGTTAATATCTTCAATGCTTTTCAGCGAAGTCATAATTCCAAATAACAGCAAAAAAATCACAAACAGCGCATAGATTATAAGGATCGTAAAAATAATTGCGAATATTATATTAGAAATCTTACTTTTTTCTGTTTTTTTCCTCATGTCAATCTGCCCTCGGTCCGTATTTGTTTAAAAGTTTTCTCGTCACGAGCGTTACGGGAATAACGACAAAAGAAAGTAAAAGCCCCATCGCTGATAACGAGCCGTAAGTATTATTTGTGGTACTTTGTCCGCCGCCTACCGTTTTTCCGACACGGCTCGCCTCCATATACAGAAAATGTCCGACATTTTCGAGCGAACCGACTTCGTTGTATTTATATAACGAAAACATTCTGTACTGATCGGTAAATACCGCCGCTAAAGCAACGGTAAAAAGCGTTACTATTGTCGGAAATATCGCAGGTACGGTAACGTATATAAATTCCTGCGCAACATTAGCTCCGTCGAGCTGCGCCGCTTCCGACAGTGATGCATTGATGTCTCCCATAGAACTTGAATAAATTAGGCTGTTTATACCGAACCACATTATAATATTAAAAACGATTGCGGCGCCCATCTTCGTCGATTCTTCTGTGAGAAGCTGGAACTTCGTGGTATCTGCGACATGGAACCATACGCTCATGATTTCGGGTATCACATTGTTTAACATGCACCTGTAAAGCGTTGCAACTATTATTTCCGAAAGGATATACGGCATAAACAGCATAACCTTGAAAAATTTACTCATAAAACCCTTTTTATAGATATAAAAAGAAAAAATGAGAGTGATCGGCGTAAGAAAAAACAGATTTACAGCATCGAAAATAAGCGAATTTTTTATCATGCTCCAACCGCTTACACTAAATAATTGACTGAGTGCGATTTCAAAATTTTCGAATTTTGCAAAACTCGATACCATTCCCACGCCGCTGATTATTTCATACTTTTTGAACGCTAATGCGAATGAACTTAAATTTATATACAAATAAAAAATCAAAAAATGCAAAATAGGGATCGCGAGCATCAAAAGCGAAAAACCCGCTCTCCGCTTGTTTTCGATTATTACTCTTTTACCCGTTTTTCCGAATTTCATAGAAAAATACCTCTGAAAATGCTCCGCCGTCGACGGTTACCGTTAGTAAGCAACCGTCGACCGGTGCGCCGTGCCTGCCGTCAGAAAAATCTTCTGACTTTCGATAATTATTTGCTTGCTTTTTCCCTTAAAGTCTGCCAGGTTGCTTCGTTTAGAGTTGACCCCGTGAAAATATCTTTTGCCGTTTTTCCGGTTCTGTACGCCTGAAGATAACCTTCCATCATAACTTGTCCTTTATAATTGTAGTAGTTGAGCGCGCCTCCAAAACCGAGAAGAAAACTCGAAAGATTCTTATAGTGAATAGGATTGCTTGAAGCCACCGTTACGACGTCGGATTCTTCGTTTCTGAATTTCTTAAAATCCTTGTAGTAGTAATCGCCGAGTTTCGTTTCATCGTATTCATAGTTTATAGGAATGTTCATGCCGAGAAATTCGGTAAATGCTGCAAGCTCTTCTTCAGAATAAAGAAACTTAAGAAAATCAAAAACCGCCCTCTTCTTGCCGGCATTTTCGGATACGCGATTGTTAACGAACATAAAAGACGAACCGACATTAAGCATCGTGTTCTTTTTACCTTCACCTTCCGCTACAGATCCGTATAAAGTAGTCGGTAAACACATATAACTGAGTTTACGCTCTTTACCGCCGCTCGTTCTTCTCCATTGCTTGAACGCAGATCCTTGGTTGTAAAGTTCTGCTTCGTGATACCAGTAAGTTCCGTCTATATACATAGCCGCTCTTTCGTTCGGATTGGTTGCAATGAAAGTCGTCTGCACCTTATCGGCGCTGGTATCAGATTTTGTTTCGGAATGAAACCAGTCGTTATCGTTAGCGAGTTGCATAAACGCAAGCGCATAGTATCTCGATGCCATATCGTACATCTTGTAACCGTTTTCGTCATTTAAGACAACTTTTTCCGTAGTAGGCATCGGTATGTCCTGATTGTTGAAAAAATATTCACCTGATTCAAACCCGGTTATAACCTCTACTTCCTTTTTGGAAAATTCCGCTGTTACGCTCTTCATGGTTTCCGCCCCCTCGAGCGCCGCCCAAATTGCCTGAACCATATGGAATGAATAAACCGAACCGCCTGCTCCGCCCGGCATTATGAACGGCGATCCGCCTTTGGACTTAATGTAATCGCAAAGTTGAGCGAGTTCCTCAAGCGATGACGGTAAACCGTCATCAAGAGTACCGTATGTACCGTCAGGGCCGCACGATTTCTGCATTTCGGTAGGATCATCGGTAGGAACGACGTGTTTTGAAGTACCGTACTTTCCTTCGTAAGTTACCGATTTCGTCGCATCGGCATCGGGTCTAGCAAAATAAAGACCTGCGTCTTCGAAATAGTTTACGTCATAAGTCAAACTGTTGCTCCATTCGTACTGCGGAAGTCCGTAATAGTGACGCTGCCCGTCCGCACTTTCATATCCAAGCATCCTCTTCTTTACGTCGGCATCAATGGTCAAGCCTTGCTCGTTCTCGATATAGTCGACGATTTCGTCAAGTTGCATAAGTCCGTTCGAGGCCGAGTGAGTATACATATCGGGCCTTCCTTCATCAAGATAAATATCGTTGCCGTCGCTACTGAGGCTGTCGTAAGGGATGAGTTTATTATCTTGAATTCCTATATAAACACCCTTCTTTCCGCTCTCGTAACTTTCATCTTTTTTAAGTTCCGTGAATCTCTCCGCGGCATCTTGAATCCATTTTATCGCGCCGTTTCTGGTTGCAGTCCCCGTGAAAAGAAGAACGTTGATATTGGTTGCAGCCGACGAATTTCCGCCGTCATTTGCAGGACCGACATTTCCTTCGCCGCACGCAGCAAGCGAGGCAGACATGCATAATGCCATAGCAATGCATAAAGCTTTTTTAATAAATTTGCTTTTCATTTTTTACTCCTGTAAATTATATTTAATTACCGAAAGGTTCTTAAATTTCCTTATCGGACAGTTGTACGTTTTCGTTTTTTCTGGCGGAAAGTTTTCCCGCCCGCCCGAATTCATTACATTTATTGAATACCATTCATTACCTGCATCAGCTTACTGTAACGGTAAGCCCGTCGATACCGCTGTAAGGCGTTACGGTTTTATTCGGATTTTGCCTTCACCGTGCAAGCCGTAAACTTATTTGCTTCGTACTCCGCGGGATAACTGTAATATGCGCAACTTCCGAACAGAGTGTCAACGTCGGTATTTTGAGCGTCGACCACTAAATTATTGAAGGTGTTGCCATACGAGAAAATAGACGTCAGAAGCCCGCTGACTTCGCCGGGGATTGCGGTTATTCCACCGCTTGACTGGGTCACGTTTACCTTAACGTTATCGACGGTCGCGCCTATCATACTGTATCCGAAAAGCATTCTATTTGCGCTGTACTGATTCATGTTGAAGGTTATATTTTTTATAACCGCGCCTTTGCCGACAACTCCGAACAAACCGGTGTTATAGAATGTTGCCTGTATGGATTTGTTGTTGCCGTCGAACGTTCCTCTGAATCCTAACTCGCCGGTCGTGTTTTTCCATATACTGCCGGTGGTGATGTCGTTTCCGCTCTCATACAAGACATCTACCGACGACTCAATCAAATCATTCTTTAACCTGTAATATCCGAATTTAACGTTGTTTTCGTTAAACGCAAGAGCGGATTTAAGTTCTTCAAACGTCGTTATATCCTGAGTTACAACAAGAACGTTTACGGCAACGATGTAATATTTGCCCTCTTTTTC
>CASEHS010000045.1 GCA_949287815.1 uncultured Bacillota bacterium | reverse complement strand
GATAAAAAACTCTTTACAAACGAATTTTTTATTAGTATAATACGTTAGAAAAAAATGGAAAAATAAAAGAAATATTAAAAACAAATGAGCTGTTTATTTTTCCTTGGATTGCACATAGTATCTGCCGTTATAATATAATTTGAATGTAAGCATATCGGTGTTCCAAAAAACAAAGGGAGAGAAAAGAGAATGTATATTAAATGTCCCAGATGCGAACTGAATTATATCGATCCTGAAAAACAGGAATATTGCGATGTATGCCTTGCGGAAATGCAGGGCGCAAAATTAAAATTTGCAGATCTCGATGAAGATGAAGAAATGGAAAAAACCGAAATCTGCCCGGTTTGCGGTGTAAACTATATGCGTTTCGGCGAGAAAATGTGCGACGAATGCAAGAAGAACAGCGAATATGAGGAAGAGGCAGATATCGATCCCGATAAAGACGAAGAATGGCGCAATTATCTGGATGAAGATACGGACGATCTTGATGAAGATGAGCCGATCGATATCGGGGAAGAATACGATGAAGAATTTGATGAAGAATTCGAGGATGAATACGAGGATTCATCCGATACTTCCGCGGACGATTTCGGTGAAGATATCGATCTGAATGCAGATTATTCCGATTTCGATGATGAAGAAGACGACGAGGAAGAGGATGAGGAAGAAGAGGACGATTTTTAATGATTGTCTGAAAAATACGATCCTGCGATTCTAATAAAGATCGCAGGATTTTTGATCTGAACCGAATTTAAATTTTATAAACAGACAGAATAAGAGCCGCGCGTATTTATCGCGCGGCTCTTATTCTGTTTTTGTGCGTTCTTTGATTTTTACGTTTCCGCACAGGATTTCCGAATAGGAGTAAGACGTTTTTCCCCGAAACGCCTTATCGTGCGGTTGAACGGTGAACAGAGCGGGATAGATACCCGAAAGTTTTCCCGAAAAGTTCATGATTTTATTTCTGCCGAGGTTCACGCGTACATCCACGTCTTTCTCATAGAAAGTACGTATTTCTTCTTTGATCGTATTTATATTTTTAGGCGGTTGAATCATACCATTTATTTTGACGGATTTATAGAATTTTATACCTGTTTTTCCTTAATTTTCACTTGTATGACCAAATATCTGAAAAAACGCGGTATTTTGCGCGCATATCGGGCGAATTGTCGTCATAGAATAGAAACTGATAAAAACGGAGGTTGGAGTATGTCTGTTTCAGCGAAATATGAAAATTACGCCTGTGTTGTTCCGGGCGGAAAAGTGAAAGCGCAATCGGTAGTTGAGTGCCGTTTAAATGAATGGTCGGAAAACAGGATTTTGGCTGTCGATGCGCGCGTGATCCCGGGCAGCAGTGAATGCGGAGCGGGGGAAGTGCGTTATGGCGGAAAATTATATTTTTCAATCGTGGCTTGCGATGAAAACGGAAATATAATCGGCGCGGAGCGCGGCGTGGAATTTTCACACCATGCGCTTTGTGAAACTGCCGCGCCTGCTCAGACGGCAGAAGTTGTTCTGAAAGTGGAAAAGACGGAAGTGCGTCGCGACGGAAGGGCGGTAGTGGTATCTGCGATCGTATCGGCAGAAATCGAATTGTTTGTACCGTCTCAGATCAGTTATCTTTCGGGCGGGGATGGCATTGTCTGTGATTTTGCCCCTGTCAGAGTCGTACAGGTTTTTGTCGCGGCAGGGGAAACGGAAGTAGAAGAAGAATTTGATACCGATTATGTCGGAGACGTACTGTTGCACAGCGAAAAAGTATGCGTATTGCGTGCGGCGGCGTCTGCAGGTGAAATCGATGTTTCGGGTGAGATCAATCTCGGTATTCTTGCGAAAAAAGAAGGGGAAAGCGATCTCGTATCTTATGAGCGCTTGATTCCTTTCCGTGCCCAGATCCCTTGCGATGAGGCGGTAAGCGGCTGCGGCGCTTCGGCAAGCGTGATCATTCGTTCGGTAAACGTTAACGCCGCCTGCGAAGAAGATAAAAACCGTTGCCGTATCCGTGCAGAGTTTGTATTGGAGATCCGCGTAAGGGTATATCGCGGCGAAAATGTAATGATGCCCATGGATGCGTTCTGTCTTGGGCAAAGATGTACGCTTAAAAAATCAGAGATACATACGGAAGAACCTGTTTGTTCTTTCAATACGACCGAAAGGGTTTCGGGCGTTGCGGCTCTTACGGGGCATATTGACTTTACCTGTTCCATGCAGGCGGTCGCCCTTGCGGGCTGTCAGGTCGCGGCAGGAGTTGCGGACGGAGAAGTCAATGTGGAAGGCGTTCTTACCGCCACAGTGCTTTTCAAGGCAGGGCAGGAGCCTTCCTGTGCACAGATAGATCTTCCTTTTGCATTCCCCGTCAAAAACGAAAAGGCAAAATCGGGAGACGTTGCCGAGGTCTCTGCGCTTGTGTGCGGGGTTGCTGCGCGTCAGAAAAAGGAAGGGGAACTGGAAGCGGAAGCGGCAGTCAAACTTTGTATCACGCTTTACTCCAAAGAAACTTCTACGGCTGTATGCGGTCTGGAAGCAGGAGAAGCGATCGCGGAAAACGACAGCGCATTCAGCGTTTATATCCCCGCCGCGGGAGATATGCTTTGGGATGTAGCAAAAAAATTGGGTAAATCGCCTGAAGAAGTTCAGCGCTGTAACGCGGAACTTACCTATCCTCTTTCTGGAGAAGAAAGGATCGTCATTTATCGCAGAAAGCAGGAAAAATTCTGATATTTATTAACAAAATCCTGAATGACGCCCGCCGCGGCAAAGAAAACAGCGGCGGGCGTATTTTCGGTGCTTGTAAGCGGAAAAGAATATTTATTTAATTTTGAAGAAACCTTGCGCGGCAGGTATTACTGTGATATAATAAAGTTACGATAAGGAGGTTGCGCAATGAAAGTCAGATATCTCGGAACAGCGGCTTATGAAGGAGTTCCTTCATTGTTTTGTCAGTGCAGGGTGTGTAAAGAGTCCATGAAAAAGGGCGGAAGGAATCTGAGATCAAGGTCTCAGATGCTGGTAAATGACGATTTATTGATCGATTTTCCTCCGGATACGGTTTGGCACGCTCATAAATACGGTATAGATTGGGGCAAGATAGGTAACTGTCTGATCACGCACAGCCACAGTGATCATCTGTACCCTGAAGATATGCTAATGGCGCACCCGGGATACAGTCACGATATAAGGCCTATAAAATATTTTTCAGGCGAAAGCGGCGCAACGGCAATGCGCAAATGTATCGGCGGTATCTGTCCTGAGCGTGCGGATATAGAAGTTGTATCAGCGGGGCAGAAATTTACGGCGGGCGGATATAAAGTTCTCGCCCTTTCGGCAAATCATTCAAAGGACACCTCTCCGCTGATCTATGCGATAGAAAAGGACGGAAAGAGAATGCTCTACGCGCACGATACGGGTATATTTCCGGAAGACGTATGGGAACCCCTTCGTGCGTTCGGCAGATTGGATTTTATATCTTTTGACTGTACGGGCTGTCTTGCGGGTATGGACGACGAATTTTATGAATGGAAAGACGGGCATATGAGTCTGAGGTCCGATTTGAGAATGCTTGATCGAATGAAGGCGTTGGGCATTGCAGACGATAAGACGATCGTAGTAGTGAGCCATTTTTCGCACAACGGGGCAAAGATTTATGACGAAATGGCAGAAGGCGCAAAGAATTACGGAGTGATCGTGGCATACGACGGACTGGAAATAGAGTTCTGAAAAAATCAGACAGAAAAACAATGGCGAAGATTTTTCTTCGCCGTAATTTTATTTTAAGAAAAAATGTAAATAAGATTTTTATCAAAATAACGGCGAATAAATCTTATAAAAGATGAAGATTTGGCGAAATATTCGCCTTTGGCGTTTACAACAAAAAAATTTCATGGTATAATATTGCGAGGAAAAGTGCGGGGTTTAGGGATGTTTGCAACCAAAGTCAAAAGTTTTGCAAAACTCAATCTTTGTCTGAGCGTGCAAGATGTTGCGTGCGGATATCATTTGCTTGACGGTGTTGCGGCAACGATCGATATTTATGATACGATCTGCGTCAAGCCCAGATCGGATAAGCTGATAAACGTGTATATGCACGGCAAAGGCAGTGAAAACATTCCTCCCGAAAAAAATAATGCTGTAAAAGCAGGCGAGGCTTTTGTAGACGCGTTCGGCACGAAGGGTGCAGATATTGAAATTTATAAAGATATTCCGATGGGTGCAGGGCTCGGCGGTTCTTCTGCCGATGCGGCAGGCGTTCTGAACGCGATGGCAAAAAGGTACAAGATCAAAGACCGCACGGCTCTCAAAGAAATTGCCGATTCTCTCGGCAGTGATACGGGATATCTTCTTACGGGCGGATTTGCAAGGCTTACGGGAAGAGGAGAAAAGGTACAGCCGCTCAACTGTCCGAAACGTTTGAATTTTTTACTGATTTTGCCCAAAAGCGATGTTTCGACTGCGGAATGTTTCAGGGAATACGACCGTATGCCTGCGCCTTTCATTTCCGCAGATAAAATGTCGGAAGCGATCGGCGCGGGGAATTTTGAGGGGATAGCGGCCAGCGTTTCGAATGCGCTTCAAGCCCCTGCGGCAAGATTAAATCAAGAAGTGGAAGAAGCGTTGAAGGCGGCTGAGGCATTATCGCCTTCGGCGTATGCTGTTACGGGCTCGGGCAGCTGCGTTTATCTTCTTTATGAAACGGAGGAGCTTTGCCGCTGGGCAAAGAGCAGATATAAAGGAAAATGCCGTACGCGTGTGGTTAGGACGGTCGATCCGAATAAAAAGAGCAATACACGCTGGGCAAATCCTTTCGTGCTTACAGAAGAGGAAATTGAAGCCGCGCGTGAAAATGACGAGGATTAAGTGAATTTGCTGCCGAATGGCAGGTGAGATAACCAAAAAAGGAGAAGGAAATGGAAGAGCGCAATCTGGAAATGGATGACGACGGGAAGATCAAATTCCGTAAGAGCGGTGTATTGCCGCACGAAGAGGATACTGAGGGCAACGAGATCGTAATAGATGTTCCCGATTTTGATCGGTATGCGCCCGAAAGCAACAAAGTAGGGCTTTCAGAAGAGGAACTTGCCGAGAAAGCGGCGGCGCAGGAGCGGCGCGCGTTGGGTAAAAGACAGGAAGCGGAAAAATTGCTCGGAGAAGCGGAAGAATTGTTTGTCAAGGGAGACTTGGACGGCGCAGGGGAAAAATATCTGGACAGTGCGGCGTTGTTCGGGGAAGATTGGCGCGCATGGTTCGGAGTTGTTCGGGTGCAGACAAAAGACTTTACTGATTTTTCCGAGATCTATGACTGCGAAAAGGCTTACGACAAAGCGTTTCGCAGAATGCCCGCAGAGGATAAAGCGGCGCTTGCCGAGAAATATGTACCTTCTATGGAAAGTATGATTTCGGGCAATGCCGAAAAGATAAGATCTCTTGAAAAAAAGGACGAAAAGGAGAGAGAAAGCGAACGCGAAGAAACAGAAAAGGCTTTTTCCAAAAGCAGAATGTTTTTGATCATTTTCGGAACGCTTTTCGTGCTCTTTGCTGCGGCTGCGATCACGTTATCCTTTTTTGTATATTCCGTACCCGGAAAACAGATTTTCGGACTTGCGATCGGCTGCGGCGTTGCGGCGATCGTTCTTATGTTTGTGAGCGTGTATTCCCTGAAAAAATTCCTGCTTGCTTTTTTTGCCTATCGTGCGAACAGAACGGCAGGGACTACCGAGTGGGGTAAACAGGCGGCTTTGCTTCGTGAAAACACAGATCTGATCCAATCTGTAATAGATGATTTCAAAGCCTGAAATATTTATATATTTTACAGATCTTAATCACCCGTTGCGATTGTTAAAATTGCGGCGGGTGACGCTTTTTTGCCGTTTGTATTGCGTATATCATACGCGCAGTGCGTTGCCGCCGTGAAAATATTATTTTGATTGAGGATCAAAAAATTTAATATCTTAAAATCAATCGTCTGAAACGGACGGTTGATTTTTTTTGAAAAAGTATTGCGCATCGGAAAAAAACGTGATATCATGAAAATAGCTCTCAAATATTCTGAAAAATGATAAAAATTCACAAAGTTTATAAGTTTTTATTCATTTCAGAAAGAAATTAAAAATCTGTTTTCTTCGGTTGACAAATGCAGTATGATTTGATATTATTTTATCGATAAAAAATTATCAATAAAAAAGTATCGATAGGACAGGCTTTTGCCGGTTAAGGAAATGGGGAACGGGAAAGAGATCACAAACGTCTCGAAAGCGACAATAGGCAGATTGCCCGCATATCTTCGGTATCTGAAAGATAAGGAGAGCGCGGGGGAAAAGACGATTTCCTCCACAGCGATCGCGGAAGATCTGAGGCTGAACGCGGTGCAGGTGAGAAAAGACATCGCCGTGATCAGCTCCGTTGCGGGAAAGCCTAAACTCGGGTTTGAGATCCGTGATCTTATTGAAGACATCAATAAGTTTCTCGGTTACGACAACGTGACGGACGCGGTGCTCGTCGGAGCAGGCGGACTCGGCAGGGCATTGGCAGGGTACGGCGGTTTTAAAAATTACGGGCTGAATATAGTTGCGGCGTTTGATAAAAACCCTGAACTTGTCGGAAAATCCCTCAACGGGGTGCAGGTCTTCGATACCAAAGAGTTACCTAAACTTGTGCGCAGGCTGAATGTTCTGATCGGCATCATCGCCGTTCCGGGCAGTGAGGCGCAGGAAGTGGCGGACGAACTCGTGGCGGGCGGTGTGCGCGCGATCTGGAATTTTGCTCCCGCACATCTCATTCTTCCCCCCGATATTGCAGTTAAAAACGAGGATATGGCAGCTTCGCTTGCGATCCTGTCCAAACGCCTCGCGGAAATTTTATACGAAGAAAAATAATTTCAAAGGAGAGTTTCATGGAGAACGAAAAAATCGTTGACAGCGTCGAAGCCCTGATGGCGAAGATCGACGAAGTCAGAAAGGCACAGGAAATTTTCGCAACGTACACGCAGGAACAGGTAGATAAGATTTTTGCCGCTGCTGCACTTGCCGCGAACAATCAGAGGATCCCGCTGGCTAAAATGGCGGTCGCGGAAACCGGCATGGGTATTGTGGAAGATAAGGTCATCAAAAACCACTATGCCGCTGAATATATCTATAATACCTACAAAGATATGAAGACCTGCGGCGTGATCGAAGAGGATACGTCTTACGGTATCAAAAAGATCGCAGAGCCGATCGGCGTTGTTGCTGCGGTCATTCCTACGACGAACCCGACTTCTACGGCTATCTTCAAAACGCTCATCTGCTTGAAATCCAGAAACGGTATCATCATCAGCCCGCACCCCCGCGCAAAGGGATGCACCATCGCGGCTGCAAAAGTCGTGCTCGAAGCGGCAGTTAAGGCCGGCGCTCCCGAGGGCATTATCGGCTGGATCGATGTTCCTTCCCTTGAAATGACAAATACGCTCATGAAGACTGCGGATATCATTCTGGCGACCGGCGGTCCCGGCATGGTCAGAAGCGCATACTCTTCGGGCAAACCGGCTCTCGGCGTTGGCGCAGGAAATACGCCTGCGATCATTGACGAAACGGCAGATGTCGTTGTTGCAGTCAACTCCATCATCCATTCCAAAACGTTCGATAACGGCTTGATCTGCGCGTCCGAACAGTCCTGTATCGCGATCGATTCCGTTTACGATGCAGTGAAAGCAGAGTTCGTAAAGCGCGGCTGCCATATCCTTTCCGATGAAGAGAAGGATAAAGTCCGTTCTACTATGATCATCAACGGCGCACTCAATGCGAAGATCGTCGGACAGAGCGCTGCTAAAATTGCGGAGATCTGCGGATTCAGCGTTGATCCCGCTACAAAGATCCTTATCGGTGAAGTAGAAAGCGTAGAACTGGAAGAAGCATTCGCTCACGAAAAACTTTCTCCCGTACTCGCACTCTATCATGCAAAAGATTTCGACGAAGCGGTCGACAAAGCGGAACGCCTCATTGCTGACGGCGGTTACGGTCATACCTCTTCGCTGTATATCAACCAGATCACCGAAACGGCTAAAATCGCTAAATGGCAGGAAGTTATGAAAACTTGCCGCCAGCTCATCAATATGCCTTCTTCTCAGGGCGCTATCGGCGATATCTATAACTTCAAACTCACTCCTTCGCTTACCCTCGGCTGCGGCTCTTGGGGCGGAAACTCTGTTTCTGAAAACGTCGGCGTAAAACACCTTCTGAACATCAAAACTTTAGCGGAGAGGAGAGAAAATATGCTTTGGCTCAGACTGCCTGAAAAGGTTTATCATAAGAAGGGCTGCCTGCCCGTTGCTCTCGACGAACTCAAAACCGTCATGGGCAAAAAGAAGGCGTTTATCGTTACCGACGCATTCCTGTATCAGAACAACTATATCAAACCGATCACTGATAAACTCGATCAGATGGGAATCCGTCATACCTGCTTCTACAATGTAGCACCCGATCCTAACCTCGCTTGCGCAAAGGAAGGCGCAAAACTCATGAGCGAGTTCCAGCCTGACGTGATCATCGCGCTCGGCGGCGGTTCCGCTATGGACGCAGGTAAGATCATGTGGGTTCTCTACGAACATCCCGAAGTAGACTTCCTCGATATGGCTATGCGCTTCATGGATATCCGTAAGAGGGTTTACACATTCCCGAAAATGGGTGAAAAGGCTTACTTCATCGCTGTTCCTACATCCGCAGGTACAGGTTCCGAAGTTACACCTTTCGCGGTTATTACCGATGAAACAACGGGTATCAAATATCCTCTCGCAGACTATGAACTTCTCCCGAAAATGGCGATCATCGATGCTGATTTCATGATGAATATGCCTAAGGGACTTACTTCTGCTTCCGGTATCGACGCACTTACGCATGCTCTCGAAGCATACGCTTCCATTATGGCAACGCCTTATACAGACGGTCAGGCACTGGTAGCTGCGAAGATGATCTTCGATTATCTGCCCCGCGCTTATGAAAACGGTGCGAAAGATCCCGAAGCACGTGAAAAGATGGCTGATGCTTCCACAATGGCAGGTATCGCTTTCGCAAACGCATTCCTCGGTGTATGCCATTCCATGGCTCATAAACTCGGTGCTTTCCATCACTTGCCTCACGGCGTTGCAAACGCTCTGATGATCTCGGAAGTTATCCGTTTCAACAGCGCGGAAGTTCCTACAAAGATGGGTACGTTCCCGCAGTATGCTTACCCGCACGCAAAGAAACGTTATGCAGAAGTTGCTGACTTCCTCGGCCTCGGCGGCAAGACGGATGACGATAAAGTCAAGAACCTGATCAAAGCGATCGAAGCTCTCAAAGAAAGAGTCGGCATCAAAAAGACGATCAAAGATTACGGCATCGACGAGAAAAACTTCCTCGACAGACTCGATGAAATGTGCGAACAGGCGTTCGATGACCAGTGCACAGGTGCGAACCCCCGTTATCCGCTCATTTCCGAAATTAAACAGATGTATCTTAAATGCTATTACGGTAAATAAGGAGGGAAATTACTATGGCGGAAATTATCCAGAAAACAGACAAGAAAACGATTTACAGGGAAGGCAAAACGCTTGTAAAGCTGTTCAGTGCCGAATATCCTAAATCGGACGTTCTGAATGAAGCACTCAATACGGCACGCGTGGAAGAGGGAACGGGCCTGAATGTTCCCGCTGTTCACGAAGTCACAAAGGTCAACGGCGAATGGGCGATCATCCTCGATTATGTCGAAGGTAAAACTTTGCAGGAACTTATGGATGAGAATCCCGATAAGGCAGACAAATATCTCGAAGAATTCGTCGATTTGCAGGTCGAAGTTCTCGGACAGAAAGTGCCCTTGTTGACTAAGCTCAAAGATAAAATGCACCGCAAGATTTCCTCTACGAAGTTTGATAAGACGACTCGCTATGATCTTCATATCCTGCTCGACTCTCTGCCTCAGCACGACAAACTCTGTCACGGTGACTTCAACCCGGGCAATATCATCGTCAGCCCCGACGGAAGAAAGTTCATCATCGACTGGGCACACGCAACACAGGGCAACGCGCGTTGTGATGCGGCAAGAACATATCTTTTGTTCAAGCTGGAAGGAAAGGACGATGTTGCAGAGAAATACCTTAAACTTTTCTGCGAAAAGACGGGTATTGCAAAACAGCTCGTGCAGAAAGCTCTGCCGATCGTAGCGGCAAGCCAGACGACGAAAGCCGTTGCCGAAGAACAGGCGTTCCTCGAAAAATGGGTCAACGTTGTCGATTACGAATAAGAAATTAATCACAAAAAGCATACTGTACGGTATGCTTTTTGTATTAATTAAGCATAATAAAGGTAAACGTTTTTTCGTACAGGACTGCATATTAGGTCGTAATGAACGGGAAAACAATACGGAGGTTTTCTTTTATGTCACAGGTTGTACAGTATATTCTGATCGCAATTGCCGCGATCGTGGTCTTGGCAATCGTTCTGAAATTGTTCAAATTTACGTTCGGCACGATCGTAAAAGTTCTTATTAACGCGGTCATCGGTATTGCGGCTATGTTTTTGCTTAATCTTATTCCCGGCGTGGATATGCCGATCGTATGGTGGACGGCACTTATCACAGGTATATTCGGCGTTCCGGGTGTGATCGTAGTTCTTATTATCAGTTTCTTTATCTGATCGATATGTAAATCAAAATTTATTTTATTAAAAAAGCACAAGTTTAAGACTTGTGCTTTTTTTGATGAAAAGTAAAAAAATGTGATAAACAGGTTAAAGAAAAATGTTTTACACTTGACAAACTAAATTATTTGAATGTATAATATTAGTCAGATATAGTTAATTTGCAAGGGGTAAAAATGAAAAAAGAAACAGCGAAGTCAATATTCATTTCTGTTTTTGCGATTTTGGTCGGGCTTACTGCTATTCTTGGTTTGTTTTTTGAAGTGGCTACTCAGAGCAGAATTTCAGATATTCGGAAAACGGATTTGGGTTGTTTGATTTCAAAAGCAACGTCGAATGTAGGGAATGGATGGAAGTGTTTGGCGGCGCATTTACGGAAGCTGGTCTTTCTTTTGGAAGTGATTTAAATCCGATATCTTCAAAGGAAACAGGTTATACTCTTTTTGATTTCAGTGGCGCATTTTTTAAAGACAACTGGAATACGGGGCTTGTATACACATCCTCAGCATTTGCGATAGCATTATTTATCTGTGCGCTTCTTACCATATTTATGGGAGTAAGGGCTATAAGAGGAAAGAGCACAGGTGCTATTGTTCTGATCGCGCTTGATTTTATAGTTTTACTCGGATATCTTATTACGAGTGCAATTTATTGCGGCGAAATTTCCGAATACATAGATGCTCCGAGCGAATTCAGTATTTTAGTTATATGCTATACCGAAGCATAATTGCCGCTTGTGTTTTCTATTCTCTCTTTGGCGGGATTTATGGTAATTTATATGGTCTTCGGATTCGTATATGCCGCATTGTTAAAGAACGATGTAGAAGAAATTTTGAAGTTATTGGGCGCAGGGTCTAAAAAGGATTTAGTGTCGATTTCTTCTCAGGGCTTTATCCCGTTTATATTTGGGTTTATATTTA
>CASEHS010000044.1 GCA_949287815.1 uncultured Bacillota bacterium | reverse complement strand
TGTCTCAATGGGATTTTTTGCAAAAGGCATTACCCCGATATACCAAACTGATGAGGGGAGGACAAATGTCGTCAGTTGACAGTTTGAAAAAGCATATTGCCCTAATTCTTCAAGATTGGGTGTGGGGGATACAGAAGACAATGTTGTACAGAAGTCGAAGGCATCGTCTCCGATCCTTATAAGTCCTTCGGGCAAAGAAATAGAGGTGATTGCGGTTTCCTTAAACGCAGTGTTTCCGATTGCTTTAAGAGAATCGGGAAGAATAATAGAAGTTACAGTGGCTGCTTTGGATTTTTCGAATAATGCTCCGTCCGCTATCGTAACTGTTCCTGCTTTAACGCTGAATTCGGTACCTGTGAACCATTTTGCGGAAAGAAGAACAGTGCCGAGATAGAGAGTTCCGTCCGCTTCGCTGTTTGTTTTGTTGTTATTGTAATTATTCAGATAAGCCGTATCCTCAAAAGCGTTTTCATTTACATACAGCAAAGATTCAGGCAGTGTGATTTTTGAAAGATTTGCCGATGAAGCAAAAGATTCGGTGCCTATCCTTATTACGCCGTTCGGAAGGTTCAGGGTAGTTAGCTTGCCAGTATTATAATACATCGCGTGATTGGCAATACAGATCGTTCCTGCTTTTACGGTATAAGTTTCTACGGTTGAAAAATCAGATGAAGTCTTTATGAGATATTTACCTATATAAAGCACGCCTAACCTGCTTTGTCGGGGGTAGGGAAGTCATCCTCTTGCAGAACAGAGCCGTCTGTTTTTTGTATTGTCGTATAGGTTTCACCGTCCGATATAAAGGTTAAGGTATAAGTTGCAGGCGCATCTTTTGTCCATTTCGCATATACGGAAAGATCTTGAGTAAGAGGTGTATTCAGATAACTGTCTTCGGTAAAGGAAATAGTCCAGACATCCTTATCTGTATACCAGCCTCCGAAGGTGTATCCGGGCTTTTCGGAAACAGTGGGAAGTGTAATTTTTTCATTCCCTGCGGTTTCAATACTTTTTATAAGTTCGTCGCCAGAATAAAAAGAAACGGTGTATTTCGTAGGGGGTAGGTTGAGGTGTGTGATTTTCCTTTTTACAGGCCGTAAAATTGCCGTAAGGGCAAGCAGTGATAAAACAACAATTAAAATTTTCTTCATTTAGTATTCCTCTCAGGTAAAATTTTGCGTAAATTGGTATCCGATATTACATCGGACATGGATTATACCATTAAAAGTAAATACTGCCAATATCAACTAAATTGATTTTGGGAATGTAAGCATATAAAAGACGGGTTTTAAAAAATTTTTCAATATCATCACAATTTTATAAAAAAAATTTTTCAGAAAAACGGCATAAAACTCTTGACAATGCGTAACGATAAGAATATAATTGTGTTAGCACTTAGATGGATAGAGTGCTAACATAGATTTGATTTAAGTGCCAAAATCCGAAGCGGAGGCGGGTTCGATATGAAGATGTCCGACAGGAAAAAGAAAATACTTCAGATCGTGGTGGATGAGTATATCAACACCGCGGTGCCCGTGTCGAGCAAAAGTATCACCGAAAAGCATCTCAACGATGTGAGCTCCGCAACGGTCAGAAATGAGCTGGCGTCTTTGGAAGAGCTCGGATACCTGACGCAGTTTCATACTTCGGGAGGGAGGGTACCTTCTCCGCAGGCGTATCGGTTTTATATCGAAGAACTGATGGAAAAGGGAAGCCTTTCGGAAAAAGATCTTGATTATATAGAAAAATCTTTTCAGAGTCGTTCTTATGATGTGGAACACCTTATCAAGAATGTTTCGAAAGTGATCAGTGATCTTACGGATTATACTTCTGTTGCAATCTCGCCGCACGCGGATGCCGAAACTTTAAAAAGCCTTGCGCTTTTGCCTTGCGGTGACGGAAAAGCCCTGCTTGTCATTATGACGAGTGAACGTATCTTGCGCGACAGCTTTATCGATATTCCCGAAAACATGACTGATGAAGATCTGGAAGGGGCTTCTAAGATCATAAGTAAGCTGTTTGAAGGAAAAGAGCTTGCGGCGATCAGAGAAGTGGAAGAATCCGTCCTGGCGGATTTCGGACAATACAGACAGGTCATGAGCGAAGTGATTGCGGCTTTAAAAGAGTATTCCCGTCCTCGTGATGAAGATGTTGTGCTTACGGGTGCGGAAAAAATATTCAAGCATCCCGAATATGAAGATATTGAAAACGTGAAAAATTTCCTTTCCGTGATATCGAGTAAAGACAGACTTGCAGATATCATCGAAGGGGAAAACAACGAAATACAGATCAATGTCAAGATCGGATCCTGTGAAGATAAGGATATGCCGAGCGATTGTTCGGTCGTTACTGCCACGTACCTTGCCGGAGGGAAAAACCTCGGAACGTACGGGGTGATCGGACCGATCAGAATGGATTATCCGAAGGTGATCACCGTACTGGAAAATGTCGGTAAAGCACTGGAAGAGCTGGCAAACAGTAAAAAAGGCAAGAAGGATAAAGACGATGAGTGAAGAAGAAAAAAAAGAGCAGCAGTGCCCTGCGGAAGAGATTCAGAAAGATGAGCCCGCAGTAAGCGAAGATACGGCAAACGACGCAGAGCAGAAAGTTGACCCTGCTTTGGAGAAGGCCGTCGCGGAAGCGGCTGATTATAAAGATAAATGGGTAAGAACGGTCGCGGAATATGAAAATTTCAGAAAGCGCAATGCCGAAACTCGTCATACGAGCTATATGGAAGGCAGAGCGGATGTGATCATAAAAATTCTGCCGATCGGTGATAATCTCGAACGTGCGCTTACCATGTGCGACGAGAATACGAAAAAGGGCATTGAAATGGTACTTCGCAGTTTCAAATCCTTGCTCGAAGCGGAGGGGATCGAAGAGATCAACCCCGTGAACGAGGAGTTTGATCCGAAATATTGTGAAGCGATCATGAGTGAGCCTGCTCAGGACGGCGTAGAGTCAGGATACGTCAAAGAAGTGTTTTTGAAAGGCTATAAACGCGGCGAAAAGGTTTTGCGTTATGCGCAAGTCAAAGTAACCGGTTAAAATAAATCATTTCAGCATCGGCGAAAGCCGAAAAAATTAAAAATAACTTTTAGAGTTAAAGGAGTATATATTATGGGAAAAGTAATCGGTATTGATTTAGGTACAACCAATTCCTGCGTAGCTGTTATGGAAGGCGGCGAAGCAGTTGTAATACCCAATCCGGAAGGAGCACGTACAACGCCTTCTGTCGTAGCGTTCCAGAAAGACGGGCAGAGGATCGTAGGTCAGGTGGCAAAGCGTCAGGCTGTTGCCAATCCCGACAGAACGATCATATCCATCAAGCGTCATATGGGCAGCGACTATAAAGTGGATATAGACGGAAAGAAATATTCCCCTCAGGAAATTTCTGCAATGATCCTTTCTAAATTGAAAGCAGATGCGGAAAGCTATCTCGGCAGCAAGGTGACCGATGCGGTCATTACCTGTCCTGCATACTTTACGGACAGCCAGCGTCAGGCAACCAAAGACGCAGGTAAGATCGCAGGCCTGAACGTTCTTCGTATCATCAACGAACCTACGGCGGCGGCTCTTGCTTACGGTCTGGATAAGGATACTTCCAACCATAAAGTCATGATCTATGACCTCGGCGGCGGTACGTTCGATGTCTCAATTTTGGAGATCGGCGACGGCGTATTTGAAGTTCTGGCAACCAACGGTAACAATATGCTCGGCGGCGACGACTTCGATAAACGTATCATGGATTATCTGGTTTCCGAATTCAAGACGAAAGAGGGAATCGATCTTTCCAAAGACAAGATGGCTATGCAGCGTCTGAAAGAAGCGGCTGAAAAGGCGAAGATCGAACTTTCGGGCATGGCTACCACGAACGTGAACTTGCCGTTCATTACGGCTACGGCGGAAGGTCCTAAACATCTCGACGTAGATCTTACAAAACAGAAATTCGATGCACTCACTGCGGATCTTGTAGAAAAGACGGCAGAACCGATGCGCCTTGCAATGAAGGACGCAGGTCTTACCTACAAAGATATCGATAAAGTTATTCTCGTCGGCGGATCTACCCGTATTCCTGCAGTTGTAGAAAAAGTAAAACAGATCACAGGTAAAGAACCGTTCAAAGGCATCAACCCCGATGAATGCGTCGCTATCGGTGCGGCAATTCAGGGCGGCGTGCTTTCGGGTGAAGTCAAAGACGTGCTTCTGCTCGACGTTATGCCTCTTTCCTTGGGTATCGAAACGCTGGGCGGCGTATTTACAAAACTGATCGAACGCAATACGACCATTCCCGCAAAGAAATCACAGGTATTCTCCACTGCGGCGGATAATCAGACGCAGGTCGATATCCATATTTTGCAGGGTGAACGTGAATTTGCAAAGGATAACAAGACGCTCGGCAGATTCGAGCTTACGGGTATCCCTCCCGCACCGAGAGGAATTCCTCAGATCGAAGTTACGTTCGACGTCGATGCCAACGGTATCGTACACGTAACCGCACAGGATCTCGGCACGAAAAAGAGTACGGATATCACCATCACTTCTTCGACCAACCTTTCCGAAGAGGATATCGACAGGGCTGTTAAAGAAGCGGAACAGTATAAAGAGGAAGACCGTCAGCGTAAGGAAAAGGTCGACAACAAGAATAAACTTGACGGCATGATCTTCACGATCGAAAAATCAATGAACGAACTCGGCGATAAACTTTCTGCCGAAGACAAAGCGTCTTTGGAAGAGTCTGTCAAGAGCGCGAAAGAGGAACTCGCATCTGACGATGACGACAGAATCAAAGCGGCTACCGAGAAACTGACAAATGAAAGTCAGGCGATCTTCGCTAAGATCTACCAGCAGGCAGGCGGTCAGGCCGGTCCCGATCAGGGCGCTTCCGACGGCGGCGAAGAGTTCCATCAGTAATTTTCGCAACTTTTGCGTATGCGCTTTGCTGCGCTCCACAAAGATGTGTTTAAAGAGAAATTAAGCGTAAAATGCCGTGATTTTTTCACGGCATTGCCGTGTATTACGGGGTATTATGGTGAATGATGCTCCGTATACGGGCTTGCTTTTCAGGAGTTGATTATGGCAGACAAGAATTACTATCAGATACTCGGTGTAGACCGTAAAGCTACCGAAGCGGACATTAAATCGGCATACCGAAAACTCGTCAAGCAATATCATCCAGATCTTCATCCCAATGATCCGAACGCAGCGGCAAAATTCAAAGAGGTGAACGAGGCAAACGAGGTTTTGTCCGATCCTCAGAAGCGTGCCGCATACGATTATGAGCTCGATCATCCGGGCGCGCGTTCAGGCGGTTTTTCGGGATTCGGCGGTGGCGGTTTTTCGGGCTTTTCGGGATTCGGAGACATTTTCAGCGATATTTTCAGCGGCTTTTCCTCTTCTTCGTCTGCAACCGATTCGCAGGGTGAAGATATTACAAGGGAAGTGGTGCTGAGTTTTCTCGATGCGGCGAAAGGCTGTACGAAAGAAGTCAGATATACCCGAAACGAACCCTGTTCGTCCTGTAAAGGTACGGGCGCAAAGAACGGCACGGAGTACAAAAAATGCGATAAATGCGGCGGTACGGGTCAGGTCCGTTATGCGCAGGATACCCTTTTCGGAAGAACGATCCGTATGGCGACCTGTGACGCCTGCGGCGGTACGGGCAGAAAGATCGTAGACGTATGTCCCGATTGTAAAGGAAAGGGGTTTGTGCGTAAGGAGACAGTCGTTACGCTCAATATTCCCGCAGGTGCGGATACGAACAGTTATATCCGTAAAAAAGGATACGGCCAGGCATCTCCCACGGGCGGAGCGCCGGGCGACCTCATAGTAGTTTTCCGCGTCGAACCGCATAAAATTTTCAAGAGAAAAGATAAAGATCTTTATGTTGAATTGCCTATTTCTTTCAAGACGGCAGCACTCGGCGGGAAAGTTAAAGTTCCCGCAATCGATGAAACTTTCGAATATCTTATTCCCGAAGGAACGCAGAGCGGAACAGTATTCTGTGTTCGCGGCAAAGGTCTAAAAACCCGTACCGGAACGGGCAATATGTATATAAATATAGTAGTGGAAGTGCCTTCGAAACTCACCCGCGAACAAAAGAAAGCATTGGAAGAGTTTGATGAAGGAGTCGATTTGCGTCAGACGGCGAAAAGAAAATCTTTCCGCGACAACGTACAAGCGATGTATGGGGAAGATCCGTATGATATAAAATAATTCATAAAAAATACGGACATTGCCCGTTTGAAACAGCGACGCACCAAAACGTGCGCCGCTGTTTTTTTATTGTTTAGACTGTTTAAAAATGATTAAAGATTATTTTGTCATGAAAAAACATGAATTTTGTCACTTTTTTTGTGAAAAGTGATAATTGTGTGTTTGATATGTTTGCTTTTGAAAAAAACTTGTGATAAAATATCTCCGTAAATAGAAAATTAAATAAGCTTGCATTTCTACTGCAAATGCAGACAAAAATTTGGGAAAGACAAGTACTTGTCTTTTTTCCGTTTAACACGGAAAAAAATTCTTACACAGGATACGGCGGTTTATGAACCGTTTGTATAAAATACTAATGTTTTTTGGAGGTTTCAGATGGAAAATCAGAAAACCGAAGAACAGGTCGCAGAAAACGCGGCTTCTTCGGCAGAAGCCGCAGTAAATCCCAAGTACAAGGGATTTGCCGGCAAGTTGGACGGATTTTTCGGGATCAGCAAGATGGGTTCGAGCTTCAAGACCGAAATCCTTGCAGGTCTCACCACATTCATGACGATGGTGTACATCCTGATCGTTAACTCGAATGAAGACATGTTCGGGGCTTTGCCGGGTGTAACTTTCGGCGGTATGTACATTGTTACGGCAATTTCCGCGATCGTCGGTACGCTTTTGATGGCGTTCCTTGCAAGATTGCCTTTTGCACAGGCGCCCGGTATGGGGTTGAATGCTTTCTTTGTATTCACGATCTGTATTGTCATGGGTTACTCTTATGCTAACGGTTTGCTGATCGTTCTTTGCTCCGGTGTTCTGTTCCTGATCCTTACGATCTTCGGTGCAAGACAGGCTATCGTTCGCTCTGTTCCTAAGGCGATCCGTCTCGCGATCCCTGCCGGTATCGGTCTGTTTATTGCATTTGTCGGTATGCAGAATGCGGGCTTGGTAGTTGACAGTGCTACCCTTGTCGGAATGAAGTCTTTTAACCTCCTCAATATAACCAACGGTGTGGAGATGATCGCTGCGGCTGTTTCTATTTTGTCCCTCCTGATGATCGCTATCTTCTCCAAACTTAAAATCAAAGCAGCTATGGTGCTCGGTATTATCGGAAGCGCAATTCTGTATTATATTTTCTGCGCGATCGGTGTTGCTACCGGTTCGGCTACCTGCAAAGCTGTATTTGATATTGAGTTTTCTAATCCTATTCAGGCTTTCAAAGACTTTGGTACTATGAATTTCGGTAAAGTCTTTACCGAAGGTTTCAAAGGTATCGAAGGAAATATGATTTTCGATTTTATCGCTGCGCTTGTTGCTTTTGCAATGGTCGATATGTTCGATACGATCGGAACGCTCATGGGAACCTGCCAGGCTGCGGGAAAAGAAAGCGGTTTGATCGATGACAATGGCGAAGTGAAAAACATTCAGAAAGCATTGCTTTGTGATTCCATTGCTACCTGCACAGGCGCTATCCTTGGTACTTCCACGGTTACGACTTTCGTAGAATCTTCCGCAGGCGTTGCTGAAGGCGGTAGAACCGGTTTCACTTCTTTGGTGGTGGCTATTTTGTTTGCGATCGCTATGTTCCTCAGCCCGATTGCGGCTCTTATCCCTTCTTGCGCAACTGCCGGTGCATTGATGTATGTCGGCGTTTTGATGATCGGTAATGTTACTGAAATCGATTGGAAAGATCCTGCAGCGGCTGTCCCTGCATTCCTTACCATTTCCATCATGTCTTTCACATATTCCATTTCTTATGGTATTGCGGCAGGATTTATCTCCTTCGTTATCATCAAACTCTGCACAGGTAAAGTAAAAGATATCAGCGTTGTAACGGTTATCCTTTCCTTGCTGTTCATCTTCATGTTCCTGTTCACGCACTAATCAAAAATAAGAAATTATTTCCGCCGTGCAATTTTGCACGGCGGTTTTTTTATTTAAACAATCGGTTTTCATTGCGGTACATATGCGCATATTATCATTCGGATTAAAGAAAAGCAAGAAAAATGTGTTTCCCGCTTTTCTTTTGCTTGGGTATATGTTATAATAAGAAAAAAATTCGGAGGCAGATTATGCTCGAAAAGATGATAGATCAGGCGACGGGCAACAAAAAAGCAGACGTCGTGTTAAAAAACGGAAAATTTGTCAATGTGTTTACGGGTAAAATCGATAAGGGAGATATCGCTTTTTGCGGCGGAAAAATAGTCGGCTTCGGCGAATATGAAGGGGAAAAGGAATATGATATTTCGGGCAAGATCGCCGTTCCCGGGCTTATCGACGCGCACGTTCATATTGAAAGTTCTCAGCTTACTCCCGAAGAATATGCAAAAGTGATCGTGCCTCGCGGTACTACCACCGTGATCGCAGATCCGCATGAAATCACAAACGTCTGCGGGATAGAGGGCGCGAAATACATAGCGAAGGCGTCGGAAAACGTTCCTTTGGAAGTTAAAGTTATGTTGCCTTCCTGCGTGCCTGCAACTGCATTTGAAACGAGCGGCGCAACGCTTACGGGTGCAGATATTGAAAAATATATCGGAGCAGATTTCATTCACGGACTGGGAGAGTTTATGAACTATCCCGGAGTGATCGGAAAAGATGCGGAAGTAATAAAGAAACTGGAAGCCGCGCGCAATGCGGGAAAAGTAGTGGACGGACATGCTCCCGATACGAGCGGTAAAGGACTCAACGGTTATATTTGCGCAGGTATCATGACGGATCATGAGTGTATCAGACCTTTTGAGGCAGAAGAAAAGGTTTCCAAAGGTATGTATGTGCATTTGCGTGAAGGCTCGGCAACTCGGAATGTAGCGGATAATGTGGGTGCAGTCAATGCGGCAAACCTCAGAAGGTTCATTTTCTGCACGGATGACCGTCACGCCGCCGATCTGAAAGCAAAAGGACATCTGGACAACGCACTTCGCGTTGCTGTACAGAGCGGAATGGATCCCGTTTGGGCAGTAATTGCGGCAACTTTAAACTCTGCGGAGTGTTATCGTCTTTACGGTAAAGGGGCTATCGCGCCCGGTTTTGACGCGGATGTCGCGGTATATGACGATTTAAAAGATTTTAATTGCGCGTTTGTTTTCAAAGCGGGAAAACTGGTCGCAAAAGACGGAAAAGCGCTTTTCGATGCGGAAAAATATTTGCCTGATACCGTAAAAAGCACCGTGCATATCAAGCCTGTAAAAGCGGATGATTTTAAAATTTCTTTGAAAGGGGATAAAGCGAGAGTTATACGCTTGTTACCGCACAATGTTGCAACGGAATGTGTGATTCGGGAAGTCAAGAGCAAAGACGGCGACGTTGTATTAAACGGAACGGATTTTCTGAAACTTGCGGTAGTGGAACGGCATCATAAGACGGGAAATATCGGTCTTGCGCTCTTGGAAGGGTACGGGCTGAAAAACGGTGCGCTTGCACTTACCGTTGCGCACGACAGCCATAATATCATCGTTTTGGGCGATAACAATGAAGATATGGCTGCGGCAGTTGCCGAAATCGAAAAGATCGGCGGAGGTATGGTCGTCGTTTCGGGCGGAAAGGCAAGCTCTTTGGCGCTCGATGTAGCGGGGCTTATGAGCAGTCTGGATGCGGAAACTTACAGCCAAAAATCAGAAGAATTGCTGGAAAAAGCATATGCACTGGGTGTTTCCAGAGATGTGGAAGCTTTTATGAGTTTGTCTTTCCTTGCGTTGCCTGTCATTCCCGATATCAAACTGACTGACAGGGGATTGTTTGACGTTACAACATTTTCTTTTACCGATATTAATGCCTGACCGAAAAGAAAAAGCGGAAATTTTCGGGTAGCAGTAAGAAATCGGTTGACAAATCGTTTAAATCTGCTATAATAGATTAGCAAATAAATGAGCGGTGTATTTATGAAAAGATACGCCGCAAAAATGCGCTGTTAGCTCAATTGGATAGAGCGTTGGTCTACGGAACCAAAGGTTAGGAGTTCGAGCCTCTTACGGCGCGCCACAAAAAAGGTCAAAATCAAATGATTTTGACCTTTTTTGTTATATCACAGTATTCGTAAATAAGCTGTTTTAAATAGGTGTAAATACTTTAACTTTAATCTTTAAATCTAAATAGTTTATATTTTATTCTCTTCCTAAAATGCAGTCTACGCTGCATTGCAAGGATTCCGCAATACGCACAAGACTTTCTATTGTAGGCTTAGTTCTACCTGCCTGCCAATTGTAAATGGCTGATTCAGGTATGCCGGTTTTCTTTTGTAACTGATATTTGGTAATGTTGAATTTTTCACATAACTGCGGCAACCGTTCACGAAAGGGTATGTACGGACGAAAATTGCTTGCAAGATTTTCTTCTTCAAGCCCCAACAAAAAATCTGCAGATACTTGAAAATAGTCAGCGATCCGAACAGTCATTTCTACGGTCGGCATTTTCATTCCGCTTAAATATCGGTTAATGGTTGCACGTCCGCAACCAATTATTTTTGCAAAAGCGGGCGGATTTAATTTTGCATCAAAAAGTAATGAATCAAGCCTTTCGGCAAATATCGACAAATTTAGCATAAATAAGATACACTCCTTTATTCTATTATCTCCATAAATGGAAACAAACGCTTGCTTGTTTCCAGTTGTGGTGGTATAATAGGATTACAAAGTCTGATGCGCACAGATTAAACTAAAAGGAGGTATTTTTTTAAAAATGCAACAGGACAGTGTAAGACATACGTTTTTGACAGAAATGGAAGTAGCTGATACGGAATTTCAATGCAAAGTAACGGTAACGGATTTATTGCTTGACTTGAAAGTTTTACTCAAAGAGTATTATGTCGCAACTTTTTCTGATGAAAAGGGTTCGTTAAAGATTGCTTTAAATAACGGACAAAAATTCCGTTTGATTCTACTTGAAGATTAAATACATAATAAAACTATAATGGTTTATATATACAAAAGAAAAAACGGACTTGCTTTTAATGAAGTGAACCCCAAAGTTTAGACAAAGAATTATTAGTTTGTTTGAGAATGAGTTCGGTATTTCACCGGGCTCATTCCTTTTAATTTGAGAGATAT
>CASEHS010000043.1 GCA_949287815.1 uncultured Bacillota bacterium | reverse complement strand
GATTTTATCGGTCGGACGGCTCTTATATTTTTTCAATTGAACTATATAAATTATACTTTTAACTGCGGATTAGCTGTTTTAAGCAATGTAAAATAATTTTTTAAAGGTACATATTTTGCGATCGAGTTTCCCGAACCCAGAGCATACCCGC
Source organism: uncultured Bacillota bacterium (assembly GCA_949287815.1). GTDB lineage: Bacteria > Bacillota > Clostridia > Christensenellales > Borkfalkiaceae > Borkfalkia. The sequence goes on along the minus strand of CASEHS010000043.1, from coordinate 13,046 downwards.
CCCTTTCTTCGGAACGTTCCAACATTGCCCGACATCTTTTTTCGATCTCTTCTTCGCTCGACCTGCACAGAAAATCGATATCTATGCCGCCAAGCACAGCGATCTTATTACCGTATTTTTCATATGCTTCTTCGACGGGCAAAATCGTGTCTTCATAAGAATGTTTGCCGTCAAAACCAATGATCTCGTACAGTTCCTCGTATATCCCGCTGAAATTTCCGCAAGAGTGCATGCCGATCACCTTGCCGCACTCATGCGTCGCTTTTGCTATTTCTTTATAATATGGATATACCAATTCCCTCAGATCGGCATGAGAAATCATCGTGCTGTTTTTAAAGCCCCAGTCATCGTTGCAAAAAGTCATCCCAACACAATCAAATTTAAGGCTGTCTTTTATATATTTTTCCGTCCTTGTTCCGACTTCCCTGAATATATCCTCCACAAGCTCTCTCTCATCCGCCAGCATATAGCAAAGATTTTCATAACCGCAAAGCCCGATCACGTTTTCCAATACCCCGTTCGGGCAGTACGCCATGATCTTTATTCCGTCGGGAAGATATTTTTGAGCTATTTCCAACGTTTCATAATTGATGTCTTCAAACTTCTGCCACTTATATTCTTCAAAACTTTGCCGATCAGTGATCGTTACACCCTCATTCAGAGAATAAGTTTCTGCCATTTTATGCTCTTTTCTTTCAAACCATAAATTCCCCGGCAAAAACGGCACAAAATCATACCCCGCATTATAGAAAGCCTTAATTCTTCTTTTTATACGCTCCTCGGCACTGTCTTCCTTCATTGTATAGCCGGACAACACTTCTTCCGCCTCTTCCGAAATCAGAAATTCAAACAATGTATGCCTTGCAGGTTTCTTTTTCAGCAAAACTTTTTTCAGATTATTTTCAAAATCGGGTTCTCTCATTTTTTGCCCCCAAATTAATATTTTTATTTAATTATATTCTAGCATTTTTTATTTTTCTTGCACAGAATTGCAATTTTTTAACACAATATTGTTTTTTTGTGTTATAATTTTTTTAAGGTGATATTATGGATTTTTTACTGAAAGAACAAAACCGATATAACTTTTCTGAAATAGCCTGCCAAACTTCGTTGTCCAAAAGCCCAGAAGGAAAACTTCTGGATGTCGATTCTCACTGGCACGATATGTTCGAAATCGTACTTTGCGGCGGCGCAGGAACGGTACTTATTGAAGGCGACTCCTTTTCCTACCAGAAAGGTGATATTATCTTTATACCCTGCCGCTTTCTGCACGGCTATCGGGAAAGTAAGAAAGGTGATTATACCGTCTTTTTTGTCTGCGCCGAACAACTTTTTTTACGACAGGATTCACCCGCAAACTCTCTTTTGACCGATATTTTATACGGAAAAATTGTTTTCCCGTATGTGGTTTGTTCTTCCGAGCCTGTCCATGCCTATCTTTTGAAAATATTGCTTGAACTCAAAGAATGCGTACAAAAAAAGCAGGCACTTCGGGTACACGCACTGCTCTTTACTCTTTTTTCGGAAATGCCTTGTTCACGGGAATCGCGCAATCTCAATTCGGACAGGCACACCGTTCAGGAAATAATCACTTTTATGGAACGCAATTTTTCTTCGCGGATAGACCTCGATCTGCTGAGCAAAAAAGCCGCAATGAGCAAATTCAATTTTATTGTCGTTTTCAAAAGATATTGCGGCGTAACGCCCATGAAATTTCTTATCAATACCCGACTGAAACAGGCTTATATGAAACTCTCTTGCGGATATTCGGTAACCGAATCGGCTTTTTCGTGCGGATTTAATAACCTCAGTTACTTTACAAGACAGTTCAAAACAAAATTCGGCGCATTCCCAAAAACAATAAAAAAACTAACATAATTTCAGCATCTGACATAAATTAAATAGACTACCTAATTGAACTCCAAATTGTTTTTTTAATGCTCTTTATACAAAAACGCCCGTAGGCGCAAATACTTGCGCCTACGGGCGTAATTTTTTATCTGTTATTTTCTGCTATTTTATCTAAAATAAGCAAGCATTATCCATAAATTTTTAAAACCTGTTTTTTTTCGCAAAAATTTAACTTTTGAGTGCTTTGACGTCTTTACGAGGTCTTTTTACCCACATTCCGTCCGTAAAGTCGGGGATCGCCTGCGGCATTCCGCCTGTTGCGACGGACTGCTCCGAAAGCGCCGTAATGCACATCCAAGCCGCCGCATCGTATACGTCCACGGGCATTTCTTCGCCCGCGCGCAAACAGCCGAAAAACTCCTTGAACATGATAAAATCCATTCCGCCGTGTCCGAGCTCTCTTTCCTCATCCGTGATGTTTTTCCATACCCCGGGCAGATATTCCATGTAATCTTTTGAATTGCCGAGATATTTTTGTATTGTCTTTTCGGGTTCAAAAAATTCGTGGATATTCACCGCGTCTTCCAGGAAAATCATATCCGCTTCCTGATTGCAAAGCCCCTTTGTGCCTCGCACGGTAAATTCTCTTGAATAATATTTGGGAAGCGTCGTGTCCAAAGTTAAGGTAATCGTGGATCCGTCCGCACAGGTAATGATCGTACTTACAATGTCGCCCTGCGCAAATTTTCTGCCTTTCAGCGTAGGATCAGGGTTTTTATCCGAATTTATATACGCCTCCATTCCCGCCGCCTTAGACGCAACCGATACGAGCGACAGCATCCTGTTTCCCCTGTTGATATCCAGAATCTTTGCGATCGGGCCGAGTTCGTGAGTGGGATAATTTTCGCAGTTCCTGTGAAGATAATTATCCAGACGGTAATGCCTGTTCACCCAACCGCCGCTCACTTCGTCGCGAAGGTCGTGGCTGTACGCGCCGTGACAATGCACGATCTCGCCCAGTTTTCCGTCACGCACGAGCGCAGTGGTGAGAAGTTCGAATCTGTCATAGCAGCAATTTTCCATGAGCATGAAGGGCGTTTTCGTCTTTTCATAGGTGCGGACAAGATCCCAGCATTCCTGAACGTCGCACGCTCCGCCTACTTCCATACCAACGGCGATCCCCCTTTCCAGACACTCGATCGCCATACGGATATGTTCGCTCCAAGACGACGCTATGTACACGGCTTCCGGTTTTTCCTTTTCCAGCATCAAAGAAAAATCGGTATATCCCGCAGGTTTTTTTCCTGCCTGTTTTTCCACAATTTTCTGTGCTTCTTCCACACGGTCTTCGTATACGTCGCACACGCAGACGATCTCTGCTTCTTCCGTCGCATAGATAGTATTGAGAAGACTTTTTCCTCTGCAACCGAGTCCTACGACGCCTGTTCTGATTTTTTTCATGGTTCTTTCCTCCGTATGCTGAAATTATAGCACTCAGCTTTGCAATGCGGAATGGATTTATTTTTTTAAAAACCGTACTTTTTTATTTTTTTTGTTGCCATATCTGCACCCGAAGTGATATAATCAAGCTATGGAAAAAAAAGAATTTCTGCTCTCCGTGCCCGAAAAAGTGCATTTTTTTCTCAACAGACGGGAAAAAGACATTGCACTGCTTTCGACAGGCTACAACAACTTTCATTTTGTAAAACCGCAATTTTTTCCGCGGAAACAGCAATACTGTACCCTGCATTTCGTAGTGGAAGGTAAAGGCACGCTGAATATTGAGGGCAAATTGTTTTCGGTCGGCAAATTTCAGGCTTTTTTTCTGGACACGGAAAGTTCTTTCGCCTATTATCCCGTCAAAGAAGACCCGTGGGAATACGTTTGGTTTGATTTTTGCGGAGAAAAGGTCAAAGAATATATGCAGGACATCGGTTTTTCAAAAGAACACCCCGTTCGGAACTGCGTAAACCCGCAAAAACTTGCTTTCGATTTTGCTAATTTTTTCCAAAACACCGAAAAACAAAGCGCCGTTTCTTATTTTGAGGGCGCGGCACTGTTTTACAGCCTCTGCGCCGCGGCGTACGGCAAAAAGAACAATTCGGGATTTTTATACGAAAACGATACCGTGGAACTTATCCGACGCTTTATCGAAAAGAAATACCTGCAAGACGATTTTACCGTGGAATACCTGAGCGAGGCGATGCACCTTTCCCATTCCTATCTTTGCAAGATCTTCAAGGAAAAAACGGGAATGCCCGTGATCGCCTATCTGAACAAATTGCGCATGGAACGGGCGGAAGAACTTCTTAAAAGTACTGAGCTGAGCGCGCGGGAGATCGCCTATATGTCTGGATACCGCGACTATGAATATTTTCTCAAACTCTTCAAAAAACAACACGGAATAACCACTTCGGCTTTCCGTAAAAATTTATAAACGAAATTAAAACGATCAGACGGAGGTTTTTTATGAAATATGCCATTTACGGCGCAGGAGCGATGGGTACCGTCCTCGGCGCATACATTGCAAGGTCGGGAATAGAGATCGATCTTATCAACCGCAACGAAAAACACGTTGCCGCCCTGCGCGAAAAGGGAGCAACGATCACGGGCAGCGTCAATTTTACGCAGAAAGTAAACGCACTTCTTCCTTCCGAAATGACGGAAAAATACGATATTATTCTTCTCATGACCAAACAGCGGCAGAACGCGGAGATCGTAACTTTTCTCAAAGACTACCTTAAAGAAGACGGCGCGCTCTGCACCTGCCAGAACGGACTTCCCGAACCGAAGATTGCCGACATCATCGGTGCGGACAGAACGCTCGGCTGCGCGATCGCCTGGGGTGCGACTTTCCACGGCGAAGGCGTATCCGAACTTACTTCCAGTCCCGACGCGCTCACTTTCTCTCTCGGCGCATACGGGAAAGGAAACCGCTTACAGGAAACGGCTGATCTTCTTTCCAAAATGGGTACGGTCACAATAGAGAAAAACTTTATCGGCGCTAGATGGTCAAAACTTCTCATCAACAGCGCGTTTTCAGGTCTTTCCACAGTAACGGGTGCGACTTTCGGAGAAGTTTCAAAAAACAAGGCTTCGAGAAAAATTGCCCAGCGCATCATCAAGGAATGTATCGACGTTGCAAAAGCCGCGGGCATTACCGTTGAACCCGTGCAGGGACACAGGATCGATAAACTGTTCGACTACAAAGGCGCGATCAAAAAAGCTATTTCCTTTGCCCTTATTCCCGTCGCCATGAAAAAACACCGCGCACTCATTTCGAGTATGTTGCAGGATCTTCGCCACGGCAAACGCTGTGAAATCGATTTTATCAACGGCGTAGTTTCCGAATATGGCAGAAAATACGGCGTTCCTACCCCCTGCAACGATAAGACCGTGGAGATCGTTCGGGGCATTGAGGACGGAAAATACGAAATCTGTTTTGAAAACATTGCTTTTTACGACTGATATTTATAAAAATCAGAGCCAAAAAAGTGACTGACGCATAAAAAAGGCAGGGTCGGATAAAACTATCCGACCCTGCCTTTTTTATTTTTATCGAAAACTTATTTATTCAAAAATTATTTACAGCCGAACACTTCTTCATGAGCGGGCATAGCGGGAATTGCACCCGATCTCTGAACGACAAACCACGCCGCCTTATTCGCGTATCTTAACCACTCCGAAAGAGTTTTTTCATCCTCTGTTAAATTTTCGGGGCGTTTTCCGCTCTTTAAAAGCTGATACAAAATTGCCCCGACGAAGGTATCGCCTGCGCCCGTAGCGTCCAGACAGACCGCCTTTTCGGACAGGGCCGAAACGCTTTTTCCCGATTTTGTATACGCCGTTGCGCCGCCGCTGCCGCGCGTGAGAAAGACAATTTTGACATCTCCTCGAAAAAGGGTCGAAACCGCCTTTTCTTCCTCGGAAATGCCCGTAATATCCGTAAGTTCTTCCTCGCTCACTTTTAAAACGTCCGCAAACGGAACAAAACGATTGACCGTTTCCAATAATTCTTCCCTGCTTTTCCAGAGATTATAGCGAAGGTTGGGGTCAAAACTCACGATCGCGCCCTTTTCCTTTGCGCGGAAAATTGCCCTTTCGTGCGCCTTACGCACGGGATAGTCCACAAGATCCACGCTCCCGAAATGCAGAACGTCGCCTTTTTTGAAAGGGATCTTATCCGTTTCCGTCTCGTCTAAAAAGAGATCTGCGGAAGGGTTCCTATAAAAGGAAAATGCTCTGTCACCGTTTTCGTCCAGCGTAACGAACGCAAGCGCGGTATTTGCACGGTCGGTGCGGAATACGTATTCCGCGTCTACACCCTCTTCTTTGAGCGTCTTCATCAGAAAATCGCCGAAAAGATCATTGCCGAGCTTTGTGATCACTGCGCTCTCTGCACCAAGTTTCGCCGCACAGACCGCGACATTGGCGGGCGCACCGCCTGCGTTGCGCTTATACAATCCCTCTCCGCAAGGCGCAAAATCGATCAGCATTTCCCCGATCGCATATAATTTATTCATACATGCACCCTCCTTTTTATCGGTTGTCTTCGTTTTTTATATCTGTCTAAAAAAGTTATTTTGTAAAAGCGTCTGCACTTGCCTCATCCGCCGAAATGGAGCGAAGTTTTTCCCTGAGAGGCAGAACATACGGCGGCGATACCGAAAGTTCGTCTATCTTGCACGCCACAAAAAACTCCGTTAAAGCAAGATCTCTTGCAAGTTCTCCGCAAACGCCTATCCACTTCCCTTCTCTGTGCGCGCACTCAGCGGCATACCTTATAAGGCGCAGGATAGATTTATGATGTACGTCGACGATCTTTTCAAGCTGCTGATTCTGTCTGTCGACCGCAAGCGTATACTGCGTGAGATCGTTCGAGCCTATGCTGAAAAAGTCGGCTTCTTTTGCAAGTTCGTCGGCTATGACCGCCGCCGCAGGCGTTTCGATCATAATTCCGATCTGCATTTTCTCGTTAAAAGCAACGCCTTCCGCTTTAAGATCTTTTCGTACTTTTTCGGCGATCTCTTTTACCCAGCGCACTTCGTTTACGCCGATGATCATAGGCACCATTACTGCCACGTTTCCGTCCGCGGAAGCGCGGTAAATTGCGCGAAGCTGCGTGTACATAATTTCGGGGCGGTCAAAGCAGATACGGACCGATCTTAAACCCAAAGCGGGGTTTTCTTCGTGCGGCAGGTTGAAATATGCCGCCTGTTTATCCGCACCGACATCCATCGTGCGGATAATGAGAAGTTTATCTCCTAAAAGTTTCGCCGCTCGGGAATATTCCTCATACTGTTTCTGTTCGCTCGGAAAGTCGTTGCTTTCCAGATACAGAAATTCGCTGCGGAAAAGCCCGACACCTTCCCCGTCGTTGGCAAGGGCTGTTTTCACGTCTTCGGAATTGCCGACATTGCAGTAAATGTGCATTTGCTGTCCGTCCGACGTTTCGCTCTTTTTTCCGATCAAAGCGAGCCTTGCCGCGCGCTGTGCGTCCGTCTTTTCTTTTTCCGATCTGTAAGAAGAAAGCGTCTTCTCATCGGGATCGACGAGGACTTTTCCCGTAAATCCGTCCACAATGCACGTCTTTCCGTCAAAGGGGAAATCGATGCTGTCGCGGATATTGACTACCGACGGCAGGGCAAGCGTTCTTGCAAGAATGGCTGTATGCGAATTGTCCGAACCGAATGTGGTGACAAAACCGAGGACCTTGCTCTTATCCAGTTTCACGACGTCGCTCGGCGTGAAATCGCTGGATGCGAGAATACTCGGCTCATTCAGTTCGATTTTCTCCTCTTTTTTACCGAGAATATAGCGGCAAAGGCGCTTGGACACGTCGATCACGTCCACCGCCCTTGCTTTCATATATTCGTCGTCCATACGGATAAACATCTGGGAAAGTTCGAATCCCGCTTCTTCCGCGGCGCGGGCAGCACTCTCGCCCGCCTCGATTTTTGCAAGTACACCGTCTTCAAGATCGGCGTCTTCCGCCATCATTGCGTGCATACTGAAAATTTCCGCTTCCGATTCGCCTACACTGGAAAGCGCCTGCTCGTAAAGTTCATTGAGTTCGGCGACTGCCTTTTCCCTTGCGGCATAGAATTTTTCTTTTTCTTCGGCAGGCGTGCCCTGTTCGATCACCGAAACCGATTCATCGTGCCTTACGATTTTCAGTTTTCCGATGGCGATACCTTCGAACACGCTTTTTCCGCAATATTCCGTCATCCTTACTCTCCCCTCTGATCTGATTTATAAATTTCCTTCGATCACGGCTTTCATTCCGCCGAGCGCGGCTTCCGCGTCCGCTCCTTCACAGGTGACCGTTACGGTATCCCCGCATTTTACGCCCAAAGACATGACCGCAAAAATGCGCTTTGCGTCCGCCTTTTTGCCCTTTGCTTCAATGGTGACCGCACTCGCATACTTTTTCGCTTCCGCAACGACAAGCCCTGCGGGACGAGCATGAATACCTAAACTGTCCTTGATCACATATTCGAAAGTCATTTTCCTTATCCTCCGGATTTATTTTATCCGCCGATCTGGCGGTTTCAGTTGTCTTTGATCTCAATTTCCACGGTGTACGGGCGCATTGCATAGCGTTTTGCCCTGCAACCGAATACTTCCAGCGTGTACCTTTCGGGGTAAAGCCTTGTCGTAAACACCCTTTCGCCGCCGTTGATATACGCTTCGCATACGGAAACATCCAGAAAAATCCTGACGTTTTCCGCTCTTATATCCGTGCGCCTTACCGTTCTGCCCCGCCCTGCGTCCGAACGGAAAGAAAAAACCGTTTCATTTGCCTTGAACTCTATTTCCAGAGCGTCGCAGATCACCGCTTTTGCACTCTCGGAAATCTCGTCGAGCAGAATTTCACAGCATTCGCACTCCTGCCCTTTTGCAATTTCCTCTCCGCGCAGTTTTTTGAGTTCCTCCGCGGGGCTCTGTATGATCCTGCCCTCTTTTTCGGTGAGTACGCGGGGAAGGGTGAGCGTGTGCTGCCAACCCTCTTTTACCGTGGGTTGATTATCGTACGGCACGTCGGGCATTCCGACCCAGCCGAACAGGATCCTGCGCTCTCCGTCAAAAAAGGTCTGCGGGGCGTAAAAATCAAAACCAAAATCCCATTCGTAAAAGTTTTCTTTTTTCAGCTCTCCCGAAAAATATCCCGACGAATAGACGTTCTGAAAGCGGTATTTTTCCTCACCTACGCCCTGCGGCGATACACACAGAAATTTCGTTCCGTTCATTTCGAAAAAGTCGGGACATTCCCACATATACCCGAATTTTTCCCGCGTCGTTTTTACTTCGCGGAGGGTGAATTTTTCGCCGTCCTGCGACTCATAAAACAAAACCGCGCCCTGATCTCCCTTCATTCTGCCGCCGAGTACCATTTCGTATCCCTTTTCCGTTTTATAAACTTTGGGATCGCGGATGTGCCGCGTGAAATTCTCGGGATAATCGGAAGTTTTTAAGAGGATCTTCTTCTCGCCGAAGGAAAAACCGTCTTTTGAACGGATGAGAGTCGTGTTCGACTCCCGTCCGTCCGAAATATAATCGTACTTTTTATCTTTATGCTTGACGTTGCCCGTATAGTAGAGAGAAAATCCCTCGTCTTCGGGCACTGCGCTTCCCGAATACGCGCCGTCTGCGTCCGTATCCGAATCGGGATAGATGGCAACGCCGAGAAACTTCCAGCAAAGGAGGTCTTTACTGACGTAATGTCCCCAGCTGCGCATACCCGAGCCGTCTGCACCTTCCGGTGCGTACTGGAAAAACACGTGATAAACCCCGTTCACCTTGCAAAGCCCGTTCGGATCATTGAGCCAGCCTGTGGGCGGCATCAGATGATATTTACATCTGTATCTGCCTTTTTGGGTTTTTCCGATGTTTTCCTGCGCTTTTGCCGCGCGGATACGAAGTTCTGTTTCCTTTTCGGTCATGCCTGCGCCTCTGCCGTGGCAATCTCTTGTTCTTTTTCTTTGACGGATAAAACCGCGTCGCCGAAACCGACTTTTCCCTGACCGAGTACTTCCACGTCCGCATAGTCGTCGGAATTGGTTATGATCACGGGAGTCGTAATGTCATACCCCTCTTCCGCGATCGCTTTCTGATCGAAAGTGATGAGCGTCTGTCCCGCTTTCACGGTGTCGCCTTCATTGACAAGCGCCGTAAAATGCTTGCCTTCCAAAGCGACCGTATTGAGACCGATGTGGATGAGAACTTCCAGTCCCGCATCGCTCGTGATACCGACCGCGTGCTTTGTTTCAAAGAGAGTGGTTATTTTACCGTCGAAAGGTGCGACCACTTTGCCCGCTGCGGGAATGACCGCAAAGCCTTTACCGAGTACACCTTCCGCAAAAGTTGCGTCTTTGACTTCGGAAAGCGAAATCGCCGTGCCTTTCAAAGGGCTGTAAACTTTATTTTTTTCACGGGGCGCTTCGTCTTTATACCAGATAAAGGATACCGCAAAAGCCGCGCCCGATGCGATCACGATCGTCAGAAGATAATTGACGATGTTCCATACGCCCAGCCCGTATTCCGAATTCGGAACGGTGATGAGGATACCGAAAATACCCGTAACGCCGTATGCCGACGCGCCTACTTTCGTAAGTGCGGCAAAGAGTCCGCCGACAGCACCGCCGATGATACCGGCAATGAAAGGCTTTTTATAACGTACGTTTACACCGAAAATAGCAGGTTCGGTAATACCCATATATGCCGAAAGAGCGGCGGGTACTGCCATTGCTTTTGTCTTTTTGTTCTTGGTTTTAAGTGCTACCGCAAGAGCCGCTGCGCCCTGCGCCACGTTTGCCGCTGTTGCGATCGGCATCCAGATATTGGCACCGCCCGCACTGAGGAATCCTGCTTCTATCATATTATACATATGATGCACGCCCGCAACGACGGTAGGTGCATATGCTGCGCCGACAAAGAATCCGCCGATACCGAACGGTACGGAGATCAACCATGATGCGCCCTGCAATACCCAAGTTTCCAGCTGACCGAAAATAGGCCCTACAACGAGAAGCGCGACCGCGCCCGCTGCAAGCACTGATGCGAGCGGAACAACAAACAGATCGAGTATTTCGGGAACAACTTTATGCAGTTTCTTTTCCACAAAACTCATTACCCATACGGAGAGAATGACGGGGATTACGTGTCCCTGATATCCTACAAGCCGTACACTGTATGAACCGATCGAGAAAAGCACGGGTGCGGAATTGACCGCATCGCCGCTCCAAGCGTTGACAAGATCGGGATGGATCATTATCATGCCGACAACCGCGCCGAGGAACATATTCCCGCCGAACGCCCTGGCCGAACTGACTGCGATAAGAATGGGCAGGAAGGTAAGCGCCGCACTGCTCATCAGGTGGAAGAATGTATACCAGTTTGACTCCGCCATGCCGGGGATCGCTTTGGTCAGGCCTTCCAAAAGTCCCATCAAAAGACCGCTCGCCACAATGGCGGGAAGAATAGGCACGAATACGTCGCCCAGCGTTTTGATCAAGCGAAGAAAAATATTCTGCTTGGCCGCCGCCGCTTTTTTGACGTCTTCTTTCGTTCCCCCTTCAATGCCCGCAAGAGCCGTGAATTCTTCAAACACTTTGTTTACCGTGCCGGTGCCGAAGATGATCTGTAATTGCCCCGACGCTTCGAAAACGCCTTTCGCGCCGTCCGTGTTTTCCAGCTTCTCTTTGTCGACTTTGCCGTTATCGGCTATGACAAGCCTCAGCCTCGTTGCACAATGTGCCGCAGATACAATGTTCTCTTTCCCGCCGATCGCGTCTAAAACGCTCTGCGCGGATGCCTTGTAATCCATACATATCCCCCTTTGGGTTTTTTTAATGTGGAATCGCTTCCATATTATGTATGCATAGTATAACACTCATTTTGCGGTTTGTAAAGGGGTTTTTTAAATTTTTTTGAAAAATTTATTGTTTTTTATTAAATTTTATGTGATTTAAGTTAGCTTTTATGTGAAATCGGTTTCATTTTATCTGCTCGTTGACTCACGCTCAACAATCTGATAACCGAGACGAACTTCCTGCACCGGAGTAGAGCCCCCTATTCTTTCCAGAAGCATCTGCGCCGCTTTCCTGCCGCATTCATTATAATAAAGATGTGCGCTCGTGAGAGAAGGTGATGTCACGCGGCACAGTTTTCCGTCGCCTACGCCCGCAACGATCACGTCTTCGGGAACGCGCCTTCCCGCGCCTTTCAGATATAACAACGCGCCCGCCGCGATATGATCGGTTGCACAAAACAGTGCGTCCGTATCGGGATGCCGAGAAAAAAGTTCCGAAGCCTGTTCGTAGCCCGATTGCATACTGAACATAGATATTTCGCTATACGACTCGTCAAACTGTTTGCCGTGATCGCGCAAAGCAGCCAAAAATCCGCATTTTCTGTCATAACCGGCCGCTTTATCGTCTTCACGCACCCCGATATACCCGAAAACATTGCCCTTTTCAAGCAAAAGTTCGGTGAGGGCGTACGCTGCACCGTAATCGTCATAATAGACACAGTCTACACCGTTTACACGCTGCGCCGCCACCACGAAAGGCACGCTCAATGCGGAAATCGCTTCCCTGTGGGCTTGCGTTATGACCGTTCCGATAAGAATAATACCATCTACTTTGTTGCGGCTGAATATATCCAGATAGTTGAGCTCTGCACTCTCGTCATTTGCCGTATTGGCAAGCAGAAGAAAATACCCTTCCGAGGAAAGCACGGAAGAGATCCCCTCCACCATTTCACTGATGGAATCGGAATTTATTTTGGGCAGGATCACGCCGATCTGCTTTGTCTTTTTTGTACGGAGCATCTGCGCCTGTGCCGACGGACGGTATCCCGTTTCACTGATCACCCGCCCGATCCTTTCTTTTTTCTCTTCGGCAACATATCCCCCGTTCAGATAACGCGAGACAGTCGTGCGCGAAACTCCCGCCATTTTTGCAATCTCATCTATATTCACAATAACACCTTCTGCATTTTTCTTGAAATTATTCTACCACGGAACAGAATTTCTGTCAATAAAGAATATGAAATCAATTCCACATTTTTTAAAATCTTAACGACTTTTTTACAAAATAAATAAATATCCACCGGCATAGCCGGTGGTTTTTCAGTTTCGGGCTGTTAGCCCTCATATTACCGGCAGCGCGCAAGCCGCGCCTATGACGACCTGG